>NZ_NGFP01000112.1 GCF_002149035.1 Streptosporangium minutum
GGCGGGCGGTGAAGCGCAGGGGCCGAGGCGGCGGGGGGACCGGGTCGCCGGTGAGCCGGTGCAGGCGTTCGCGGGCGTTGCGGATCCTGCTCATCGCCCCGTGCGCCCGCGACCTCGCACGGAACGCGCCGGCACCGCTGAAGGCGGACGGAGCCTTCCGCGGGATGGCGGCCAGCCTCCCGATGTTGGACTGGGCCAGCGCCGCCTGGCGGGCCACGTCGGCCCGCCAGGCCTCGTGCTCGTGAGCCCAGCGTGCCCTGGCGGCCGCCTTCGCCGCGAGGAACCCGCCGTAGCCGTTGCCGTAGCGGCGGACGGTGCGCGAGTCGTGGTCGACCTCCAGGATGGCCGAGGTGACCCGGTCGAGGAAGACCCGGTCGTGGGTGACCGCGACCACGGTGCCCCGGTAGCCGCGCAGATGGTCCTCCAGCCAGGCCACGGCCTCGTCGTCGAGGTCGTTGGTGGGCTCGTCCAGCAGCAGCAGCTCGGGCGCCGCGGCCAGGGTCGCGGCGAGCGCGAGCCGTGACCGCTGCCCGCCCGACAGCGTGCCGATCGGACGATCCCGGTCCAGGCCGGGCTGGCCGAGCCCGTGCAGCGCGATCTCGACCCGCGTGTCGGCCTCATAGCCGCCGCGCGCCTCGAACCGCGCCACCAGCTCGCCGTAGGCGGCCAGCCCGGCCGGTGTCGCCTCGCCCAGCCCGGTCTCGGCCCGGCGCATCCGCGCCTCCAGGTCCCGCAGGTCGGCGAGTGCCAGATCGATGGCATCGCCCACGGTGGCATCGCCGGGAAGGTCGAGGGTCTGGGCGAGGTATCCGACGCCACCGGGCGCCATGACGGTGACGGCTCCGTTGTCGGGCTGCTCGCGTCCGGCGATGAGGCGCAGCAGTGTGGACTTGCCGGAGCCGTTGTCGCCGATCACACCGACCCTCTCCCCGGGCTTGACGGTGAGGCAGACCCGGTCGAGGACGATGTGGTCGTCATATCTCCTGGTCATGTCGGACAGGACGAGCTGGGTGCCGGGTGACGGATGGGCGGTGCGCACAGGCGTCCTCCTCACTGCCGGTGTGGCCGGCCTGAACGGGCGGTGGACCGGAGCGCGGGGCTCCTCCACCGCTTGCCGAGACGAGCCGTCTCGGCAAGCGATGACAACTATGCCCACCCGCGGCCGTTTCGTCAAGACGATCCGTCTCGTCTCGCGTTTTGGCGGGTCCGGCCCCCTGGCAGACCCGGCGAGAGCCGGAACCGTCGCGCGTCGCCGCGCGGACCGTCACTTCTCCGTTCAGCCCGTGAGGTGATCGCCGAGTTGGTCGGCGGTGAGGAGCGCGACCGCCCGGGTGCCGACCTTGAAGGACTCGCGGGCACGGATGCGCCCGCCGAGCGGGACCTTCCGCCCGCGCGCGGCCACGACGACCACCGCCCGCTCGGCGAGCACCGGGGCCAGTGCCGCCAGCATGCCCGGCACGCCGGTGTCGCCGCCACTCCCCTGCCACGTGGTCTGCTCGCCGTAGGGCACGTCGGTGATGACGATGTCGGGGGCGTACCCGGCGGCGGCCTCCGCCAGCTCGCCCTGATCGAAGACGTCCGCGCGGCGCACGTCGTGCGGGACGTCCCCTCCCCCGGCGGCGAGCATCCGTCCGATCCGCCCGGCCGCCTCGGCGGCGGCGGCGTAGGAGGGCTTGGCGAACCGCTCGGCCTTCTCCCGCAGGACGCCCGCCCGCGCCGACAGGCCGGCCTGGCCGAGCAGGTCGAGGTTGGCGCGCGCGATGCGCAGGGCGTCGTCGGAGACGTCCGAGGCCAGCAACGCCCGGATCCGGCTGCGGTGGAGAAGCCCGATCACGGTCAGCAGGTATCCGCTGCCGCAGCACGGGTCCCACACCGTCGCCGGTCCGCCGCCGCCGCGCAGGGCCAGGGCACGCTGGAACGCCTCGGAGGCCAGCCGTACCGGGAAGGCGGGGAATCCGGGCGCCGAGTGAAGCACCGCCCCGCTCGCGAGGTCCTCGTAGTCTCCCCGGACGGTCGCATGGCGATACACCAACCTGGCTCTCCCTCCGCTCACCGAGAGGACCGCCGACGCGGCCGAGCCCGCCGGAGACCGGATGCGGCGCGAGCGCGCGCCACCAGCTGCGACCCTACCGGTTCCGTCTGCCGGTCAACGGGGTGGCGCGGGTCACGGGGACGCGGCGGGGAAGCCGCCCCGCGGGGCCGCCCGGTACGGCACGGGGCTGTGACCGCGGGCCGCCGGCCGGGACGGCGCGCGGCTGTGACCGCGGGCCGCCGGCCCGGACGGCGCACGGTTGTGACCGCGGGCCGCCGGCGCCCTTGCGCGGCCGGGGGTCCGAAGGCCGATCGCCCGGAATGAGGGGACCTTCGGCCCTGCCCGCAGGCGGGGCGCCCAGCCAGCCTGGAGGGTATGAACCGTGATTCGGCCGGGCTGCACGTGCTCTCCCGGCAGGAGTGCATCGATCTGCTGGCCTCGACGCCGATCGGACGGATCGTCTTCACCGACCGGGCCCTTCCCGCGGTGCAGCCGGTCGGCTTCTGCATCGACGGTGAGGACATCGTCATCCACACCGGCGTGGGTTCCAAACTCGCCGCCGCCACCCGTGACACCGTGGTGGCCTTCGAGGCCGACGACTTCGACCCGCAGGCGCACACCGGCTGGTCGGTCACCGCCGTGGGCCGCGCGCGAGCCGTGTGCGACCCTTCGGAGATCGCCCGGCTGTCGGCGCTGCCGCTGACGACATGGGCACCCGGCGACCGAGGCCATTTCATCACCGTGCGGACCGAGCAGGTCTCGGGCCGTAGCATCCGGCGTTGATCCGGTGGCGCGCCCCGGCTCGTCACCGGGAAGGGCGAGCCGTCATGAGGAGGGATCGCCGGCAACCGCTCCGCGCCCGGTCCGCCGGAGCCGAGCGCCCCGGCGCCCTGAACGGCCGGCCGCGGCCGGAGACCTGCGGCGCGGGGAGATCCGCCGCTCCGGAGATCTGCGGCGCGGGGAGATCCGCCGCTCCGGAGACCTGCGGCGCGCGGGGATCCGCCGCACCGGGAGCGTCACGGCGCCGGAGGCCGCGGGGCGGGTCAGACGATGCCGCCGTTGGCGCGGACGACCTGGCCGTTGACCCAGCGGCCGGGACCGGCGAGAAAGGCGACCACCTCGGCGATGTCCTCGGGCGTGCCCAGGCGCTCCAGCGGCGGCTGGGCGGCCATCCTGGCGATGGTCTCCTCGTCCTTGCCGTCCAGGAAGAGCGCGGTGGCGGTGGGCCCCGGGGCGACGGCGTTGACGGTGATGTCGCGGCCGCGCAGTTCGCGGGCGAGGACCAGGGTCACGGCCTCGACGGCGCCCTTGGTGGCGGCGTAGGCCGCGTATCCGGGCATGGCCAGGCCAAGCACCGACGAGGAGAAGTTGATGATCGCCCCGCCGCCGCGCAGCCGGCGGGCGGCCTGCCGGTCCACGACGAAGGTGCCGCGGATGTTGGTGCGGTGCATGCGGTCCAGGGCGTCCAGGTCGAGGTCGGCCACCGGGGACAGGTACATCGTGCCGGCGGCGTGCACGACGACGTCGACGCCGCCGAAGGCCTCCTCGGCCGCGTCGAACAGCGCGGCCACCGCGTCCTCGTCGGCGACGTCGGCGCGTACGGCGATCGCCCGGCCACCGGCCTCGGTGACGGCGGTGACCGCGGCCTCGGCCTCGGCCCGGTTGCCGGCGTAGTTGACCACGACGGCGAAACCGTCCGCGGCCAGGCGCTCAACCGTGCGGCGGCCGATGCCGCGCGAGCCGCCGGTGACGATCGCGACGCGGGTCGGTGCGGTGCTCATGATCAGATCCCCCTCGAAAATCTATGTACACTATGTACATATATGTGAATATGAACAGAGTGTACATATAGTTACCGGAGGCAGAACATGACCCAGTCTCCTCCGCCCGTCCGCCGGGGACGCGGGCGGCGCCCGGCCGACGAGGTGCGCCGGGAGGTCCTGCGGGCGGCCGGTGAGCTCCTGCTCGCCGAGGGAATGGCCGGCTTCACCGTCGAGAAGGTCGCCGCCCTCGCGGGAGCGAGCAGGGTGACGCTCCACAAGTGGTGGCCGTCCCGGGGGGCGCTGGCGCTGGAGGGCTACTTCAGCGTCGTCGGCCCCACCCTGGCCTTCCCCGACACCGGCGACATCGCCGCCGACCTCACCACGCAGGTGCGGGCCTTCGTCCGCCTGATGCGCGACACACCGGCGGGCCGCGTCGTACCGGAGCTCATCGGCCAGGCCCAGACCGACCCCGAGCTGTCGGCCGTCTACCGCGAGCGCTACTCGGCCCCGCGCAGGGCGCTGGCCGTCGAGGCCCTGGAGCGGGCCAGGGAGCGCGGCCAGTTACGGGCCGACGTCGACCCCGAGGTGGTCGTCGACCAGCTCTGGGGCGCCTGCTACCACCGGCTCCTCATCCCCGACCAGCCGCTGACCGAGGAGTTCGCCGAAGCCCTCGTCGCCAACCTGCTGACCGGGATCGCCCGCCCGCGTCCGGCGGGCTCGCGGCGCTGACGCGGGGATCGAGGTCCCCCTGTTCACCTCCGACGGGCCGGCCGGTCTCCGGCTCCTGGGGCCTCCACGTGATGGCCTGTCTCCGGGAGTCTCCGGCTCCGCGGGCCTCCACCATGATGGAATGCGGGTATGGGAGGATCCGGCAGGACAGGCGATCACCGGCCGCCGCATCCGGCGGGCCCCGCGGCCACCGGGACACGTGAGATGGACGCCTGGGTGGTCGCCCGGCCCGGCCCGATCACCTCGCGTCCCCTTGAACGGACCAGGCTCCCGGTCCCCGCGCCGGGTCCCGGCGAGGTGCTCGTCAAGGTGGAGGCGTGCGCGGTGTGCCGCACCGACCTGCATCTCGCCGAGGGCGACCTGCCCCCGCGCCGCCCCGGGACCGTGCCCGGCCACGAGGTCGTCGGCCGCGTGGCGGCGGGCGGCCCGGACACGGTACGGCTCGCGCCCGGCACCCGGGTGGGCGTGGCCTGGCTCCGCTCGACGTGCGGGCGCTGCCGCTACTGCCGCCGGGGCGCGGAGAACCTCTGCCCCGCCTCCACCTACACCGGCTGGGACGCCGACGGCGGCTACGCCGGATATCTCACCGCCCCCGAGGACTACGTCTACCCGCTCCCCGAGGACGCGCCGGCCGAGAAACTGGCTCCCCTGCTGTGCGCCGGGATCATCGGATACCGTGCCCTGCTCCGCTGCGACCTGCCCGCCGGCGGCCGCCTGGGCATCTACGGCTTCGGCGCCTCGGCCCACCTGACCGCCCAGATCGCCATCGCCCAGGGCGCGACCGTGCACGTCCTCACCCGGTCGGCCGGAGCGCGCGAGCTGGCCGTGACCCTGGGAGCGGCCTCCGCCGGCGGCGCGGCCGACTCCCCGCCCGAACCGCTGGACGCCGCGATCCTGTTCGCACCGGCCGGCGAGCTGGTGCCCGTCGCGCTGGCCGCCCTGGACCGGGGCGGCACCCTCGCCGTGGCGGGCATCCACCTCAGTGACATCCCGGCGCTGGACTACCGGCGTCATCTGTTCCAGGAGCGGACGCTGCGCAGCGTCACCGCCAACACCCGCGCCGACGGCCGGGGGTATCTGGAGCTCGCCGCGGCGTATCCCCCGCATGTCGCGACCGTCGCCTACCCCTTCGACGCGGCGGACCGGGCGCTGGACGACCTCGCCGCCGGTCGCTTCGAAGGCGCCGCCGTGCTCGTCAGGTAGCCCGGACCTCGCCGGTCACGGCGTCGTGATCGGCGCCCGGTTCCGCTCCTCGTCCGGCAGGTTCCCCCCGGTCATCACGTGCGCGTCGGGACCGGGGAACACGAGGCTCTCATGATCGGCGCCCATCCACCGCACCACGTAGGGCGGGGAGCCGTCCGGGTGACGCAGTTCCACGATCACGCCGACCCGCCGGACCTCACCGTGCCGGGTGCCCTCGACGACCAGCTTGTCTCCTATCGACGCCTTCATCGTGTTCTCCTTCCACCGTTGTCATCCACGCGGCAGTCGTCGCCGCCCTCCCGGGGAGGGCCTGCCCGCGCTCAGGTCTGCCGTGGCCGGCGCCACCGCTGGTCGGCGAGGGCCCAGGCCCGCTCCCACTCGGCGTCGCGGCGCCGGTTCAGCAGCCCCCGCGCACCGGCGAGGCAGAGCAGCAGGACCGTTCCGGCCCCACCGGCCACCGCGATCGCGGCGACGGTGCTGTCGGTGACCGTCTTCATGTGACGCTGCGGGGGCGCCGTGACCCTGCCGGTCCCGTCGATCCAGACCTGGGTGCGGGAACCGGCGGGCGTGCTCGGCGGGAGCGCCACCTGGCCCGTCCGCGGGCTCCCCTCCGGAGTGGTCCACCGCACCGTCCGCGGCCGCCATCCCAGGCCGTGCGCCGGGTCCACGACCACGGCGACGACCACCTGCCGGTGACCGGGACCGGTGAGCTCGGCCTGGAGGCCCTTCGCGTAGACCTGCCGCCCGAGTCCGGCCGCCGGCCACAGGAAGGCCATGAAGATCATCAAGCTCACCAGCACGATCACCGTGTCGATCCGGTCCGAGCGCCTGCGCAGCGGATTGCCGTCGAAGCGGTGAAGACGCAGGCAGCGCATCGCCCAATGGGCATGGGTACGCATCGGGCCCCCTCCTGCCACCGATATGCACACTCTCACGCTCCGGCCCGCGCACCCGGCGTCGCCAGGGTCTTTGGACGTGGCCATCCGGGACCTTCGGCCTCACCGCTTGCCGGCCGGTACCTTCTATTCTTCCCCCACCCGCCCGCACGACACCGTACGGCGGTGCGGACGTGTCCGCCGGTACCTTCACCGTGCCGGCCGGCACGGCTTCCGGCCGCCGAAAAGTCCGCCGGGCGGGTCTCAGATCCCCTCTGTCCCACCCCTGTACGGCTTGCGCTTGTTACGCGTTATGCAGTGCCGTACCCCGATAGGGACCAAGGGCTGACCGGACAGGGTCGTGCGCCTCTGGGAGAGTCCGCCCGATGCCGTCAGAGTGTCTGCGCACCCCCTTCTCTCAAGGAATGTCCGAGAAACGGAGCCGACCGAGATGTCTCTTCCCGCGTCACGCCACGTCGTCGTCGCCCTCGACGGCTCACCGTGCTCCATCGCCGCACTCCGCCATGGCGCGGCCGAGGCGGACAGGACGGACGCGCAGTTGGTGGTCGTCCACGTCCTGCGGGACAGGCCCGAGGGTCCCGCGGGCGAGCGGGCGCGCCTCAGCGCGGGCGAGGCGGAGATGGAGGCGCTCATCGCCGCCACCCTCCGGGGCGGGTCCGCCGCGCGGGCGCGCACGGTCGTCGCCTACGGCGATCCCGCCCGCGTGATCACCCACCACGCCAGGCACGCCGACCTGCTGCTGATCGGCGCCGGGGGCGGCGGGGCGACCCTGAACGGCTCGACGCTCGACCCCGTCCTCCAGGACGGCCCGTGCCCCATCCTGGTCTGCTCGCCCTCGGACACGATAGACAGGATGTCGTGGACGGTCCGGCTGCCCGCGCGGTCCCACGGCCGGCCGCCCTCCTGACCCGCGGGCCGCCTGCGCCTGCCGCGACGGCACGGCGGGGTCTTCGCCGGACGGTCGTCGTGGCCGATGCCCGCGGGCGACGGTCAGGGGTGGTCGTCGAGACCGTGGTCGCGTTCCCAGCGGCCCCCGGAGGGGGCGGTGTCGAAACGGGCCGCGGCGACGGCGTTGCCCGCCAGGTCGTTGTCCTCCACCGCGCCCGACACGCAACTGCCGTYGGCGGTGATCCACAGCCCGTGGGTCTGCGTCTTCGGATCCTGGTTGTCCCAGACGCGGTTGCCGCGGATCGTGGGGCTGAGGACCGGCGCGTTCAGGCTGATGCCGGCCCGGACCGCGGGAGCGCCCGGCAGGCTGTACGGGGTGCCCGGCGCGGGGGGATCGCCGATCCAGGCCGCCGTCACGCCGGGGCGGAAGGGGGCGAGGACGAGTTCGGTGGCGGTGTTCGCGGCGACGACCGCCGTGCGGACGCCGACGGTGAGCAGCTTGCCGCGATGCCCGTCGGGCGGCCAGGCGGCCGCGGCGTCGGTCAGGGACGTGGCGGTGTAGGTGACGCCGGCGCCCCCGCCGGACGCCGCGGGGGCCGCCCGGCACCCGTTGTCGCGGATCCGGTTGTCGAGCAGGGCCGCGTCGACGAGGGTGCCGTCGACCCGGATGCCGTCGAGGGCGTTGCCCCAGATGTCGTTGCCGTCGAGGACCATCTCGGTGGAGGCGTGCGCGGGACCGCCGGGAAGGTTGTGCTGCCGGTAGCCGTGGCGGCCGTTACGGCTGATGCGGTTGCCCTCGACGGTGTAGCGGCCGGGGGTGTTGCCGATGCTGATGCCGTCGCGGACGTTGCCGTCGACGACGCAGGCGGTGACGATGCCTCCCCGCCCGGCGACGGAGGTGGTGCCCAGGCCGGAGACGTCGTAACCGGCCACCTGGTTGCCGATCATGGTGCAGGCGGCGACGATCAGCCCGTCGGCGCCCCAGTCGGAGATGCCGTACCTGTTGCCCTCGGCGTGGCAGTTGGTGATGCGGATGCCCCGGGGAGGGGTCCAGTCCCGGCCCTGGAGTTCCAGGAAGACGCCGTTGGTCCCGTTGCCCACGGCGGTGCAGCCGGTGATGGTGAGGCGTTCGACCGCGCCCCAGCCGCCGATCCCGATGCCGAGACCGGCTCCGCCTATCTGCTCGCCGCTGTCCAGCCGCCCGCAGCCGACGGCGACGATGCCCTCCACCACCGAGTCCTGCAGGAAGTCGCAGCCGAAGCCCGAGGCGGCGGTGTGATGGATGTACAGGTTGCGGAACCGCCCCCGGAGCACGTACTGCATGCCCAGCCCCTTGGCGAGCACGTCGTACTCCGCGAGCGCCACGCCGGAGCCGTCGATCTCGAAGTCGGCGAAGGCGCAGTCGGCGAGATGGTTGTCGACGCCGGCGCCGTGCTGGATGGCGGTGAAGAAGGCCAGCGGTGTCGGGTCGGCGGGATTTCCGGAGTTCGACAGGACGAACCGGGTCGCGCCCGACCCCGCGCCGATCAGGGACACCCCGCTCCGCCACACGGTTCCGGAGTCACGGATGGAGTAGACGCCGGGCGGGCAGTGGATGACGCGCGGCCGGCCGTCGGCGGCGCAGGCCGCGCCCGCCATGTCGACCAGCTCCGCCAGGGCCGGCTGGTCGTTCGTGACACCGTCACCGGTGAGGCCGTGCTCGCGGGCGTCGTAGACGAGGGAGTCCACCGCGCCGGCCGCGGGCCTCCCCCCGTCGCCCGCGCGCCTCCGGGAGCCGTCCATACCCGGACGGTCTCCGGAGGGGTCGTCGCCGGCGGCGCGCGTCCTGCCGGCGAGGGCGGCCTCGGGCAGGGAGACGGCCGGCTCGGCGGCGGGGAGTTCCAGGAAGTAGCTGCGGTCGGGAGCGTCGGGCCACCGCTCGGTGACGCGATAGGCCCAGCTGGAGGGGGTGACGCCGTCGGCGTCCGTGGCCAGCAGTTCGAGGCTGAAGCGGCCGGAGTCGTCGAGCTGCGCCTCGGTCCCGCCGAGGACGATGAGGCCGTGCTCGGCGCTGGTGAGAGCGTCGGGCTCCGGCTCGATGAGCACGCTGCCCCGGCGGGGCTCGCCGTCGGGGGTCAGATACTGTCCGGTCACGACGACGGTCTGCAGGTCTCCGGGCAGAGACATCCCGGTCTCCTCTCGGCGAAGCTGGACGCGCCGGGCGGTGCGGGGGGCGAGAACGGCGGGCCGGCGTGCGGCGGCGACGTCGGCGGGCGACGGTCCTCGGTGTCACTCATCACGGGGACCGGCCGGCCCGGACCGCCCCGTCATGGGTTCCGTTCCCTCCTTCGGCGTGGAGTAAGCGCAGATCAGAGGGGTAGCCAGGGCGATTGATCACTTTAGGTCATGATATGACTACTTTTAGCGGAGAAATATGGAGGTATGCGCTCCCGCACTCCCGCCAGGAGCGCACCGGAGGCGGCGAACGCCGAGCGGAGAAGTGAGGGGGCGGCGATGGAGTGGTTTCCCGCCATGCCACTGGAGGACTGGGTCGGCACGAAGGAGACCGTGCACCGGTTCACGCAGATCGTCGGCAAAGTACGGCTCGCCGCCAGCGTCCGCCGCAACCACTGGTGGAACGTCCCCTTCCATCTGACCGGGCGGGGCATCACCACCCGCCCGTCAGGGGGCTTCGACGGCATGCCGATCTTCACCGTCGACTTCGACTTCGTCGCTCACCGGCTGATCGTCAACCGGCTGGACGGGCACGGCGTGAGTTTCGGCCTGATCGGCCAGTCGGTCGCCTCCTTCCACCGGAACCTGTTCGAGGCCCTGGAGGACCTGGGCGTCGAGGTCGAGATCGAAGCCGTGCCGTTCGGGCTCCCCGACGGCACGCCGTTCGCCCAGGACACCAAGCACGCCGACTACGATCCGGCGCTGGTCACCCGGTACTGGCAGGTCCTGTCCCAGGTCAACCTGGTGCTGGAACGCTTCTCCGCGGAGTTCTGCGGCAAGATCAGCCCGGTGCACCATTTCTGGCACACCTTCGACATCGCCGTCACCCGCTTCTCGGGCCGCCCGGCCGGTCCGGAGCCCCAGGCCGACCCCGTCACCAGGGAGGCCTACTCCCGGGAGGTCGTCAGCAGCGGGTTCTGGTTCGGCGACGACGCGATGCCCTGGCCGGCGTTCTACTCCTACACCGCACCCGAACCGGCGGGCCTGGCCGAGGAGCCGCTCCGTCCCGCGCAGGCCGCCTGGCTGCCGCAGCGGGGCAGCCACCTGGCCGTCCTGCGCTACGACGACGCGCGCGCCCACGACGACCCCGTCGCCACCGTGCTGGAATTCCTCGAAAGCGCCTACCAGGCGGGCGTCCGGCGGGCCCACTGGGATGCAGAGCTGCGCGTCAGCCCGCCCGGGGTCACCGACCCGGTCCTGGAGCGGGAACCCCCGCAGGCGCCGGCGGGCGGGACGTAGCCACGAGCGCCTCAGCCGGTGACCGCTTCCGGGAGGGCCCGCTCCACGGCCGCCGCCACCAGGTCGCGGACCTCCCGCTCGGTGAAGATCTCCGGCAGCGTGAGCTGCTCCACGATCAGCCAGTTCAGCGCGAGGTAGAGCAGCAGCACCGAGGTGGCGTCGCCGGGCATGCGGGACTCCGCGTGGTTGCTTAGGTTGGCGTCGATGTCCGCGCGCACCCGCGCGGTCAGCACGGCACGCAGCTCCGGCCGCCTGGTCGCCTCCAGGCGCAGCTCCAGCAGGGCCAGGTAACCGGTGCGGAACGCGGCGATCCGCCCCACCAGCTCGTACATGAGCTCGGTGAGCGTGGCCCGGTCGTACGCCCCGTCGGCGGCCTTGGCCATCGTCGGCGCGTCGGGCTGCAGCCGCTCGTAGATCCGGCCGCCCGCCTGGGTGAACAGGTCGTCGCGGCTGGCGAAGTAGTTGGACGCGGTGCCCGCCGGCACCCCCGCCTCCACGTCGACCGCGCGGAAGGTCAGCCCCCGCGCGCCCTCCCGCGCCAGCACCTCGATGGCCGCGTCGACCAGTGCCGTACGTCTTTCAGGGTTCTTCCGCAATTGACACCACTCCAGATGTAGTACTAAGTTTAAACCACTTCACCCATAGTACTACATACGGAGTTTTGGTATGCGGAAGCTTGTGTACTACGTCGGCCTCTCCATCGACGGCTACATCTCCGGCCCCGGCGGCGAGTGGGACTTCTACCCGCTCGCCGACGACATGGTCGCGTGGATCAACGCGCGCTACCCGGAGACCGTCCCCACCCACGTCCGCCCCCACGTGGGGATGGCGGCCGGGGAGCCGAACAAGTCCTTCGACACGGTCGTGATGGGCCGCGGCACCTACGAGCCCGCACTGGCCGCCGACGTGACCAGCCCCTACGCCCACATGCGCCAGTACGTCGTGTCCACCACCCTCGGCGAGATCAACGACCCGTCGGTCGAACTGGTCACCGGCGACCCGATCGACCTGGTCAGAAGGCTCAAGGCCGAGGAGACGGGCAAGGACGTCTGGCTCGCCGGCGGCGGCACGCTGGCCGCCGCCCTCCTCCCGGAGATCGACGAATTGATCATCAAGAGCTACCCGGTGGTGGCGGGCGCCGGCATCTCCGCCCTCTCCGGCGAGTTCCGCCCCACCCTGTTCACCCCCACCCAGACCGAGACTTTCAGCAACGGCGCCAGGGTCACCTGGTTCACCCGGTCATGACCCCGCCACGGGGCCCCGCCACTCGCGCGCGGAGCGCCTGGGGCGGGGCTCACCCGGTGCGCCCCGGCGAGCGCGCCGGGCAGCCGGCGCGGCCGCGCACCGGGACCGCCGCGGCTCCGCGCCGGCACGACAGCACTGTTGTACTTTGGGGCGATGTATCCCCCGATCGAACCTTACGACCACGGGTACCTCGACACCGGTGACGGCCACCTCGTCTACTGGGAGGCCTGCGGCAACCCCGAGGGCAAGCCCGCGCTCGTCGTCCACGGCGGCCCCGGTTCGGGCTGCACGCCTGGGCAGCGCCGTGGCTTCGACCCCGAGCGCTACCGCGTCATCCTGTTCGACCAGCGCAACTGCGGCCGGAGCCTGCCCCACGCCGCCGACCCGGCCACCGACCTGACCACCAACACCACCCAGCACCTGGTCGCCGACATGGAACGGCTGCGCGAGCACCTCGGTGTCGACCGGTGGCTGCTCTACGGCGGGTCGTGGGGTTCCACGCTGATGCTCGCCTACGCCGAAGCCCACCCCGCGCGGGTGTCGGAGATGGTGATCTGCGGCGTCACCATGACCCGCCGCTCCGAGATCGACTGGCTCTACCGCGGTGTGGGCCGCTTCTTCCCCGAGCAGTGGCAGCGCTTCCGGGAGGGCGTCCCCGAGGCCGAGCGCGACGGTGACCTGCTGGCCGCCTACGCGCGGCTCGTGTCCGACCCCGACCCCGCCGTGCGGACCAGGGCCGCCCACGACTGGACGGCATGGGAGGACGCGGTGATCTCCCTGGAGGTCAACGGCAAGCCGAACGCCTACAGCGACCGGCCCCCCGCCGATCTGATGGCCCTCGTCCGCATCTGCAGCCACTACTTCTCCAACGCCGCCTGGCTGGAGGAAGGCGTCCTGCTGCGCGACGCGCACAGACTGGCGGGCATCCCCGGGGTGCTCATCCACGGCCGCTTCGACCTGGGCAGCCCGCTGGAGAACGCCTGGCAGCTGGCCCAGGCCTGGCCCGACGCGCGGCTCGTCGTGGTGGACGACTCGGGGCACACCGGCAGCCCCACCATGGCGAAGGCGGTCCCCGCCACCCTGGACGGCTTCGCGAGCTGACGCCGCGCCAGGACGCCCTCGGTGGCGTGCGCGGGCTGCCGGCACCGGAGATCCACGGCGATCCGAGGCCTCCGGCCGGCGCCCCCGCCACGCTCCGCCGCACCGCCACGCTCCGCCGCACCGCCACGCTCGGCCTCGCCGTGTCAGCGCCTCACCGGGACAGCGGGCGATCCGTGTCGCGCGGGCCGTCGTCCCCGGCAGGGCGGCGGGAGGGCCCGCCCGCCGCGCGGGTGACCCGGGCTCCCAGCGCGCGCAGGTATTCGACGAGCTCGGGCGGCTCGTGGACCTCGAACTCGCAACCGAGCATGGCCAGCCGGAACGCCGCCCACTCCAGGGTCTCGGGACGGCCGCGCAGCCGGCAGCCGCCCCCGTCGATCGGCTCCAGATCGCCCGGAGGACCGCCCAGACGCCTCGCGACCTCCTCGACCGGCGCGTGCAGGGTCGCCACCACCCGGTAGGTGGGGGTCAGACTGTTGAGCTTGCCGGTGACGTAGGCGGCCGCGTCGTCGGCGGGCAGCTCGCGCGGCGTGATCCGCGCGCCGGTCGGCCGTGGCTGCCGGATGCGGTCGACACGGAAGATCCGCCAGTCGTCGCGGTCGTTGTCGTAGGCGACCAGATACCAGCGGCGTCCGGCCGCCACCAGGCGGTGCGGCTCGGCCAGCCGGTTGCTCTCGGCGCCCTCCCCCGACCGGTAGCCGAAGCGCAGCCGCTCGCGGTTGGCGATCGCCGCGGCCAGCACGGTCAGATCCTCGGGGTCGACGGTCGGCCCGCCCCCGGACGGCAGCGGGACGGTGGCGGTGTTCAGGGCGCCGACCCGGTGCCGCAGCCGCGAGGGCAGCACCTGTTCGAGCTTGGCCAGAGCCCGTACGGAGGCCTCCTCGATGCCGTCCACGGGATGCCCGGCGGCTGTGCGCAGGCCGACCGCGATGGCCACCGCCTCCTCGTCGTCGAGCAGCAGCGGCGGCATGGCCGCGCCCGCGACCAGGCGGTAGCCGCCCACCGCGCCCATGCTCGCCTGCACCGGATACCCCAGCTCGCGCAGGCGGTCGATGTCACGGCGGATGGTGCGCGGGCTGACCCGCAGCCGCTCGGCCAGCTCGCTGCCGGGCCATTCACGCGGGGTCTGGAGCAGGGAGAGAAGATTCAGCAGCCGCGCCGGAGTGTCGCTCATGGTTTCCAGGATGCCACCGATCTAGGACAATAGCTGTCCTAGCTGGACTCTAGGGTCGGACATGACGCCGCATCGCGGCCCGGAACGGACCACGGTCCCGCCGGCCGTACCCGACGTCGCGTCCGGCGGCGCAGCGGCCGAGCGCGACCGCCCGAAGGAGTTGTGCCCGATGAGCATCCCCACGAGCCGGAAGGCACGCCTGTCATGGAGCGAGGTCAGCGCCAGGCGCCTGGAGCGGCACGCGCTGTCGGTCCCCGCGCGGGACGTCCGGCCGGCCGACGTCGTCGCCGTCATGTGCGGCGCGCACGCCCAGGTGCTGTCCGCCGCGGAGCTGTCCATCGGCCTCCGGATCTCCGGCCTGACCCGCGCGGACGTCCACCAGGCCCTGTGGAGTGAGCGCAGCCTGGTGAAGACGTTCGGGCCCCGCGGCACCGTGCACCTGCTGCCCGCCGCCGACCTGCCCATGTGGACCGGCGCGCTGTCCGCGCTCCCCTCCGCCGGCGGCCACACCAAGAACGTACGGCTGACGCCCGAGCAGACCGACGAGGTCGTGGCGGCGATCGCGGTCGCGCTGCGGGACGCCGAGCTGACCGCCGACGAGCTGAGCGAGGCGGTCGTCGCGGCCACCGGCCCCTGGGCCGGGGACCTGGTCATGCCGGCGTTCCAGGGCATGTGGCCGCGCTGGCGTCAGGCCCTGGCCACGGCGGCGAACCGGGGCGCGCTGTGTTTCGGCCCCAACCGGGGCCGGAAGACCACCTACACCAGTCCGCAGCGGTGGCTGCCCGGCTTCCGGCCCGCCGGCGAGGCCGGCGCCCTGGCCGGCCTCGTCCGGCACTACCTGCACGCCTACGGCCCGGCCACGCCGGCCCAGTTCGCGCGGTGGCTGGGCACGCCGCGACGGTGGGCGTCGGAGCTGTTCGCCTCCCTGGTCGGCGAACTCCAGCAGGTGGAGGTCGACGGCGATACGGCGTGGCTGGCCGCCGGGGACACCGCGATGCCCTCCGCGCCGCCCCGGGGAGTGCGGCTGCTGCCCTACTTCGACGCCTACAGCGTCGGCTGCCATCCGCGCGAGCGGCTGTTTCCCGGCCTGGCCGCCGACCGCGCCCTGGCCGGCGGCCAGGCCGGGAACTTCCCCGTGCTGCTCGTCGACGGGACGGTGGCCGGAGTCTGGCACCTGCGCCGCTCCGGCCGCAGGCTCGACATCACGGTGGAGCCGTTCGCCCCCCTCAGCACGGCCCGGCTCCAGGAGCTCGACGAGCAGGTGGAGCGCATCGGGGAGTTCCTCGGAGGCGTCCCCCGGCTGACGGTCGGCACCGTGACCGTGGGCGCCCACGCATAGACCGGCGCCCGCCGGGGGACGTCTTCCTCGACCCGCGGCCGCGAGCCTTCGCCGGGGACGGCGACGTTCTCCGACGGGGCTCCGCACCCCGGGCTCTAACGGGGCTCCGTGTCCCCGGGCGCCCAGGCCGCGTCCAGGCCGTTCCGTAGCAGGGCGAAGGCGCGCCTGGCGGCACGGACGGCCTCGGGGTGGACCTGCGCGGCCGTCTCCCCCTCGGCGAGCCTGCGCCAGTTCCGGCGGGCCAGCACGCGCTGCACGGCGAGCACCTCAGCGGCCAGGAGAGTCGCGGTCAGGTCGTCGGCGCCCTCGGCGAGCGCCTCGGCCAGCGCCTCCTCGTCCATGGCCATGTAGTGGGACACGCGGGCCGCCAGACTCGGGGTGGAGAAGACCATGTGGTGGTAGGCGAGCACCTCCGCGTGGTCGTTGAGGCCGGTGACGGGGTCGCGCTGTTCCAGCCCGGACAGGAAGTGGCGCTCCAGCGCGTCCAGCGGCCCCTCCTGCGGCCCGCGCTGCCGCACGACGCGCGCGGCCTCGCCCTGGTGATCGGCGATCCGGTGCAGGACGAGGTCCTCCTTGGTGGCGAAGTATTTGAACAGGGTCGGCTTGGAGACCTCCGCGGCCGCCGCCACCTCGGCGACGGACACCTCGCCGAAGCCCCGTTCCAGGAACAGCGTGATCGCCGCCGTGGAGATCGCCTCGTGGATCCGCTGCCGCTTGATGTGCCGAAGTCCTGTCACACGTTCATCCTACAATGCTGTTAACCTGGTTAATAAATTAACCGAGTTAAGATTCGGTGGTGGAGGATGACCTTGCTGGACGACGAGAAGGCCTACCTCGCACGCTGCGAGACGGCATTGCGCAGGATGCTCGACGGCGCCCGCCTGAACGTGGTCATCGGCGAGCAGGTGGCGGGCGACCGCTACAGCGCCGAGCGGCTCGGACGGCACCTCAAAAGCCTCGCCAAGGAGCTGGACGAGGAGCCCGGCGGCCCGCCGTTCTTCGGCCGCCTCGACTTCGGCTCGGGCCCCTCCGCCGGCGACCACCGCGCCCAGCGCTACTACATCGGCCGCCGGCACGTCTCCGGCGACGTGGGACAGCAGCCGATGGTGATCGACTGGCGCGCCCCCGTCTCCCGGGCGTTCTACCGGGCCGGCGCCCGCGACCCCCAGGGCGTCGCCGTACGCCGGCGCTTCGGCTGGTCGGGCAGGACGCTGACCGGATTCGAGGACGAACGACTCGACCGCGGCGAGGACCTGGGGGCCGCGAGCCGGATCGTGACCGCCGAGATCGAACGTCCCCGCGTCGGCCCGATGCGGGACATCGTCGCCACCATCCAGCCCGACCAGGACGAGCTGGTCCGCGCCGGGCTGGAGGAGTCGATCTGCGTCCAGGGAGCCCCGGGGACGGGCAAGACCGCCGTCGGCCTGCACCGGGCCGCCTACCTGCTCTACGCCCACCGGCAGCGGCTCGAACGCGGGGGCGTGCTGGTCCTCGGCCCCAACCACGCCTTCCTCGGCTACATCTCGGCGGTGCTGCCCGCGTTGGGCGAGGTCGACGTCGAGCAGACGACCGTGGACCGGCTGCTGGCCCACGCCCCGGTCCAGCAGGTGGACAGCGACGCCGCCGCGGCCGTCAAGCACGACGCCCGCATGGCGGACGTGCTGCGCCGGGCCCTTTACGGGCGGGTGCGCAGGCCCGCCGAGCCGCTCACCGTCCCCGACGGCTCCTACCGCTGGCGCGTGTCACAGGAGGATCTCCGCCGCATCGTGGACGACACCCGGCGCGAGGCTCCGCCCTACGCCGTCGGACGCGAGCGCGTGCTCTCCCGCACCGTGGCCGTGCTGCGACGGCAGGCGGAGGCGCGCGGGCAGACCGCCGGCGCCGCCTGGACACGCAAGATGGGCAGGGCCGTCACACCGTTCCTGGACTCGGTGTGGCCCGCCGTACGGCCGCACGAGGTCGTCGCGGAGCTGCTCGGCGACCCCGCCGCGCTCGCACGCGCCGCGGACGGGACGCTGACACCGCGGGAGCAGGCGGCGATCACATGGGCCAGGCCGCCGCGGACGTTCAAGAGCGCCAGGTGGTCGGCGGCCGACACCGTGCTCATCGACGAGGTCGCCGGCCTGCTGGAACGCCCGCGTGGCTACGGTCACGTGATCGTCGACGAGGCCCAGGACCTGTCGGCGATGCAGTGCCGGGCCGTCGCCCGCAGGAGCGAGCACGGCTCGATCACCGTGCTGGGGGACCTGGCGCAGGGCACGGCGCCGTGGGCCGCTCGTGACTGGCGGGAACGGCTGGCGCACCTGGGCAAGCCGGAAGCCCGGGTGATCGCGTTGACGACGGGTTTCCGCGTGCCCGCGGACGTGGTCGCGCTCGCCAACCGCCTGCTCGGGGCGCTCGAGGTGGACGTGCCGCCGACGCGCTCCTTCCGCACCGACGGCCGGCTCCGCGTCGAGAAGGTGTCCGACCTGCCGCAGGCCACCGTCGCCGCGGTGCGCGACGCCCTGCGCCATGACGGCTCGATCGCCGTCGTCGCCGCCGACGCCGCCGTGGAAAGGCTGGCGGCGGCACTGTGGAACGCGGGCGTCACGATCGCCGAGGCCGGCGGGACGGGCGGCGGCGCGCGGGTGACCGTGCTGCCCGCGACGATGGCCAAGGGCCTGGAGTACGACCACGTGGTGGTGGCCGAGCCGGCGGAGATCGCCGGGGCCGGGGAGCGGGGCCTCAACCGGTTGTACGTGGTGCTCACCCGCGCCGTCTCCCGGCTGGACGTGCTGCACTGCCGCCCCCTGCCGCCGCAGCTGGTCGGCGCGTGAGGCGACCGGCGGTGGAGAAGAGGTCGCCGGGACGGGAAAGGGGCCGCCCCTCACCGGGACGGCCCCTCCACCGGCTCGCGCTCAGCTCAGGGGGTAGCGGCCGTAGTAGCCGCCGATCTCCTCACGGTAACCGGGCTCGCGGTAGGTCGACTCGTCGAACTCCGGAGCCTCCTTGATCTCCTCCTTGGTGCGCGCGACGTGGACCTTGCGCGCCTGGGGATCAATCTGGGTGACGGTACCGGCCGGCAGCACGACCTTCTTACCGAAGATCCAGAAGCCGGTGTCGACGACGATGTAGCTGTCGCCGACCACGTTGCTCTCCTCGTCCACCGTGCCGATCTTGCCGTCGGTGGCCTCCACGTCAAAACCGATCACGCTCAGCCCCTGGTCCGTCTCGGAGACACCGGAGCGGTAGGTCCACAGGTTCTCGCTCGTCATCATGAGGCTCTTTTCGCTAGTGAGGGGGTCGGGCATCGGACCGGCTACCCGGTCCGGCCGCGATAAACACCCCAGCGAGCCCCGGAACGATCAGCCCACCTGGTGCAGGCCGATGAGGTTGCCGCAGGTGTCGTCGAACACGGCGCTGGTCACCGGCCCGGCCTGCACCGGTTCGCCGGTGAACACCACACCCAGGCGTGTCATCCGGGCGTACTCGGCATGGATGTCGTCGACGGCGAACGTCGTGGCGGGTATCCCGGCCTCGAAGAGCCCCTGCTGGTAGGTCTTGGCGATCGGGTTGCCGTTGGGTTCGAGGAGCAGCTCCACACCGTCCGGCCCGGCGGGCGAGGCCACCGTCAGCCACCGGGCGCCCCCGAGCGGGATGTCCTGCCGCTTCTCGAAACCCAGGACCCCGGTGTAGAAGTCGAGAGCCTTGCTCTGATCTTCGACGAAGACACTGGCCACCGCGATTTTGATCACGTTTCCTCCTGCTCCTCCCGCCGTGCGCGGGTTGTCGAACACGTGAGCGACAGTTTTTCAGTAATTACTTATATAAGTCAACCATGAAGCTCACGGGAGCGGGGAAGACATCACCGGCCCGGCGGCCGGTTCGTCGCCGCCGGTCGGTCGCACGCCCGGGGCCGGCGATGCCGGCAGGTCACGGCATCGGCGGATCGGCGAGAACCACAGGATCAGCGCGGCCAGCGGGACGCCCGCCGTCATGATCCACATCGCCGGGCGGACCCCCAGAGCGGTGCCCAGCGCTCCGCCGAGCAGCGCGCCGAGCGGGATGGTCCCGTAGTTGAGGAACGCGGTGCTCGCGGTGAGCCGGCCGAGCAGCCCGGGCGGGCAGTAACTCTGCTGGAAGCTCGCCTTGATGACGTTGCCGGCCACCACGCCGGCGGAGACGCAGAAACCGCCCGCGACGTACAGCAGCAGCCCCGCACCGGCGAAGGTGAGCGGGATGAGCACGGCGAAGAGGGCCAGCCCCAGCTCGAACAGCAGCGTCGCGCGGGCGGTGCCGATCCTCGCGGCGACCCGGCGGGCGGCGAAGGCCCCGGCGACGCCTCCGGTGCTCGCGGCCGCGATCAGACCGCCGACGGCTCCGGGGGCCAGGCCGACGTCACGGACCAGGAAGACCACCAGGATCGACTGGTAACCGACCAGGGCGACGTTGGAGGCGGCCCCGAAGGCCGTCAGCGTACGGAACCACGGGTCGCCGGCGACCAGTCGCAGTCCTTCGCCGATCTCCTTGACCAGCGCCCTGGGCGGGCGTCCGGCCCTGGCGGGGCGCGGCTCGCGATGCCGGATGCCGGCCAGGCACAGCAGGGACACCAGGAACGTCGCGGCGTTGGCGAACATCCCGTTCACCGCTCCGGCCAGCTGTGCGATCAGACCGCCGGAGCCGATCCCGGCGATCTGCGCGGCGGAGGCGCTTCCGTGCAGCTTGGCGTTGCCTTCGGGCTGGTCGGCGGGCTCCAGGATGGAGGGGAGATAGGCGCTGTAGGCGGTCTGGAAGAACACCGTCGCCGTACCCGCCAGCAGGGCGACGGCCAGCAGCAGGCCGATGCTCAGAAAGCCGCCCCGGGCGGCGGCCGGGACGCCGGCGAACAGCAGGAGGGAGACGGCGGCGGCGGCCAGCATGATCGGCCTGCGGCGCAGCCGGTCCACCCAGACGCCGGCCGGCAGGGCGATGAGGAGCCAGGGCAGCCAGGTGGCTGCGGAAAGGAGGCTGACCTCGAAGGTGTCGGCGTGCAGGGTGGAGACGGCGATCAGTGGCATCGCCACGCCGGTGACGGAGGCGCCGAACTTGCCCGCGACCTCACCGCACCACAGCAGCCGGAAGTCACGGTGACGGCGCAGCAGGCCACCGCGCGTGTCCCCGCTCACTCGCCGCCACGTTCCTTCCGGGGAAACGACTGGATCTGCACGATGACGGGGAGCGCCTCCGGGTCGGGCTCGGCGTCCGGGGCCGGGACGTGGCGCTCGACGACGGCCGTCAGCTCCTCGTTCAGCGCGTGGAGCTGGGCCGGCGTCATCCGCATCTCGGTCCATTCGGAGATGGCGCGCGCGCCGCGCCAGCGGTCGTCCCATTCCTCGCCGACGGACTCGGCGACCCGACTGAAGTTCCGCCGCACCAGCTCGTTCAGGTAGAGCGAGAGCGCGCCTCGGATGTCGGGATCCTGGCGGAAGTCGGCGGTGTTGAGGACCGTCCTGCTCCTGGCCACCCGCCACCAGCGCTCACGCCGGGTGCCGCGGCCGGTCTCCTCCTCGATGAAGCCGTGCTCGGCGAGATGGCGCAGGTGCCAGCTGACGGTGCCGGTCTTCTCCCCCAGGCGCTCGGAGAGCCCCGCGGAGGTCGCCGGACCGTCGAGCTTCAGCAGGTCCAGCAGTCGCATGCGCAGCGGGTGCGCCAGCCCGCGCAGGCCGCGGGCGTCGATGACACGGATGGGCCTGTCGGACCCGGGCGCCGGCTCGGGGGTGTCGATCATGCCCGCCAGGGTACAGATGCAGAGGACTCTCTGCATAGAGGTCCCTGCAGATGGTCCTCTGCAAGTAGGGCCCCCTCCGGCCGCCACGCCCCTTTCCCGGTCACTCCTCCGGAGGGCGTTCCGCGATACCCGGGGAATGGTCACGGCCTTCTCTCCGGCCGGCCGGCCGTCCCTGCGACGGCGGCCCCTCCCCCCGTCTCACCGGAGGACGAGCCCGCCGAGGGAACCCGGCTCTCCTGCCGGAACACGATCGCGACGCCGAGCGCCGCGCGGGCCGGCACGAAGATCTCTCCTGCGGCCGTCCTTCCGAGCGGGACCCCGGTCTCGCGCAGGAGGCGCCCGGTCGCGGCGAGGTCACGCACCGCCACCGTGTAGGCGACGAACGCGGGCAGCGCCGGAGCACGCTCGCCCGGCAGCAGGCCGGCGAGGGCCGACCCCGCGACCAGGACGACCTCCGCGCCTTCGAGGTCGAACACCCGTACGGGCCCGGCCCGCCGCGCCGGCCGGCCCAGATACCTCTCGTAGCGTCGCTCGACCTCGGGCAGTTCCGCGTCCTCGACGCACATGACGCACCCGAGAAGGTCGACCGCGCCATTGGGGTGGTCCATGTGCCACCGCGCTTCGGCCACCTCGGGAGCCGGATCGCCGGCGAACCCGACCCTGCCCTCCGGCACGCGGCCCCGCGCCATGCCCGGCCCGGGACCGTCGATCTCCAGATAGCGGACGGGCTCCGTCCGCGTGCCGCCCGCGGTCTCCACCGGACGCCGCACGGTGTGCACGCCGCCGTGCCCGACACCGTCCGCGCGCAGCCGTACGGCGGCGCCGTCGAGGTCGGGCGAGTCGAACATCAGGATGTGCATGCCCTCGAAGCGCCGCAGGCACGCGGCCAGATTCGCGGCGGTGCCGCGGACCGCCGCCACGAGCCCAGGCAGCCTGTCGTCGGGAACGCGGAGCGGGACCAGACGGGCGTCGGCCGGAACGCGCCCGGTCGCGCCGTCGCCGACGACGGTCACCAGCTCGATGAAGTTACGCGGGAAATACACGTGGGTGTTCGCCGCGCCGAACGGCTCGGCGGGCGCGCCCACGACCGCCGGCAGCGCGGGACACGACGGCGGGGGCAGCGTGAAGCCCAACCGGCGGTACAGCCCGAGTGCCTGTCCCATGTCCGTGACGACGTGGCCCACGTGATGCAGGCCGCTGACATCGTGATCCATGCCGGGGTCACCTCTCGTTCCCGTGATGGGCCGTGAGCCGTCGCGTGGCCGGGGTCCGCTCCGACCACGCGACGGCTCACGAGGTCATTCGCCGGTGATCCCGCGGGCCGCGTCCCGGTACTCGCGGGCGAGCCGCTCGAAGATCTCGATCACCTTCGCCGCGGCCGTGGCGAGATCCGCCGTGGAGGGCGGCGCCGCGGGTTCGAACGTCCGGCGCAGGGTGTCGGCCAGGTGATCGGCTTTGTCCTCCAGCCCGAGCGCGGTGCCCGGAGGCAGCAGCGGCTCGATGGCGAAGAAGCCGAACACGATGGTCGGCAGCGAGTAGTCCAGGTCCTCGGGGCGCAGGCCCGCGCGCAGCAGGCCGTGCTCGATGAGCACACCCAGGTATTCGCGGGAGGCGACGAGTTTGGCGCTCTCCAGCGGCCTCCTGGAGGGGCTGGACAGGAATTTGCCCAGCGTTTCGTCATCCCTGGTGAAGATGGCCCGCAGCACGGGCCTCCGCATCGCCTCCACGAAGAACCGGCGCATGTACCTGTGCAGCGTGATCTGGGTGGGGTCGGCCCGCATCGCTGCCAGCACCGCCTCGATCATCTCGACCGCCTCCCGCGCGCCGACCGCGAGGAAGAGCTGCTCGCGCGTGCGCCAGTGCAGGTACACCGTGCCCTTGCCGACGCCGGCGTGTTTGGCGATCTCGTCGATCGTCACCCGCCGGTATCCCCAGCGCAGCAGCAGGTCCTTGGCCGCGTCGAGGATCCGGTCGGCGCGTGCGCCCTGGCCGGTGTGCCGGGGTCCGGCCATGGAATGTCTCCTCCGCCGCCGCGTGGCTGATGACTGATGACTGATGACTGATGACCAAATTAGCATTCTGGTCATCATCGGCCAAGCCCTTCCCGGGGATCTTTCCGCCACCTCCTCCGTCTCGGCGTGATGCCATGCGTTCCGGGGCCCGGTCAGGTGGGCGCTCCGGGGCCGGGCGGCGGCCAGGTCCCCGCCCTTGCCCGGCGACGTCCGGACCCGTGCGCGCCGCTCATGCGAGGAACACGAGCTGCGCGGCGATGAGGACGTCGAGGACGGCGCACAACTCCGCGTACGAGCGCGATACGACCGTGTCCCTCCTGAGGTGGACGAAGTCCCAGAGGCCGTGCAGGAACCAGCCCGCCGCCACCAGATAGCGGCCCAGGTCGGGTTCCACCACCAGCGCGGTCAGTACCAGCGCCCCGAACCCGATCATCCCCAGGGCCTGCACCTGGAACGCGCCCGAGCGGCGCAGGTCACCGGCGGCGGCGCCCCACACCATGACGGCAAGCGCCACGGTGGCGAACACGGCCGGTACGGCGACCACGTCCAGCATCCGCAGGACCAGGTAGAGGGCGACGAGGACCAGGAGCACCGGCCACGACGCCTCCCGCCGCTGGATCTTGGCCACCACGAGGTAGAGCAGGGGCAGCAGCAGCAGGACCTCGGCGAGCGGGGTGACCCCACCCGCCGAGGAGCCTCCGGCTGTCGCCGCCAACAGCCCGACGGCCAGGGCGGTCGGCCATCGCCGCAGCACGACCCTCCAGCGGGAGCGGCGCGGCGGGACCTCAGACACGAGCGGGACCTCAGACACAGGCGGGACCTCAGACACGGGCGGGACCTCCGTACTCGTCGCGGCGGCGGAGCATCACCAGAAGCATGAGCGGGAGCATCACGACGTGCTCCAGCATGAGCAGCGCGTCGCCCGGGATCACGCCCGTCCACAGCATCGGGAACAGCACGAGGGCCGGGACGATCATGGACCCGACCATCTCCAGCGTCGCGGCCCAGCCGTGGCCCCGGTAGCGCATCCAGACGATCATCCCGGCGGACATGTCGACGGCCATCTCCAGGGCGGCCACCTCCGGTCGCGCCGGGAACTCCAGGCCCGTGAGCGCCAGGCCGGCGCGCACGGCGGCGCCGAGCACCGCCATGCCGACGAACATCGCCGCGATCATCTCCAGGTAGTGGCGGAAGAAGGGCCACCAGCCGTGGCCGTGGGCGGCTCTCGCTCTCATCTCGTGCTCCTCCGGTGTAGGGGGTTGGGGTGTGCGAGACCCAGACTGCGGGAGAGCGGGATCCGCCAGTAGTGCCGAACTGGCACGTCCCGGCATGGGCATGTCACGAAATCTCGTGACATTTGTCATCGGGGCGCTCCATACCCCCTGCGACGCGGGGGACAATGGCCGCGTGCGTGACGGGTCGAGCGAGCGCGGGACGGGACTGAGCGGTTTCCGCCGCTACACGTGGTGGAGCCTCGCCGGGAGCATCACGGTCTCCCTGGTGCTCCTCGTCAGGCCCTGGGCCATGGACGAGGGCGCGGCCCCCTGGGTCAGGGGCGCAACCGGCCTGGCCCTGGCCGTGCTGGTCGTGGCCGTCGTCGTGCTGCTCGGCCGCCGGCTGCCGCGATTACCCGGCGACGCCCAGGACCGGACCGGCGCCTCGGGTGCGCGTGAACGGGCCGGCGGGCCGCCGGTGGGCTGGCTGGCGGCGGGGGGCCTGGCGGCGGCCGTGTTGGGCGCGGTCCCACTCGCCCTGCGCGATGACGGGCTGTGGGCGACGGCCCCGGCGGTGATGGTGTCGATCACGGCGACTTTCCTGCGGCCGGCGCACCGCCGTACCCTCATCGCCGGCGCGGTGGTCGCCGCGGCGGCGCTCGGCGGGTCCGTGGCCCTCGCCTCAGGGGACACCGAGTGGCTGCTCGCGGGGGCCTTCCCGGCCGGCATGGTCGCCTCCGTCGCCTGGATGGCACTGGGCATGCTGTGGGCCTGGGACGTCGCCGACCGACTGGACCTGGCGCGGTACCTGGCCGCCGAGCTGGCGGTCAAGAACGAGCGGCTGCGGTTCGCCGCCGACCTGCACGACATCCAGGGACACCACCTGCAGGTGATCGCGCTCAAGAGCGAGCTGGCCGAGAGGCTCGCCGAGGCCGCCCCCGGCCGGGCCGCCGCGGAGATGCGGGAGGTGCGGCGGCTGGCGGCCGACGCACTCCGCGACACCCGTGCCGTGGTGCAGGGATACCGGCGCACGACCTTGGAGGACGAGATCGCCAACGCCGCGAAGGTGCTGGCCGCCGCCGACATCGACACGGCCGTGGACCATGGCCGGGCCACCGGGGCGGGCACGCTGCCGGAGCCCGCCCGCCACATCCTGGGCCTGGTGATGCGCGAGGCCACCACCAACGTGCTGCGCCACAGCCGGGCCCGACAGGCGTACATCGCCTACGACGTCGAGGACGGTCGTGCCCGGCTCCGGATCGGCAACGACGGCGTCGAGGACGGTCGTGCCCGGCTGGAGACCGACGACGGGAGTGTCCTGGCCGGCCCTGCCCGGCCGGGAGCCGATGACGGGACTGCCATGGCCGGCCCTGCCCGGCCGGGAGCCGGGGACGGGGGTGTCATGGGTGGCCGTGTTCGGCTGGGAGCCGGTGGTGACGGTGACGCCGAGCGGCCCCGGGCGGGGGCAGGCCCCGGCACCGGGCTGCGCTCCCTGGCCGAGCGGCTGGAGCGGGTCGCCGGCACGCTGGACTGGCGGTGCGACGGTGACCGGTTCGAGGTGGTTGCCTCGCTGCCCGCCGATGCGCGGGCGTACCCGGCCGAGGCGGGCGCGCGGTGATCCGGTTGCTGATCGCCGACGACGAGGACCTCATCAGAGGAGCCCTGGCGGCGCTGCTCGCGCTGGAGGACGACCTGGACGTCGTCGCAGAGGCGGCCACCACCACGGACGCGGTACGGCTGGCACGCGAGCGGCGGCCGGACATCGCCGTGCTCGACCTGGAGATGCCGCCCGCCGACGGGCTGCGCGCCGCGCAGGCGATCCGCTCTGAGCTGCCCACCCGGATCGTCCTCGTCACCCGACACGCCCGGCCCGGCGTGCTGCGCCGTGCCCTGGCCGCGGGGGTGAGCGGGTTCGTGCCCAAGACCACGCCCGCCACCCGGCTGGCCGAGATCATCCGCGACGTCGCCGCCGGCCGGCGCTACGTGGACCCGGACATCGCCGCCTCCGCGCTGTCGGAGGACGACTGCCCGCTGTCCGAACGGGAGCTGGAGGTGCTGCGCGCGTCACGGACGGGCGCCTCGATCAACGAGATCGCGGCACAGGTCCATCTCGCCCCCGGCACGGTGCGGAACTACCTGTCGGCGGCCATGGCCAAGCTCGGCGCCGGCTCCCGGCACGCCGCCGCACACCGCGCCTGGGAGGAGGGCTGGATCTGAGTCCTGTGGTCGGACTGGCATGACCACATCAGCGGGGTGACCTCGCAGGACTCGACGGACCCACCGCCGGGACCGGGTGTGCGGCGACCGCCAGGACTCCAGCACCGCCCGCCCGGCATCGGCCGGTCATGATCCGATCGATGAGCGGTCGTCTGCCGTGGACGCTCAGGCGGGCGTTACGGCGGGACACGAAGACCTCCGTGTGCGGTGTGAAGCCCGGACACCTCCGTCACATCGGGGTCTTCGCTATTGATCGGGCCCGACTGCCGGCGACGCCCGTGGTCGATACGCCGGGAGAGCGGGCGGCCGCCGGAGATGGATGCCGTTCTCCAGCGTGCGGAACACGGCAGAGGCGACGCCGTGGCGCGGCCGCCTCCCCCTGGCGGCCTCCTCGCATCCGGTGTACACCAGAGCCCACAGCGTGTGCTCGATCCAGGCGGCGCCGACCTCCGGGTCGAACACCCCCTCGGCCTGCCCCCGCTCGATGAGGTCGATCACCGGCCGGCCCGTGAAGGCCGTCCCGCCGCCCGCCTGGAAGCCCGGCGGGACGTGCGGATCGCCGTACAGGAACCGCAGCCGGTCACCGACGTCCACCAGTGCCGCGACGAGCCTGCGCATGGCCTCCAGCGGTGGGCCCTGGTCGAGCGCCGCCCCGTTCAGCGACCGGTCGACCGCTTCGAAGGAGTCTTCGACCACCGCTCTGACGAGCTCCTCGCGGTCGGGGAAGTAGCCGTCCAGAGTCGTACGGCCGACGCCCGCGGCCTCGGCGATGTCCGCGAGCGTCGCGGTGCGGTCACGGGCGAGCACTGAGGCGGCCACGCTCAGGATGGCGCGGCGCGTACGGCCCCGAGCCCCGGGCTCGGGCGTTGCGGTGCTGCTCATGATCGAACCGTAACACCGGCCTCCCCCGCTGAAAGGCCGGCGAGTTTCAACGGAAACCCATGCCACGAAGCGGCGAGCGGCGCCCTCGCGCCGCTCGTGGAGAGAAGCACGGGCACGGCCGGCGGAACCGTCCGGCGCCACCGGTGACCGCACCGCCGGCGGGCGGACCGTCGGCGGGCGGACCGTCGGCGGGCGGACCGAGCGGACCGGGCGGGTCAGCCGGGCAGGCGGGCGGCCGTGCTCTCTCGCACGACGAGCTCGGGCTCGATCATCCGGTGCGGCGCGCCGGCCCTGCCGTCGATCCGGTCGAGAAGCAGCTGGAAGGACAGGCGGCCGACCTCCGCGAAGTTCTGCCGGACCGTGCTCAGCGGCGGCCAGAGGTAGGCGGCCTCGGGGACGTCGTCGAAACCGACGACGCTGACGTCCTGGGGCACCTGGCGCCCCGCCTCGCGGAGCGCCCGCAACATCCCGGTGGCCATGTGGTCGTTGGCCACGAAGACCGCGGTGACCTCGGGGTCGCGGGCCAGGCGCTTGCCGTGCTCGAAGCCCGAACGGGCGCTCCAGTCGCCGAGCAGCGGCTCGGGGATCTCACGCCCCTCCGCCTCCAGCACCGAGCGCCAGCCCGCGATGCGCCCGCTGGCGTCGATCCAGTCCTGCGGCCCCGATACGTGCCAGACGGTCCTGTGCCCCAGGCTGAGCAGGTGCTTGGTGGCCCGTACGGCGCCGGTGACCTGATCCACCGCGGCGACGGGGACCGGCAGGTCGTCGCTCGCGCCGACCACCACCGCGGGAAGGTCGGGCGGCAGGTGGCGCAATCCGTCGGCGGCCGACTCGTGGGGGGCCACGATGACGACGCCGTCGACGGACTGGAAGCGGAGCCGGTCCACGGCCTCGCCGATGGATCGCCTGCTCAGTGCGCTCACGCTCACTGTCGTGACCAGGTAGTCCTCCGACCGGGCGGCCTGTTCGATGCCGTGGAGCGTCGAGGCGGGGCCGTACAGGGTGGTGTCGAAGCTGACCACGCCGAGCACCCCGGAACGGCCGGTCACCAGCGAGCGGGCGGCGGAGTTGGGCCGGTAGCTCAGCTCGCGCACCGCGTCGAGAACGCGGGCCCGGGTGTCCGGGCGCACCTTCTCAGGGGTGTTGAGCACGCGGGAGACGGTCATCGCCGAGACGCCCGCCCGCTCCGCGACGTCTTCCATAACGGTGGCCCTCGTGCGTTCGGGGAACGCCTCTCCAGATACCTGCTGGGTCAACCTGCCCGCCTCATCGAAGTTGTTCCTAGGGTATCCGACTGTTTGCGCTAACAGATCGGATGCACGTCGTGACGAGGCTTACCGCCATCATAACCACTCTATCTGCGAGAACGAGGGGATTGATCAATCCTCTCCTCGCAAATGGATGATAGCGATAACATCATTTGATCCACATCGGCGCCTCGCCCCAGCCGCCAAGCTCACGGGAACGCCGGAACGCCCCCGATCCCCC
>NZ_NGFP01000113.1 GCF_002149035.1 Streptosporangium minutum
CTCCTAGGCGGGGGAGACGGCGGGGGCGGGAGCCGGGTCGTGGTGCAGGCGGCGCAGGACGCGGCGGAAGGCGTAGAGGGAGACGGCCACCGCCAGGCCGCTGATCAGCGCGACGACCGAGGTGCGGACCAGCAGGTAGGTGCCGATCGACTGGTGCAGCAGGAGCCAGATGCTCACCGCGGAGTTGGCCAGCAGGACGAAGGCCCACAGCAGGGTGATCCGGGCGAAGAACCGGCGGACCCGCTCGTGCTTCAGCACCGCCGTGGGCAGATGGATGTAGTCGAGGGTGAGCTTCTGCACCAGCGGGCGGTTGAGCCGGACCGAGGCCAGGAAGACCATGCTGATGCAGATCGTGCCCAGCTCGGGCTGGAGGAAGTAGATCACCGCGCTCCCGCTCCACAGCCCCAGCAGCGCCCGCACGGTGATCGCGATGGCGGCGAGGATCATCGTCCCGGGCACCGGGACCCGCCGGACCAGCCGCCACCCCACTCCCGCGTACACCCAGCTCACCGCCGCGATCAGCGCGCCCTTGAGGCCGAGGACGGCCAGCGCGGCGTAGAAGACGGCGAGGGGGGCGATGACGCCCTCCAGGATCTTCGGCACCGCCTGCCGGGCCAGGGCGGTGAGACGGGGGAGGACGACGGGTGCATGGCTCATGATGCTCCACGGGACGGTGGAATGACCGGCGCTGTGCTGCGCGCCTACCCCGACAGGGAGCTGCCAGACATGTCGGGTCTGTCGTACGTGTTCACAGGAAGGTTATTCCGGCGTTCACGGGCCACTTACCGTACCCGAACCGAATGCATGCCTTCTCTATAACCTTCCGATACCGTATGAGCCGTCCGGCGCCGCCCGAGAGGAGGGGCAGCCCGGGAGACGGCCGTCCCACCCGGAAGAACGGCCTGCCCGCAACGGTTCGGAAACGGGGCTTTCCCGATGGCGCGGTCCGCGACGATCCGGACACGGCAGTGCGCGCGCACGTCCGGCGGTGGCCGGCGTCGCGATCGAGGTCAGCCGAGCGTCGCGGTGGCCAGCCTCGCGCCGAAGCCGATGAACAGCGCGCCCACCCCCGAGGTGAGCCCGGCCGACAGCTTGCGGCGCGCCCGGAACTGGCCGGCCAGGAAGGTCCCGCCGAAGATCAGCACCGACAGGTACAGCACGCTGAAAAGCTGGCAGATCGCGCCCAGGATCAGGAACGGCAGCGCGGGCGTGCCGTAGGCGGGGTCCACGAACTGGATGAAGAACGAGATGAAGAACAGGATCGCCTTCGGGTTCATCAGGCTGATCACCAGGGCCTTGCGGAACGGGTCCTCCAGGGCCGTCTCCGGCGCGGCGACGGCCTCCGCGGTCCCGGCCGCCCGCCAGGAGCGCCAGGCCCCCCGCAGCATCTGGAACCCGATCCACGCCAGGTAGGCCGCTCCGGCGTACTTGACGACGCTGAACAGGACCGGCGTCGAGCGCAGCAGCGAGGCGGCCCCGGCGGCGGCGAGCACCATCAGGACGGTGTCGCCGAGGAAGACCCCCGCCGCCCCGCGGTATCCCTGCCGCACGCCGCGCTGCGCGGCGGTGGCGAGCACGTAGAGGGAGTTCGGGCCGGGCAGCAGGATGATGAAGAAGGCGCCGAGGACATAGGTCCATATATCGGTGATGCCGAAGAACATAGCGGTGCTCCAGGGGGCGGTACGGGATCCGTATCACGGTACTCCCCGGAAGGCGCCTGCCGCTCTGCCGGGCCCGGGCGTCCCCCTCAGGGGCGGTTCACCCCGTGCCCGGACCGGCTCACGGCGATCGGCGACCGGCGGGCCGGGGGTCGTCGGCCAGGGGCTGGACCCGGTGCGCGACCACGGTGGACAGGGTGATCACCGTGCTGCTCCGCCGTACTCCGGGGATGGCCAGGGTCTGGTCGATGACCTGCTGGATGTGCTCGTGGTCGCGTCCGGCGATACGGCACCAGACGTCGCCGGGGCCGGTGACGATGTGGGCTTCGAGGACTTCGGGGATCGCCGTCAGGGCGGCGGAGATGTCGGGGCGGGTGATCTGCTCCACCTCAAGGGTGGTGAAGGCCTGCACCGGGTAGCCGAGGGCGCGCGGGGAGAGGTTGGGGCCGAAGTCGGTGATCACGCCGTCGGCGACCATCCGGTCCAGGCGGGCCTGGACGGTGCCCCGGGCGACGCCGAGGAGGCGGGCGATCTCCAGCAGGCCGGTCCTCGGACGTTCCCTGATCAGATGGAGCACCTTGCGGTCGAGCTCGTCCAGTCCGTCTCTCCGAGCTGCCAATCTGTCCACCTCCGGAGTGCGGGCCGTATCCGGCGCTGCCAATCTGACAGTGGATCGACCACGGTGTTGCCTCGCCTGTAGCCGCAATTCAGACTACGCCTGCATATATGCCAACAATGGAGGCAAACGTGGCGCGGGAACATTCCCATCCATTCATCCCGTACCGGCCCGTGCGCTATCCCGAGGCGGAGATGGTGACGCGGGGCCGGGAGTTCTACGAGCACATGGACCGGCGCCGGAGCGTGCGGTTCTTCAGCGACGAGCCGGTGCCGCGCGAGTGCGTCGAGCTGGCCGTCAGGACGGCGAACACCGCGCCCTCGGGGGCCCACCAGCAGCCGTGGAAGTTCGTCGTGATCGGCGACCCGGAGACCAGGAGGCGGATCAGGGAGGCGGCCGAGGTCGAGGAGCGGCAGAACTACGAGGGCGGGCGGCTGACCCCGGAGTGGCGTTCGGCCCTGGCCCACCTGGAGACGGGCTCCGACAAGGGCTACCTCGAAACGGTGCCGTGGCTGGTGGTCTGCTTCGCGGAGAAGTACGGCGTGCGCCCCGACGGCACCAGGGTCAAGCACTACTACGTCAACGAGAGCGTCGGCATCGCCTGTGGCTTCTTCATCGCCGCCCTGCACGCGATGGGCCTGTCCACGCTCACCCACACCCCGAACCCGATGGCGTTCCTGACCGGCATCTGCGGGCGTCCGGGCAACGAGCGCCCCTACATCCTCTTCCCGATCGGGTACGCGGCCGCCGACGCCGAGGTCCCCGACCTGGTCCGCAAACCCCTGTCCGAGGCCATGGCCTGACGCCGCGACCGGGGGCGGAGGTCTCGTGCGGCGGGCCGGGCGAGACCTCCGCCCCCCGCCCCGTCCCCTCATGTCTCCGGAGTGTCCCCCGGTCGCAGAGCCGGAGGTTGGACCGTGCCTAGCTGGATCGTTGAAATGCGAAGCTTTTGGGCCTTGTGGGGGAAGTCTGTCAAGGCTACGATCGCGACAACTCTTAGGAAACTTTCCTAAAAGAAATGCCGAAGAGGAGGTCGCATGGCCCGCCCGCCACCGACCGGTCAGATTTCGAGCTGCGGAAACTCGACGACGGCAGTCTTCGTCGCGTGAAGGTCCGATTATCCGGACGTCCTACACCCCCCAGGTTCCCCCCTCATGGGAGCGATCATGCGGCGCGCCCTTCCTTTACCCTTCCTGACTGCTCCAGCAAGCTTTCCCCCCGGGTCCTCCCCGCCCGGCAGCGCCGACGCCGCCGCTGTCACGGTCACCGCCGGGGCCTCTCGGAGACCGGGGGTCGAGGGCGACCACCCGGCCGCGAACGGCTCCGCCGCCGCCCCGACGCGAGCGCCGTCCCTTCCCGCCGTCACACCGGCGACAACGGCCGGCGGCACACCCACGACGCTCCCGGACCCGTCGGCGGGAGAGCCGGACACATAGACCAGGCGGCCCGCTCGGGGCGGAGGCCCCGGGGCCGCCGGTGACGGCGCCCCCGGCCGCCGCGCCGGGCGACGGCCCGCGCTGATCCACGGCGCGGTCCCGCCCTTCCTGCGGGGCCGGGACCGCGCCCTACCCGCCGTACGGCTCGTGCCTCGCCTCCTCGCTCTCCCCGAGGAGCACCCCCCAGGAGGCGTGAGCCGTACGGCCACCCCCCACCGAATTCATGAGGTCAACGTGAAATTTCGCGTCATCGCTCGATCTCTTGTCGCCTTGGCGGCCCTCGTCATGGCGATGATGGTCGCGGTCCCCGCCCAGGCCGCCTCGGCCTCCGCCACCTTCGTCAAGGTCGGCGACTGGGGTTCCGGCTTCGAGGGCAAGTACACGATCAAGAACGACTCCACCACGGCCCTGACCAGCTGGAAGGTCGAGTTCGACCTCCCGGCGGGGATCAACGTCGGGTCCTTCTGGGACGCCACGCTGGCCCGCAGCGGCCAGCACTTCACCTTCACCAACGTCGGGTGGAACGGCAGCGTCCCGGCGGGCGGCAGCGTGAGCTTCGGCTTCCTCGGCACCCCCGGCGGAGCGGCCGCCGTACCGGCGGGCTGCAAGCTCAACGGCGCCGACTGCGGCGGTGGGAGCGGCGAGACCGCGCCCGGCAAGCCCGGTGCGGTGTCGGCGACGGGCGGCGCGAACAGTGTCGCGCTGTCGTGGGGGGCGTCGAGCGGCACGGTGACCGGTTACCGGGTCTACGAGGGCACGACCGTGAAGGCGACGGTCACCGGGACCGGCGCCACGGTCTCCGGCCTGGGTGTCTGCGAGGCGCACACCTACACGGTCGCGGCCTACAACTCCGCGGGTGAGGGCCCGAAGAGCGACCCGGCGAGCGCCACCACCACCGGCTGCGGCACCGGAACGCCCGGCAGGCCCGGTGCGGTGTCGGCGACGGGCGGTGCGAACAGCGTCGCGCTGTCGTGGGGGGCGTCGAGCGGCACGGTGACCGGTTACCGGGTCTACGAGGGCACGACCGTGAAGGCGACGGTCACCGGGACCGGCGCCACGGTCTCCGGCCTGGGTGTCTGCGAGGCGCACACCTACACGGTCGCGGCCTACAACTCCGCGGGTGAGGGCCCGAAGAGCGACCCGGCGAGCGCCACCACCACCGGCTGCCCCGTCAGCCAGCTGCCCAAGCACTTCCTCACCGGCTACTGGCACAACTTCGACAACCCCGCCGTCGAGCTCAAGCTGTCGGCGGTCCCCAACGAGTACGACCTGGTCGCGGTCGCCTTCGGCGAGTCCACCGCCACCCCCGGTGAGGTCGTCTTCAGCGTCGACCCCGGCCTGTCCGCCTCCCTCGGCGGCTACACCGACGCCCAGTTCAAGGCCGACGTGCAGACGCTCCACTCGCGCGGCAAGAAGGTCATCCTCTCGGTCGGCGGCGAGCTCGGCCGGGTGCAGGTGGCCAGCGCCGCCGCGGCGACGAAGTTCGCCGACACCGTCTACGCCCTGATGCAGAGCTACGGCTTCGACGGCGTGGACATCGACCTGGAGAACGGCCTCAACTCCACCTACATGGGCCAGGCGCTGCGGGCGCTGCGCGCCAAGGCGGGCGCCGGCCTCATCATCACGATGGCCCCGCAGACCATCGACATGCAGTCCACCGGCGCGGAGTACTTCAAGCTCGCGCTGAACATCAAGGACATCCTCACGGTCGTCCACACCCAGTTCTACAACTCCGGCTCGATGCTCGGCTGCGACCAGATGGCCGCCTACTCGCAGGGCACGGTCAACTTCATGACCGCGCTGGCCTGCATCCAGCTGGAGAACGGTCTCCGCCCCGACCAGGTGGCGCTCGGCCTGCCCGCCGGGCCCGGCGCGGCCGGCGGCGGCATCGTCGCCCCCTCGCTGGTCAACCAGGCGCTGACCTGCCTGGCCACCCGGACCGGCTGCGGCAGCTTCGTGCCGCCGCGCGCCTACCCCGAGATCCGGGGCGCGATGACCTGGTCGATCAACTGGGACGCCTCGAACAACTGGAACTTCTCCAGGACCGTCAAGCCGCATCTCGCGACTCTCCCCTAGGAATGCTCATGAGATTACGTCGCATGGCCTTCGCCGTACTCGCCGCCCTGGCGATGACCTTCACCGGGCTCACCGCCGTCGCGAACGCCGCGCCCCAGGCGGCGGCCGTCCTGTTCGCCGCTCCCCAGTGGCAGGCGTGGACGGCCTACGCCACCGGCGCCCAGGTGACCTACAACGGCGTCGACTACGAATGCATCCAGGGCCACACCTCCCTGCCGGGCTGGGAGCCGTCCAACGTCCCGGCCCTGTGGAAGGTCGCCTCCGGCGGCGGTGACACCACGCCGCCCAGCGTGCCCGGCAACCTCCGCGTGACCGGCACGAGCTCGTCGACCGTCTCGCTGGCGTGGGACGCCTCCACCGACAACGTCGGCGTCAACGGCTACAACGTCTACCGGGGCACGACCCTGGTGACCACCGCCACCGGCACCTCCTACACCGACTCCGGGCTGACCCCCTCCACCGGCTACACCTACACCGTCCGCGCCCGTGACGCCGCAGGGAACCTCTCCGGCGTCAGCGGCTCGGTCACCGGCACCACCGCCGGCAGCGGCACGCCCGGCCAGCCCGGCGCCCCGTCGGTCACCGGCACCACCGACGGCAGCATCTCCCTGTCGTGGGGCGCGTCGTCCGGTACCGTGACCGGCTACCGCGTCTACGAGGGCGCCACCCAGCGCGCCCAGGTCACCGGCACCACCGCCACCGTCTCCGGCCTGGGCACGTGCGAGGCGCACACCTACACGGTCAGGGCCTACAACTCCGTCGGCGAGTCCGCCTCCAGCACCCAGGTCACCGGCACCACCACCGGCTGCCCGAGCCCCGGCGGCAAGATGGACGGCGCGCCCTACCTCTACACCGGCTGGGGCAACCCGCCCAGCCCGGTCACGGTGATGAACGCGACCGGGATCAAGTCCTTCACCATGGCGTTCATCCTGTCCAGCGGCGGCTGCAACCCGGCCTGGGACGGGCAGCGCCCGCTGACCGGCGGCGCCGACCAGGCGGCCATCAACCAGATCAAGGCCGCGGGCGGCAGCGTGCAGATCTCCTTCGGCGGCTGGCAGGGCAACAAGCTCGGCCCGAACTGCTCCACCCCGGCGGCCTTCGCCGGCGCCGTGCAGCAGGTCATCAACGCCGTCGGCCCGGCGGTGGTCGACTTCGACATCGAGAACACCGACGAGTTCGAGAACTACACCGTGCAGGACCGGATCCTCAACGGCCTGAAGATCGTCAAGGCCAACAACCCGAACGTCAAGGTCGTCGTCACCTTCGGCACCTCGACCAGCGGCCCGACGGCCCCCGGCATCCGCCTGATCAACCAGGCCAAGGCGCTCGCCGTGCCGATCGACAACTACACGATCATGCCGTTCGACTTCGGCGGCGGCGCCAACATGTACCAGAGCACGATCAACGCCTCCGAGGGCCTGAAGAACGCGCTGAAGTCGGCCAACGGCTGGACCGACGCGCAGGCCTACGCCCGCATGGGCATCTCCGGCATGAACGGCCTGTCCGACCAGCAGGAGCAGACCTCCCCGGCGCAGTGGACCCAGATCCGCGACTGGGCCAAGTCCAAGGGCCTGACCCGGTTCGCGTTCTGGTCCGTCAACCGTGACCGCCCCTGCCCCGGCGGCGGCGTCCAGGAGAACTGCAGCGGCATCGCCCAGGCCGACTGGGAGTTCACCAAGATCACCGCAGGTTTCTAGACCGTACGGCCCGCATCCCCGCCCCCGTGGGTGCGGGCCGTACCCCCGTGACACCCCCCACTCAGCCGCACGAGGCAGGTCATGAACCATCGATTGAATCTCAGAAAACTTGCGGCGGCGGCCGTACTGGTGCTGAGCGGGACGATGCTGGCCGCGTCGCCCGCCCATGCCGCCAACATCGCGACGAACCCCGGATTCGAGAGCGACCTGGCCGGCTGGACGTGTTCGGCGCCGGCGGGCGCCACGGCGGTGTCGTCGCCGGTGCACGGCGGCTCGAAGGCGCTGCAGGCCACGCCGGCCGGCAGTGACACCGCGCGCTGCCAGCAGACCGTCAGCGTCAAGCCGTCCTCCTCCTACTCGCTGTCGGCGTGGGTGCGGGGCGGCTACGTCTTCCTGGGCGTGCTCGGCACCGGCACGACCGACCAGAGCACGTGGACCTCCTCGCCGTCGGCCTACTCCCAGCTCTCCAGGACCTTCACCACCGGCGCCTCGACCACCTCGGTGACGATCTACGTCAACGGCTGGTACGGCCAGGGCGCCTACCAGGCCGACGACTTCGTGCTCGACGGCGAGGCCGGACAGGGGCAGCCCCCGGCCGCGCCGACCGGCCTGACCAGCACGAGCACACGCACCAGCGCCGTGCTGAACTGGACCGCCTCCGCCGGCGCGACCGGCTACAACGTCTACCGCGACGGCGCCAAGGTCGCCACGGCCACCGGGACCGCCTACACCGAGACCCCGCCGCAGGGCAACTACACCTACCAGGTGAGCGCCGTCAACGCGGCGGGCGAGTCGCCCAGGTCCAACCAGGTCTCGGTGGTGATCGGCAACGACACCCCGCCGCCCCCGGCCGCCCCGACCGGCCTGACCGCCACGGTCGGCGGCGCGAACGTGGCGCTGAGCTGGAACCCCTCCTCGAACGCGACCGGCTACAACGTCTACCGCGACGGCGCCAAGGTGGGCTCGCCGGCCACCACCGCCTACACCGACACCCCCGGCGCGGGCACGCACACCTACCAGGTGAGCGCCGTCAACCCGGCCGGCGAGTCGCCCAGGTCCGCTCAGGTCTCCGCCACGGTCGGCGGCGACCAGTCGGGCACCCTGCCCAAGCGGGTGCTGGTCGGCTACCTGCACGCCTCCTTCGCCAACGGCTCCGGCTACATCCGGATGGCCGACGTGCCGAACGAGTGGAACGTCATCAACCTCGCCTTCGGCGAGCCGACCTCGGTGACCTCCGGCGACATCCGCTTCCAGCAGTGCCCGGTCGCCGAGTGCCCCGGCGTCGAGCCGGAGGCCGACTTCATCGCGGGGATCCGGGCCAAGCAGGCGCTCGGCAAGAAGGTGCTGATCTCGATCGGCGGCCAGAACGGCCAGGTCCAGCTCACCACCGCGGCCGCGCGCGACAAGTTCGTCCAGTCGGTGAGCGCCATCATCGACAGGTACGGCCTCGACGGGCTCGACATCGACTTCGAGGGCCACTCGCTCTACCTCAACCAGGGCGACACCAACCTCGCCGCCCCGACCACCCCGGTCATCGTCAACCTGATCTCCGCGCTGAAGACCCTCAAGGCCAGGTACGGCGCCAAGTTCGTGCTGACCATGGCCCCGGAGACCTTCTTCGTCCAGCTCGGCTACCAGTTCTACGGCCCCGGCGCCAACGGGTCGGCCGACCAGCGGGCCGGGTCCTACCTGCCCGTCATCCACGCCATGCGCAACGACCTGACCCTGCTCCACGTCCAGGACTACAACTCCGGGCCGATCACCGGGCTGGACAACCAGTACCACACCATGGGCACCCACGACTTCCACGTGGCCATGACGGACATGCTGCTGGCGGGCTTCCCGATCGCGGGGAACCCGAACAACGTCTTCCCCGCCCTGCGCCCGGACCAGGTCGCCATCGGCCTGCCCGCCGCGGCCTACGCGGGCAACGGCTTCACCACGGTGGCCGAGGTCCAGAAGGCCTTCGACTGCCTGGCGAAGGGGACCAACTGCGGGCCGTACAAGCCGCGCGGCGTCTACCCGAACCTGCGCGGCCTGATGACCTGGTCGATCAACTGGGACAAGTACAACTCCTTCGAGTTCTCCCGTAGCCACCGGGCCTACCTCAACGGCCTGGGCTGAGAGCCCCTCGCCGCCGGGAGAGACGGACTCCCGGCGGCGAGGTCCCCACCAGCCGGTTCCGTCGCCGATCCGGTGCGGCCCGTGCCGCACGAAGGAGGGGTCAGATGTTCGGAAAACACGTCATGGCGGTTCTCGCCGCCCTGGCGGTGGCGGGGGTGGCGGCGGTCGTCACGCCGATGTCCTCCGCCTCCGCCGCGGCCTGCGCCACCCCGTGGAGCTCCGGGGCGGTCTACACCGGCGGCGCCGTGGCCTCCCACAACGGCCACAACTGGTCGGCGAAGTGGTGGACCCAGAACGAGACGCCGGGCACCGCCGCGGTCTGGGCGGACCGGGGGACCTGCGGCGGCACGACCCCCACGACGCCGCCGGACCCCGGAGCCTTCGTGGTGAGCGAGGCGCAGTTCAACCAGATGTTCCCGAGCCGCAACTCCTTCTACACCTACAACGGCCTGGTCGCGGCCCTGAGCGCCTACCCCGCCTTCGCGGGGACGGGCAGCGACACCGTCAGGAGACAGGAGGCGGCGGCCTTCCTGGCCAACGTCAACCACGAGACCGGCGGCCTGGTCCACATCGTCGAGCAGAACACCGCCAACTACCCGCACTACTGCGACGCCGGCCAGCCGTACGGCTGCCCCGCGGGTCAGGCCGCCTACTACGGCCGGGGCCCGATCCAGCTGAGCTGGAACTACAACTACAAGGCGGCCGGCGACGCGCTCGGCGTCAACCTGCTCAACAACCCGAATCTCGTGCAGACCGACCCGGCGGTGGCGTGGAAGACCGGCATCTGGTACTGGATGAGCCAGAACGGGCCGGGCACGATGACCGCGCACAACGCCATGGTCAACGGCTACGGCTTCGGTGAGACGATCCGCAGCATCAACGGCGCCCTGGAGTGCGGCGGCAGGAACCCGGCGCAGGTGCAGAGCCGCGTCAACGCCTACCAGAGGTTCGTCCAGATCCTGGGCACCACCCCCGGCGGCAACCTGAGCTGCTGAGCGCGTGACCCCGGACGACGCCGGCTCCGCTCCGGAGCCGTCCGGGGTCACCGGTCCCATCCCGGGCGGGGCGCCCGTACGGCCGGGTGGTCGCCCGCGCCGCGGCTGCGGTAGACGACGTAGGGGCGGAACAGGTAGCCCACCGGGGCGGCGAAGGCGTGGACCAGGCGGGTGAAGGGGAACAGCGCGATCAGCAGCATGCCGACCAGGGTGTGCAGCTTGAAGGTCCACGGCGCCCGGATCATGGCCCCGGCGTCGGGTTGCAGGACGAAGATCCCGCGGAACCACGGGGAGACCGTCTGGCGGTAGTCGTGTGCCTGGAACGCGGCGCTGAGCAGCGTGGTCATGAGCCCGGCGAGGATCGCGGCGACCAGCACGACGTACATCATCTTGTCGTTCCTCGTGGTCGCCATGAAGACCGGGCCCCGGGTGCGGCGGCGGTAGATCAGCAGGGCGATCCCGGCCAGCGTGCACACCCCGGCGACACCCCCCACGACCAGCGCGATCACGTGGTACAGCGACTCGCTCATCCCGACCGCGCCGGTCCAGCTCTCCGGGATCACCAGCCCGAACACGTGGCCGAGGATCACGAACAGCAGCCCGAAGTGGAACAGCGGGCTGCCGATCCGCAGCAGCCGGCTCTCGTACAGCTCCGAGGACCGGGTGGTCCAGCCGAACTTGTCGTAGCGGTGGCGCCACATCAGCCCGCCGACCAGGATCACCAGCGTCAGGTACGGCGCGACCACCCAGAAGGCGATCTCGGTCCAGCTCACCCGCGACCTCCCACCGGCCCGCTCACCCGCGGTCCTCGCACGGCCCCGCCCGTCCGCGGATCTCCCGTCGGCCCGTTCACCTGTAGACCCCCACCGACTCCGCGGGCGGCCCCTGACCGGACAGCCGGTCCACCAGCGCCCGCTCGGCCCCGCTGATCGGCGGCAGCGTGGCGCACACGGCGTCGATCACCGACCCGTACGGCGAGGCGCACTCGTGCAGGGCCAGCCGGAGCAGCTCCAGGCCGGCCCGGTTCTCCCGCAGGATCTCCGCCCCGCCAGGATCCAGCGCGGCGAACTCCAGCACCACGGGCAGGTAGTCGGGCAGCTCGTCCCCGCAGAGCTCCCACCCGCCGGCCCGGTAGCGGGCCTTCAGCGCGGCCAGCGACTCGCCCCGCCGCCGCGTGTCCCCGTCGGCGTAGTAGGTCAGGTAGAGGCAGCAGCGGCGCTTGAAGTCGAAGGTCTCCACGTAGTGCGCGGCGAGCTCGCCCCGGTCCACCCGCGCGAGGTGGTCCAGGAACGGCCCGAAACCGGCGCCCGCCGCCTCGCGGATCAGCGGCAGCCGTACCCAGAACGCCTCCTCCGGGTAGGCGAGCAGGTGCGCGGCGGCCTGCCACACCACGCGGTCCGTGCCGTGGCCGGCCGGGCGGCCGCTCACCGGTCCTCCTTCTCCGGGAACATGCCCTTGGGCACGCCCTTCCCGTCCCAGTTGAGGAGATTGACGCGCTCGTGGGTGACGCCCTCGCTCGTCTGGCGCTGCTTGAGCGAGTGGAAGTTCTCGATCGCCACCGGCACCGGCTGCCCCGAGGCCTCGCCGAACGGGCCCGTCATGCCGGGGCCGCCGTCGTAGTCGAGGCTGCAGCCGATCTCCTCGACCGACCCGGGCTGGGCGGCGTAGGCCGTCGGGATCACGTACCGCTCGTCGTACCTGGCCAGCGCCAGCAGCCGGTACATGCCGTCGATGTCGTCGCGGGTCAGCCCGGCGCGCGCGCCGATCGACGGGTCGGGCTCCTCGCCGAGGTTGATCCGGCGCATGTGGGCGCGCATCGCGGCCAGCCGCCGCAGCGAGGCCGTCACCGGCGCCGGGTCCCCGGCGGTGAAGAGCTCGGCCAGATACTCCACCGGGATGCGCAGGGTCTCGATCGCGCCGAACAGGTTCCCGGCGTCCTCACCGTCGTGCCCGCTGCCGGCCAGCGCGTCGACCACGGGGGACAGCGGCGGCACGTACCAGACCATCGGCATCGTCCGGTACTCCGGATGCAGCGGCAGCGCGATCCGGTACTTCATGATCAGATCGTGGATCGGTGATCTCCTGGCCGCCGCCATCCAGTCGTCGGGGATGCCCGACCGCGCCGCGGCCTCGGCCACCTCCGGATCCCGGGGGTCGAGGAACAGCGAGAGCTGCGCCTCGTACAGGTCGCGGTCGTCGGGCACGGAGGCGGCCTCGGTGACCCGGTCGGCGTCGTAGAGGATCACCCCGAGATAGCGCAGCCGCCCCACGCACGTCTCCGAGCAGACCGTCGGCAGCCCGACCTCCACTCGGGGGTAGCAGAACGTGCACTTCTCGGCCTTGCCGGTCTTGTGGTTGAAGTAGACCTTCTTGTACGGGCAGCCGGTGACGCACATCCGCCAGCCCCGGCACCGGTCCTGGTCCACCAGGACGATCCCGTCCTCCGACCGCTTGTACATCGCCCCGGAGGGGCACGCCGCGACGCACGCCGGGTTGATGCAGTGCTCGCAGATCCGGGGGAGGTAGAACATGAAGGCGTTCTCGAAGTCGAGCCGCACCCGGTCGCCGATCCTCTCCACCACCGGGTCCCGCGAGGCCAGCGCGGGGCCGCCGCCGAGGTCGTCGTCCCAGTTCGCGCTCCATCGCACGGCCATCGGCTCGTTGCTGATCAGCGAGCGCGGCGGGGCCACCGGGGTGTCCGCCGACAGCGGCGCCGAGGTGAGGTTCTCGTAGTCGTAGGTCCAGGGCTCGTAGTAGTCATGGATGGACGGCATGATCGGGTTGGCGAAGATGCTCAGCAGCCTGCGCAGCCTCCCGCCGGACTTGAGCGTCAGCCGCCCCTTCCGGTCGAGCTCCCAGCCGCCCTTCCACTTCTCCTGGTCCTGGTAGCGGCGCGGGTAACCCAGTCCCGGCCGCGTCTCGACGTTGTTGAACCAGACGTACTCCATGCCGCTCCGGTTGGTCCACGCCTGCTTGCAGGTGACGGAGCAGGTGTGGCAGCCGATGCACTTGTCGAGGTTCATCACCATGGCGATATGGGCCATGACTCTGGTCACCGTTCGCTCGCCTCCCTCGTTCGCCGCCCGGTCACTGGTAACGCACCTCCTGTGAGCGCCGGCGGATGACGGTTATCTCGTCGCGCTGGTTCCCGGTGGGGCCGAGGTAGTTGAACGCGAACGAGAGCTGCCCGTACGCGCCGATCATGTGGGTCGGTTTGATCAGCACCCGGGTCAGCGAGTTGTGGATGCCGCCGCGCCGGCCCGTCCGCTCCGAGAGCGGCACGTCCACCACGCGGTCCTGGGCGTGGTAGACGTATACCGTCCCGGCGGGCATCCGGTGCGACACGATCGCCCTGGCCACGACCACGCCGTTGCGGTTGACCGCCTCGACCCAGTCGTTGTCGGCCACCCCGATCGCCGAGGCGTCCTCGACCGACATCCAGACGGTCGGGCCGCCCCGCGACAGGGACAGCATGATCAGGTTGTCCTGGTACTCGGAGTGGATCGACCACTTGGAGTGCGGGGTGAGGTAGCGGACGACGATCCCGCCCTGCACCTGCCCGTCCTCGCCGAACAGGGCCGCGATGTCCAGCGGCGGGCGGTAGACCGGCAGCGCCTCGCCGTACTCGTGCATCCAGTCGTGGTCGAGGAAGAAGTGCATGCGCCCGGTGAGCGTGTGCCAGGGCTTGCCGTTCTCGACGTTGATGGTGAAGGGCGAGTAGCGCCGGTTGTGCGCCTCCTTGCCCGACCACTCCGGGCTGGAGGCCACGTGGACCGGCCTGGCCTGGGTGTCGGAGAACACGATCCGGTGGCCGCCGTGGGCCAGCTCCGACAGGTCCGTCCCGGTGCGCTCGGCGAGCTGGGCGAACCCCTGCAGGGCCAGCCGCCCGTTGCTGACGCCCGACAGCGCCAGGACCGCCTCGCACGCCTTGGCCTCGGTGTCCAGCAGCGGCCGCCCCCGGCCGCCCCCGTCGCGGGCCAGCCCGTTGCGCAGGCCGAGCCACTCCACCTCGGCGTCGGGTCTGAACACCACCCCCTTGACCGGCAGCCCCAGCTTCTCGGCGAGCGGTCCGAGCGTGGCCATCCTCCCGGCGACGGCGCCGTAGTCGCGCTCCACGACGGCCAGGTCCGGCACGACCGGCCCGTCCGGTTCCCGGCCGCCGGGCTGCGCGGTCTCTCCCGGCGTGTCGTGCTGGGGGGTGACGACCACCACGTCCCGGCGCACCCCCAGGTGCTCGGCGGCCAGTTCCGAGAAGCGGGCCGCGATGGCGTGGAAGGCGTCGAAGTCGGTCCTGGTCTCCCAGGGCGGGTCGATCGCCGGGTTGAAGGCGTGCACGAACGGGTGCATGTCGGTGGTGGACAGGTCGTGCTTCTCGTACCAGGTCGCGGCCGGCAGCACGATGTCGGAGAACAGCGTCGTGGACGTCATCCGGAAGTCCAGCGACAGCAGCAGGTCGAGCTTGCCCTGAGGGGCGTCCGGGTCGGGCCGCGGCAGGTTGGAGCCGGCGCCCAGCAGGTGGTGCAGGAAGTACTCGTTGCCCTTGGCCGACGAGCCGAGCAGGTTCGAGCGCCACACGGTGAGCACCCGCGGCCAGTTGCGCGGATCGTCCGGGTCCTCGGCGGCGAACCTCAGCCTGCCCTCCCGCAGCTCCCGGCGGGTGAACTCCACCGGGTCCTCGGCCTCGCCCAGCTCCAGCGGGTTGCGGTCGAAGGCGGGCGCCATCGGCATCCAGCCGCTGCGCACCGCCCGCGCCACCAGGTCGGCCGTGTGCAGGCCGTTGAACTCGCCCGGCCCCAGCGGGGAGCACAGCTCCCCGGCGTCGAACCGGTCATAGCGCCACTGGTCGGTGTGGAGGTACCAGTACGGCGTGCCCGGTGTCTGCCTCGGCGGCCGGGACCAGTCGAGGCCGCCCGCCAGCTGCGCCCAGCCGGCCAGCGGCCGGCACTTCTCCTGGCCGACGTAGTGCGCCCAGCCGCCGCCGTTGACGCCCTGGCAGCCGGTGAGCAGCAGCAGGGACAGGAACGCCCGGTAGATCGTGTCGCCGTGGAACCACTGGGTGGTCCCCGCGCCGAGCACGATCATGAAGCGGCCCTCCGTCTTCGCGGCCGTCTCCGCCATCTCCCGCGCGATCCGCACCGCCCTGCCGGCCGGGACCGAGGTGATCGGCTCCTGCCAGGCGGGCGTGTACGGCTCGGCCGGGTCGTCGTAGCCGCTCGGCCACGTGCCGGGCAGGCCGTCCCTGGCGACGCCGTACTGGGCGAGCATCAGGTCGAAGACCGTGGTCACCAGGTGCTCGCCCACCTGCCGCACCGGCACGCCCCGGCGGACGGCGCCCGCTCCGCCGTCGAAGCGGGGCAGGTCGACCGCGGCCGACCGCCCGCCGTACAGGGTCAGCAGCGGGTCGACCTCCAGCCTGAGGTTCCAGCGGCCCTTGCCCGAGTCGGTCCAGCGGAAGCCGAGCGAGCCGTTGGGCACGGCCGGCTCGCCGTCGGGGCCCATCAGGACCGTCTTCCACTCCGCGCCCTCGCCGGTGTCGCCCAGGTCGGCCGCGGTGAGGAACTTGTCCGGCACGTGGACGCCGTCGCGCTCGCGCAGCCGCACCAGGAAGGGCAGGTCGGTGAAGCGCTTGACGTAGCCGGTGAAGTACGGCACCTGCCGGTCGACGAAGAACTCCTTCAGCAGCACGTGGCCCATCGCCATGGCCAGCGCGCCGTCGGTGCCCGGCCGGATCGCGAGCCACTCGTCGGCGAACTTCGCCGCGTCGCTGTAGTCGGGCGAGACCACGACGACCTTCTGCCCCCGGTAGCGGGCCTCGGCCATGTAGTGCGCGTCCGGGGTCCGGGTGACCGGGACGTTCGCGCCCCACAGCACCAGGTAGGCGGCGTCCCACCAGTCGGCCGACTCCGGCACGTCGGTCTGGTCGCCGAAGACCTGCGGGGAGGCGACGGGCAGGTCGGCGTACCAGTCGTAGAACGACAGCATGGTCCCGCCGATCAGCGACACGAACCGCGAGCCGACCGCGTGGGAGACGATCGACATGGCGGGGATGGGGGAGAAGCCGGCGACCCGGTCCGGGCCGTAGGTCTTGATCGTGTGCACGTGCGCGGCGGCGATCATCTCGGTCGCCTCGGGCCAGCCGATCCGGACCAGCCCGCCCTTGCCGCGCGCCGACTGGTAGCGGCGGCGGCGCTCGGGGTCGGTGGTGATCTCGGCCCAGGCGGCGACCGGATCGAGGCCGCCTCGCCTGGCCTGCCGGTACATCTCCACCAGCACCCCGCGCGCGTAGGGGTAGCGGACCCGGGTGGGGGAGTAGGTGTACCAGGAGAAGGCCGCGCCCCGGGGGCAGCCGCGTGGTTCGTACTCGGGACGGTCCGGGCCCACGCTGGGGTAGTCGGTCTGCTGGGTCTCCCAGGTGATGATCCCGTCCTTGACGTAGACCTTCCACGAGCACGATCCGGTGCAGTTCACCCCGTGGGTCGAACGGACCACCTTGTCGTGGCTCCAGCGGTCCCGGTAGAAGGCGTCGCCCTCGCGGCCCCCCACCAGATACAGCGTTCGCGGATCGTCGTTCGCCGGAACCCGCCTGAAGAACCGGCCTGTCTTGAGGAGTAGATTCTCGGCATCGGACGCCATGTGTCCAGTTCATCACACACGGTTAATATTTACGGCTTTGGGCGGTATATATGTCGGATGAACTTCGCAAAGGACAGGCGGCCAACCTGGCTCTCGCCACGGCCGCGTTCGCGATCACCTTCTGGGCGTGGAACCTGATCGGCCCGCTCGCGGGGAGCTACAGCAGGCAGCTCGGCCTGTCGCCGACCCAGACCTCCCTGCTGGTCGCCATCCCGGTGCTGGTCGGCTCCCTCGGCCGGATACCGATCGGAATGCTCGCCGACAGGCTCGGCGGCCGGCTGATGTTCGCGATCGTCTGCGCCGTCACCATCGTGCCCGTCCTCTTCGTGGGCTGGGTGGACTCCTTCGGGTGGCTGCTGTTCTGGGGCTTCCTGCTCGGCGTCGGGGGCACCTCGTTCGCGGTGGGCATCCCCTTCGTCAACGCCTGGTACGCCCCCGAGCGCCGCGGCTTCGCCACCGGCGTCTTCGGCGCGGGCATGGGCGGCACGGCGCTTTCGGCGTTTCTCACCCCCCGCATGGTCGAGTCCGCCGGCCGGATGCAGACCCACGTGATGATGGCCGCCGCCCTGGCGGTGATGGCCGTCGTCATGCTGCTGTTCAGCCGGAACTCGCCCGCCTGGAAGCCGTCCACCGCTTCGGCGCTGCCCCGCGTGCGCGAGGCCATGAAGATCAGAGCCACCTGGCAGTGCGCGTTCCTCTACGCCGTCGCCTTCGGCGGATTCGTCGCCTTCTCCACCTACCTGCCGACCCTGCTGCAGAACGTCTACGGCTTCACGCAGACCGGGGCGGGCCTGCGCGACGCGGGCTTCTCGATCGCCGCCGTCGCCGCCCGGCCGCTGGGCGGGGTGCTGTCGGACAGGGTGGGTCCGACCAGGGTGCTGCTGGTGTCGTTCGCCGGGACCACGGTCATGGCGCTGGTCCTGGCCTTCAACCCGCCGCCGGAGATCCCCGCCGGGGCCTGCTTCGTGCTGATGGCGCTCTTCCTCGGCCTCGGCACCGGTGGCGTGTTCGCCCTGGTCGCCCGGCTCGTCGAGCCGTCCAAGGTGGGCACCGTCACCGGCCTGGTGGGCGCGGCCGGCGGTCTGGGCGGCTACTTCCCGCCGCTGGTCATGGGTGTCGTCTACTCCGCCACCGGCGCCTACGTGATCGGCTACGTCCTGCTCGCCGCGACCGCCCTGGCCGCGCTGCTCTACACCCGCACGGCGTTCACCTCCGCTTCGACGGCCGGCGGCGGAGCAGTAACCCGATGATCACGCCGACCAGCAGGACGGCCAGCAGCGCGGTCCAGAGCGGTGAGGTCACGGTGAGCGTCAGCCACTGGATCCGGACGCGCGCCCGGTTCTGCGCGACGAAGACCACGCCGAGCGCGGCCAGGACCAGGGCGACCCAGACCCGCGGCGGTATCGCCGCCAGCCACCCGCCGAACGACCTGGGTCCCTCATCCGGTGTTCTCGTCATGCCTACCCCCGATGTCACCAAATGCAACTATTTAAATACTCTATGCTACAAAGGCTGAGAGACTGGTCTCGTTTTGACGACCGGGTGGGTGGTTGACCGTGGGTTCCGGCAGTCTGTTACCTGTCATGGATTACGCAATTCTCACGGGGCTCGTCCTCGTCTCAGGTGTCGTGCTCGCCCTGGTCGCCCAGTGGAGGGGGTGGCGGCCCTCACTCCTTGTCGTGCTGGCGGTCGGCATCGGCTTCCGGTTGCTCATCATGGTCACCTCGGCGATCGACACCTGGCAGCCGGTCGACTTCATGGAGAGCTTCAAGCCCGCCGGCGAGGCGATCCTGAACCGTGAGGACCCCGTGCTCGGCAGCGAGGGCGGCTGGCACTTCCTGCCCACCATCCCCTACGTGTACGGCCTGCTGCTCTGGCTGGGCATCCCGTGGGAGATCGGCGGCCGGCTGGTCACCGTGGTGGCCGACATCGCGCTGATCCCCCTGGTCGGCAAGCTCGCCGGCGGGTCCAAGGCGTCGCTGCGCGCCTTCCAGTACGCCTGCAACCCGCTGGCCATGCTCGTCGCCGCGGTCCACGGCCAGGTCGAGCCGGTCGCGCTGGCCTTCGGCGTCGCCGCGTTCGTGGTCGCCCGCGGTCCCGGCGACCCCGACCGCCCGGGCATCACGAACGACCCGGTCGCCCTGGTACGGCAGCGCGTGTCGGCCCTCGGCCTCGGCGGCGCCGTACGGCAGGCCCTGGCGCCCGGCGGGACGGCGCGCACCGCCCTGGCACCTGGCGGCGTGGTGCGCCAGGCGCTCGCGGCCCGGCCCGGCGAGAGGGCGACCCTCCGCCGCGCGCTGCTCGCCGGCCTGCTGATGGGCCTGGCCCTGTGCGCCAAGAGCTGGCCGATCTGGCTGATCCCCGGCATGCTCCTGCTGCTGCCGACCTTCCGCGCCCGCGTCGTCGCGTTCGTCGCCACCGGCGTCGCCCCGGTCTTCTTCCTGGTCACGCTGCCCGTCTTCGCCGGCACCTCGCTGAGCCAGATCCCCGAGGTCATCCATGTGATCCAGGACATCCGGCCGATCGTCGGGGAATGGGGCTACAGCGCGATCGCAGTCGGCGGCGACTGGACGCTCAGCCCCGAGATCGCCACGTTCGGCACACGGCTGATCTACGTCACGATGGTCGTGGTCGCCTTCCTCTGGCGCCGCGCCGACCCGGTCGACCTCACCACGGCCCTGCTGCTCGCCTTCATGGTCGTCACGCCCCGCCTCGGCGCGCAGTACCTGCTGTGGTTCATGCCGTTCCTGGTGGCCCGCCCCACCCGATTCGCCTGGCCCGCCATCATCGGCGTCTCCCTCTGGGCCGGATACGGCTACCTCTACATGACCCAGTTCGACACCAACACCTGGTGGGCGCTGCACTCGGTCTGGGCCCAGTGCTCCGTCGTGCTCCTGCCGATCCTGGCCCTGGCCATGCCCTGGGGCCGCCGCGACCCCAAGGCCCCGGCCGAGCCGCCGGACGCCGGGCCGCGCGTCCCCCTCCCCGCCTCCGCGTGAAAACCCGGTGCGTCTCCCAGGAGTGACCTGTCACCCCTGGGAGATGCGGGCGACCGTCACCGTGACCCCGGCCCAACTGCCCGGCGTGCTCCTGCACGGCCGGATAAGTTCAGAACTGTGATGAACAACGTGGAAATCTTGCGCTACACCGCTTTCACCCACGACCCCAAGGGCGGCAACCCCGCCGGCGTCGTCCTCGACGCCTCGGGGCTCTCCGACGCCGAGATGCTCGCCGTCGCGGCGGAGGTCGGCTACTCCGAGACCGCCTTCGTCACCAGCCGTGACGACGAGAGCCGCACCTTCCGCGTCCGCTACTTCGCGCCCTCGGCGGAGGTGGCGTTCTGCGGCCATGCCACGATCGCCACCTCGGTCGCCCTGGCCGAGCGGATCGGGGTCGGACGGCTGACGTTCGACACCAACGCGGGTGAGATCGCCGTGGACGCCTTCATCGACGGAGAGACGCTGCGCGCCACGCTCACCAGCGTGCCCACGCGTTCCACGCCGGTCGCCGAGCCGGTGCTGGACGAGACGCTCGCGGCGCTCGGCTGGTCCCGCGACGACCTGGACAGAGCGTTCCCGCCGCACGTCGCCTTCGCCGGGAACGATCACCTCATGCTCGCCGCCGGATCCCGCGAACGCCTCGCGGACCTCGACTACGACTTCGACGGCCTGCGCTCGATCATGACGCGCGAGGGCTGGACGACGGTGAACCTGTTCTGGCGGGAGAGCGACGAGCGCTTCCACTCCCGCAACCCCTTCCCGATCGGCGGCGTCGTCGAAGACCCGGCCACCGGCGCCGCGGCGGCCGCCTTCGGCGGTTACCTCCGGATCCTGGGGACCGGCTCGGACGAGTTAACGATCATCCAGGGCGTCGACATGGGACAGCCCAGCGAGCTGAAGGTCTCCATCGCCGAGGCCGACGGCCGCACCAGGGTGAGCGGCGGAGCCGTCGAGATGTAGGTCCCGCATCGGGTGGTGTTCCCGGTCCGCGGTGGTCGGGTCCGATGGTGTTTCCGGTCCGCGATATGAGTGAATCGGGGCATGGACGAATACCTCAAGCGGATCGGCGCCGCCCGCCCCGCGGACCCGGACGCGGAGTCGCTACGCGAGCTGCAACTGCGCCACCTGCTGACGGTCCCCTTCGAGAACCTCAGCGTCCATCTGGGCGAACCCGTCGTGCTCGACGACCAGGACCTGGTCGAGAAGATCGTCGGCAGGCGCAGGGGCGGCTTCTGCTACGAGCTCAACGGCGCCTTCGCCGTGCTGCTGCGCTCGCTGGGCTACCAGGTGACCCTGCTGTCCGCCCGCCCGGTCGGCGACGACTCCCTCGGGCCGCCCTTCGACCACCTCGCCCTGCGGGTGGACGCCCCCGACCCGTGGCTCGTCGACGTCGGCTTCGGCGCCTTCAGCCACCATCCGCTCCGCCTCGACCTCCGCGCCGACCAGCCCGACCCGGCAGGAACCTTCCGCGTCGCCGAGCGCGCCGACGGCGACCTCGACGTGCTGAAGGACGGGGCGCTCGAATACCGCCTCGAACAGCGGCCGCGCGTCCTGGCCGACTTCGAGCCGACCTGCTGGTGGCACCAGACCTCGCCCAAGTCGCACTTCACCCGGTCGCTCGTCTGCTCACTCCTCACCGAGGCGGGGCGCGTCACGCTGAGCGACCGGCGGCTCGTCCACACCTCGGCGGCCGGACGCAGGGAACAGCACCTGACCACCGACGCCGAGACGCTCGCCGCCTACCGCGATCTTTTCGGCATCGAGCTGACCCGGCTGCCCACGGCGCCTGAACGATCAGACGGATGAGACGGCCGTGGGCCGCGAACCCTGGGATCTACATCCATCACGCCTGTCACGCGGTCGAAGACGCCGGAGGAGCTCTGCCGTACCAAGAACGTGGGCTCCGCCATCACTGACAGCAGCCGGATCACGGCTCGGCGCTCCATGCCCGCCAGTGTCTCAACCGGCCCCGGGCGGCGCGTGCGCTTCCGGGCGCGGGGGCCAGACGTCCAATTCTTACAAGACGACGCCGCTGGGCGACCCTACGGTCGGGGGATGAGATCCCTGACGGAGGACGCACTGGCCGCGGCCGGGCGATACTTGTGGCTCAACGCCCGGCTGATTGACCGGCTGAGGTTCGAGGCCCTGTTCGGCGATGGTTGCCGAGAGCGGGTGCTTCAGGCGTTGCGCGCCTACCGTAACCCGGACGGCGGCTTCGGGCACGCGCTGGAGCCGGACCTGCGGGGCGCGGGGAGCCAGCCGGAACCGGTCGAGGTGGCGTTCTGGATCCTTGACGGGCTGGATGCCTTCGACGATCCGATGGTCACCGGCGCCTGCGACTACTTGATGTCGGTCACCGCCGAGGACGGGGGAGTGCCGTTCGTGCTGCCGAGCGTCCGGCAGACGCCGCGCGCCCCCTGGTGGGAGACCCCGGACGACCCGCCCGGCTCACTGGTGCCCACCGCGTCGATCGCCGCCCTCCTGCACAAGCACGGGATCGACCACCCGTGGCTCGCTCCGGCCACCGCCTTCACCTGGTCCGCGATCGAGGAGACGGTGGAGCTCCAGCCCTACCACACGCGGGCCGTCGTCCATTTCCTGGAGCACGTCCCCGACCGTGACCGGGCCGACCACCAGTTCGCACGGTTGCGTGAGGCGATCCTGGCTACCGTCTGCCTTGACCCGTATGCCCCCGGCGACGCTCACTTCCCCCTCGATTTCGCCCCCGTCCCCGGCCGGCTGCCGCTCTTCGAGGCCGAGACGCTCGACCGGCATCTTGACGCGCTGATCGACCAGCAGTCGCCGGACGGCGGCTGGGCTCCGAACTTCCTCATGTGGACGCCGCTCGTGGCCCACGAGTGGGGCGGGTTCCTCACCGTCGGGCGGCTGGAGACCCTGCGCGCCTACGGCCGGCTCACGAGCTGACTCAGGGGGACTCCGGCCAGCCGCCTGACCTCATTGGCCAGGTGCGCCTGGTCGGCGTATCCACTGACCGCGGCCACTTCGGCCGGCGCCATCCCGCCCCGGGCCAGTCGCAGCGCCCGCTGGAACCGGACCACCCGCTGCAGCACCTTGGGCCCGTACCCGAAGGCACGCAGCGACCGCCGGTGGAGCTGCCGCTCGCCGAGCCCGAGATCCCAGGCCACCTCCGCGACGCTCTTCCCGGCTCCCAGCGCCGCCGCGATCGCCGGCGCGGCCGGGTCGGGCGCGGGCGTCGCGCGCAGCCGTACGGCCAGGGCCTCCTGCATGGTGTCGGCCGTCAGCTCCGGCAGCACGCCCAGCTCGGCCAGCGGCACCCGCAGGTCACGCAGGGCCTCGACCGGCACGCCGAACACCCCGCCCACCGCGCCCGGCCGGAAGCGGATCCCGATGTAGCGGTCACCGGGGGACATCCGCACGGGCTGCGGCCCGGTGTCGGGGCCGGCGACCCGCGGCCCGTCCGGCCCCCAGATCAGATCGACGGAACCGTCGGGAAGCACCAGCTTCGTCCCCGCCGAGGTCGCCGTCGACGTCCAGAGGCAGGTCACTCGCCCGGCGATCGCCGGATCCGGGGCCCACTCGCGATACATCCCCCCAGATTACGACCGGCCGCGACCCCGGCGAGGCCCGACCGGCGAGCCATCGTCCCCCAGGCCGGACCCCGGCGAGGCTCGACCGGGAAGCCACCGGCCTCCCGGCCGCGACGTCGGCGGCGCGCTACCGGCCTCCGGGCCGTGACGTCGCCGGGACCCCCGGCGTGAGACCGGGCAGCCGCTCCGACAGCCGGCCGTCGTCCATCTCCGTCACCCGATGTGCGTGGCCGATCTGCGCGACGTCGTGGGTGACCAGCAGTGTCGCCACGGCGCGTTCCCCGGTCAGCTCCGCCAGCAGCCGCATCACCTCCGTGCCGCGCGCGTGGTCCAGGGCGGAGGTGGGCTCGTCGACCAGCAGCACGGCCGGATCGCTCATCAGCGCGCGGGCGATGTTGACCCGCTGCCGCTCGCCCCCGGAGAGCTGGTGCGGACGCCGGTTCTCCTTGCCGTCCAGTCCCACCGCCCGCAGCAGGTCGGCGGCCCTGCCGGACCGCCCGCCCCGCATGTGGTCCATGACCTGCAACTGTTCGAGCGCGGTGAGCGAGGAGATCAGGTTGGCCTGCTGGAAGACGATGCCGACCCGCTGCCTGCGCAGCGCCGTACGCTCCCTGTCACCGAGCCGCGAGGCGTCGGTCCCGCCGATGAGAACCCGGCCGGAGTCGGGCCGCAGCAGGGTCCCGGCGACCGCCAGCAGGCTGGATTTGCCGGACCCCGAGGGGCCGACCACAGCGACCAGCTCGCCGGGGCCGACGGTCAGCGACACGTCGTCGAGCGCGACCAGCGTGCTGTCGCCGTCGGCGTAGGTCAGGCGCAGGTCGGTCAGTTCCAGGCTCATCGGGCACTCCCCAGGGCGATCAGCGGGTCGACGGAGGTGATGCGGCGGACGGCGAGCACGGCCCCCGCCATACCGAGGGCGATCATGGCCAGTACCGGCACGAACGTCGTCGAGACGTCCACCGTGAACGGCATGACCCGTCCGGCGAGCGCCCCGGCCCCGAGCCCGGCGGCCCCGCCGATCCCGCCGCCGGCCGCCAGCACGATCAGCGCCTGGGACAGGGCGTCGCGCATCAGATAGCCGCTCGACGCGCCGAGGGCCTTCATGATGGCGATGTCGCCCTGGCGCTGGACGGTCCACACGGTGAAGAACGCCCCGATGACCAGCGCCGAGATGGCGAACAGCAGTCCACGCATCATCGTCAGCGAGCCGTTCTCCGAGGTGTAGGAGCCGATCCCGGCCAGCGACTCCTCCTTGGTGACGGGGTAGGTGCCCGGCACCGGCCCGGAGGCGTCGCCGCTCAGCACGGCCACGGTCGCGGTGTCCGCCCCGGCATGCGCGATGCGCTGCCAGTCCGTGAGCGTGGACCACACCACGGGCGTGTGCCCGTAGGAGTCGTCCGGGCCGATCGCGGTGACCCGGTACGGCCGGCCGCCGATCGTCGCGGTGTCCCCGACGGCCAGGCCGAGGCCCGGCGGGACGGCCAGCTCGCCGTCTCCCTGCCGGACCGGGCCCAGGGACTCCGAGCCGAAGACCGCGATCGCCTGGTCCGCGCCGTCATGGGTGAGCCGGGTCTGCGTGATCCCCAGCGGCTGCCCGCCCAGGCTCTTCCACTGCGCGGCGGTGACCGTGCTGCCGGAGAAGGAGATCTTCTCGCTGCCGAACGCGATCCGGTCGCCTCTCAGGTTCTCGACGGCGGAGATGTTCTCCCCGGCGAGCCCGGCGGTGAGCCCGGACAGCAGGACGACCAGCAAGGTGATGAGCGCCACGACGGACCCCATGAGGGCGAACCGTCCTCTGGCGAAACGGATGTCTCTCAGTGCGATGAACAAGTGGATCTCCGGTCGGTTGCCTGGTGACTTCCGCCAGACTCTCCGGCCGGGCCCACTCGGGGCATCGCGACTCCGGTCGGCACGTGAATCAACCGAAGGTTGGATGCGAGCACCCCTCATACCCCTCTTAACCTGGGCATATGGAAGGGGAATTCGAGGTGACCGCGATGCGGACACTCAGGGTCGGCCTGCACGGCGTGTTCTACGTGCTGCTCGCGATCGGCCTGACCCGCGTGTCCGGTTCATGGGCGGCGCTGTCCGGGGGCGCCCTGCTCGGAGCCGTCTACACGGCCGGCCTCACCCTCGGCAGGCGCCGTACGGCGTCGCTGGTCTGGCTGGCCGCCGTCGTCGTGGTCTGGACGGCGCTCGGCGTGCTCACCACGGACTTCGTCTGGCTGGCGTTCCCGCTGTTCTTCCTCTGCATGCACCTGCTGCCGCCGCGCGCCGGCGTCCCCGCCGTGATCGCCGTCACCGCGGTCACCGTAGGCACGCTCGCCGTGCACGGCCCCGCGCTCAACCCCGCCCAGGTGGTCGGCCCGGCCATCGGCGCGATGGCGGCCGTCCTCATGGTCACGGGCTACGCGGCCCTGTACCGGGAGAGCGAGCGCCGCCGGGGCCTCATCGACGAGCTCACCCGCACACGCGCCGAGCTGGCCGAGACCCAGCACGAGGCCGGGGTGCTCGCCGAGCGCCAGCGGCTGGCCAGGGAGATCCACGACACCCTCGCCCAGGGGCTGTCCAGCATCGTCCTGCTGCTCCGCGCCGCCCCGCCGGACCCGGCCGGATATGTGGAGGAGGCGATGCGCGCGGCCGAGGACAACCTCGCCGAGGCCCGCCGCTTCGTCCACGCCCTCACACCCCCGGGCCTGGACGGCTCCCTGGAGGAGGCGCTGCGCCGCCTCTGCTCCCGGGAGGGAGCCGCCTTCCAGCTCGACGGCGAGCCGTACACGCTGCCCCGCCGGGCCGAGATCGCACTGCTGAGGATCGCCCAGGGCGGGCTCGCGAACGTCTCCCGGCACGCGGAGGCGGCCAGGGCCGCGCTCACACTGACCTACATGGAGGATGAGGTGGCGATGGACATCGTGGACGACGGGCGCGGGTTCGATCCGCTGACCCGATCCGGCAACGGCCTCGGCTTCATCCGCGACCGCGCCGCCGAACTCGGCGGTGCCGTCACCGTCGAGTCCGCCCCCGGTCTCGGTACGGCGCTGGCCGTCACCCTCCCCGTGCCGTGATCCGCCTGCTGCTCGTCGACGACCACCCCGTCGTCCGCAAAGGCCTGCGCGCGGTCTTCGACCAGGCCGGCGACATGGCCGTGACCGGCGAGGCCGCCACCGGCGAGGACGCGGTACGGCTGGCACCCGGTGCGGACGTCGTGCTGATGGACCTGCGCCTGGGGGCCGGAATGTCCGGCGCGGAGAGCACCCGGCTGATCGGCGGCCTGCCGCGTCCACCCCGGGTCCTGGTGCTGACCACCTATGACACCGACGGCGACATCTTCGCCGCCATCGAGGCCGGGGCCGCGGGCTACCTGCTGAAGGACGCCCCCACCGACGACCTGCTCGACGCCATCCGGGCGGTGGCACGGGGGGAGACCATCCTCGCTCCACCGGTGGCGGCCAGGCTGGTCACCAGGATGCGGTCACCGCGGGCGTCGCTCTCCCCGCGGGAGATGGAGATCGTCCTGCTGGTGGCCGACGGCCTGTCGAACCGGCAGATCGCCCGCGAGCTGTTCATCAGCGAGGCCACGGTGAAGAGCCACCTGGTGCACATCTACGCGAAGCTGGAGGTGGACAACCGCACCGGAGCGGTCAACGTCGCTCGTCGGCGGGGACTTCTCCGGAGATGAGAGCCGCCGCCCACTGGCCGTCGGGATCGCTGTCGATCAGCAGCGCGCGGGCCAGCAGGCTGAGCGGGATGGCGAGCAGCGCGCCCAGCGGGCCGAGCACGAACGCCCACACCAGGAGGGACAGCAGCGTCATGGTGGTGGACAGGCCCACGGCGTCGCCGAGGAACTTGGGCTGGATCAGCGACTGGACCACGAAGTTGATCACCAGGTAGGAGGCGATCACGAAGATCATGGTCTTGGGGCCGCCTTCGAGCAGGCCGAGCAGGGCGGGCGGGATGAGCCCGAGGATGAACCCCAGGTTCGGGATGTAGTTGGTGATCAGCGCCAGCACGCCCCAGAGCAGGGGCAGCGGCACGCCGAGCATCCAGAGCGCGGCCACGTCCAGCACGGCGCAGACGAGGCCGAAGACGGTCGAGACGATGAGATAGCGACGTGTCTTGTGGGCGAAGTCGCTGAGCGCCCGGACGAGCAGGGGGCGGGAGGCGGCGCCGGCGGCGAGGACCCGGGAGAGGGGCTGCGCGTCCAGGCACATGGCCAGCAGCAGGACGACGATGAGAACCAGGCTGGAGAACACGCCGAGCAGCCCGCTGGCGAATCCCTGGACGAGTGTGAAGACCTTGCCCAGGTCGAACGACTTGATCGTCTGGTTCACCTGTTCGGTGCCGACGCCGAACCTCGTCGCGAGGTCCTGCAGCCCGGCGACGAGCCGGTTGAACTCCGGCCCGTAGGTCGAGGCGAGGTTCGCCGTCTCCGCGACCGCGACGGTCAGGATCGCCACCATGCCGAACAGCAGCAGCAGCACCAGGGTCAGCGGGACCGCGACCAGCGTCCACCCGGGGGCGCCGCGTCTCTGCAGCCAGGTCCGGACGGGGGAGACCGCCAGGACGAGCACCAGGGCCAGCAGCATGGGGCCGACGATCGACCCGACCTCTCTGATGCCGGCCAGCGTGACCACGGCACCCGCGGTGCAGAGCAGGACGATGAGGGCCCGGGGTACCGCTCTTTGGTCCGTCATATCGGGTCCCTACCCACCAGGACGGAAACACGTCTCCCGCCGGGGAGCCATCGATTTGACGGGATGGGACGGCGTACATAGAGTTCACAGGCCCGAGGGGGTCGGCGGAGATCGCCAAGGCCTCGGGAACCCCTTCTGATCACATCCCTCTGCTGGGACGCGTGCGTCTCGGCAGGATCCGATTCGACAAGGACCGGATGTCGGAGTAAGTTAGAAGGGTTGCTCCGGAGACGGAGCGGTCGACATCCTAACGGATTCGGCGGGTTCGAGTCGGCTGAAGCGAAAAGCGACAGTTTGACACGGACCGGGCGGATCTGGTAGGATGGGAACACGGAATGGAACGCCCTGAAGTCGGGACCACGGTCACGGCGACGGAGAACGCGTCCGTTTCTTGAGAACTCAACAGTGTGTTAAAAGCCAGTGCATGAAGCACAACCCCGTCCAACCCATCTCGGTGGGGGACGGATTCCTTTGGTTGATACATCCGACGCGAGTCGGGTGCTTTCAGTCGGGAAAACCTTTCAAACATTGTTTGGAGAGTTTGATCCTGGCTCAGGACGAACGCTGGCGGCGTGCTTAACACATGCAAGTCGAGCGGAAAGGCCCTTCGGGGTACTCGAGCGGCGAACGGGTGAGTAACACGTGAGTAACCTGCCCC
>NZ_NGFP01000114.1 GCF_002149035.1 Streptosporangium minutum
GGCTATGGGTGGGGACGGGAGCGAGCTCGCGCCGGCTCGGGGGCTGCTGGCCGAGTCCACCGGCTGGCTGCTCAACGGTGCGGCGCGTGAGGTCACGTCGGAGCTGGAGGAGGTGCTGAAGGGTGACGACCTCCGCTGGCGCGACTACGGCGTGCTCGGCGTGCTCGAAGCGTCCGGCCCGCTCTCGCAGCAGGAGATCGGTCGGCGGCTCGCCGTCGACCGGTCGACGATGGTGCACATCATCGATGTCCTCGAGCAGCGCGGGCTGGTCGCGCGCGGCCGTGACCGGGCCGACCGGCGGGCCTACTCGATCGAGCTGACCGACGCCGGGCGCGCCCTGCTCGTGGAGGTGCTCCATCCGGTGACCGCCGCGGTCCACGACCGCGTGATCGGCAGGCTGACCCGGGAGGACCGTGCTCATCTCAACCGGATCCTCGCGAAACTGGCGGGCGGGGCCTGAGCCGGTGCTATATGAGTGTTTACGAATGATCTGATGTCTGATAGTTTGTAAATATACATATCCATGGAGTCGGGCAAGGGTGGAGTAGCCCGAAGTCGCCACCCTGCGTGAAAGTACATGGCCGGGAGGTGAGCCATGGACATTTCCGTCATCGGTGTTTCGGCTGAAGCCGAAGAGCTCTACCGATACTTCCTGCGGCACCGTGGAGAGGGGATCGGCTCGGTACGGCAGGCGCTCAGCCTGGATCCCGACACGATCGAGGCCGCGGCCGAGGTGCTGGGCCGGCTGTCCCTGCTCGACCTCACCGACCGTCACCGCGTGGTGGCAACGGAGCCGAGGATCGGGATCGAGCGCCTCGTCGAGCAGCGCCTGGATCAGCTCAACATGGAGATCCGCCGCGTTCTGGCGGCGCGCGACGCCATCGCCTCCCTCGTGGAGGACCAGCGGCACGGCGAGAACTCGACGCCGGTGCTCGACATCGAACGTGTGGAGGGCCTCGACCAGGTCCGGCAGCGACTCGACGACCTCGGATTCTTCTCCTACAAGGAGACGCTGTGCCTGCATCCGGGCGGGCCGCTCTCGCGGGGTGCCATCGAGACGGCGCTCCCGCTGGATACGCGCTCTCTGCGCCGTGGGCTTGCGGTAAAAGCGGTTTATCATCCTAAAGCACTTGACGATCCGTTTATGGCGGCATATTTGCGTGATGTCGTCAGCCTTGGCGGGCAGATTCACATTACAGAAGATCCCATGGACCGCATGCTGATTTTTGATCGCAGCGTAGCGGTTGTGCCGATAAATCCGAAGGAGAGCTCGCGGGGCGCGCTACTCGTACGGGAACCCGGCCTGGTCTCCCAGTTGGTCACCTATTTCGACGGCGTGTGGCAGGCCGCCACCGATCTCCGTGATTTCACCGAGCCTTCCAGCGGCGCGCCACTGCTCTCCGATCTGGAGAAGCGGGTGCTCGCGGTGATGGCGACGGCCGACAAGGACGAGATCGCCGCGCGCGAGATCGATGTCTCCGTCCGGACGTACCGTCGTTATGTCGCGGACCTCATGGCGCGGCTCGGCGCCGTCAACCGCTTCCAGGCCGCCCTGCGCGCCAAGGAGGAGAACTGGATCTGACAGAGCCGCCGACCGGCCCGCGTCGTGGTCCTCACGGGATCGGCGCGCTCCCGGCCGGCACCGGGGGAGCGGGCTCCACGAGGGGCGGCGGGGATCAGGGGGCGTTCTTCCCCGGTCCATGACGGCCCAAGGTCAGGACGTGGCAGCCCGCGAGCTCCCAGTGGCTGATCGCCGGGTCGGTGAGAGCCTCGACCGCTTCGGCGCGTATCTGCGCGCCGGTCACGTCCTCATCGGTGTGGACGCGGATCACGACGTCTCCGGTGGCCTGCCTGAGGTCCTTACGCCATCTCTCCGGCAGAAGCGCCAGGATCCGGATCCCGTCGACCGGTGAATCGCCTACGGGCTCTCCTGCGGTCCGGCGCATCGTCAACTCGACCAACATGGCTGGATGCCTCCGCCTAGTCCCGGGTGGCGCCGGCCGGGCCGACGCGGAAGGGGCACCGGCGGCGACGGCACATCGGATGATACCGGAGGCCGGCGGCTCGGACACGGCGCCGCCGCCGGGGCGGCCGGAACGGCCGGAGGCCCGTCCGCCGGCCCCGGGCGCCCGCACCCGTCCCGGCGGGCGGCCGTCTCCGCGCATCAGCGGGAAGCGGCCGTGTGAAGCCGCTCCGGCGGGGCCGATTTCCACGGTGCTTTCATGGAGTTTCACGTGCGAAGGCACGGATGAATATGCCGGCGCGCGATTGGTTCCGGCCTTTTTCCCGAGCCGGGCCATCGGCTGGGAAATGCCGGTCCGTCACAGCGGGGAAATCGTCTCCGGACGGCCTGCGCGGCTGCCCGCCGTTCCGTGCCGCCGGGTGAAAGCACACTCGGAGATGACAGGAGGGAGGCAGGGGCATTTCACTGGGTGTGGATTAGAGGAGATGATCTGATGCTGGTGAGCGCGACCGGCGGTACTGGATTCGTCGGTGCCCATTCGGTTGCGGCGATTGTGGGGATGGGCCACCGGGTCCGCATGCTCGTCCGCGACGTGTCCAAGGTGAAGCGCGCTCTGGCGCCGCTGAACGTCGACCTCGGCGCCGTCGACGTGGTCATCGGAGATGTCACGGACGCGGACAGCGTGGCCCGCGCCGTACGCGGCGCCGACGCCGTGCTGCACGCGGCGTCGGTGTACTCCTTCGACAGCAGGCTCCACATGAGAATGCGGCAGGTCAACGAACGGGGCACGGAGATCGTGCTCGACGCCGCGCGGCGGGCGGGCGCGGACCCGATCATCCACGTTTCCAGCATCGTGGCGATGTTCCCGGCGCGGGGACAGGTGATCCATGAGGACTCGCCTGTCGGCCGGCCTCGCGAGACGTACATGGCGAGCAAGGCCGCGGCTGAGGTCATCGCACGCCGGCACCAGGCCGAGGGAGCCCCGGTGGTGATCACTTACCCGCCCGCCCTGCTCGGCCCGGACGACCCGAATCTGGGTGACCAGAACGCCCGGCTCCGCAGCGTGCTCCGGGGCCTGACGCCTCTGTGGCCTCTGGGCGGGTTCCCGGTCGGCGACGTGCGGGACACCGCCGCGCTGCACGCCCGGCTGCTCGCCTCACCGGGTGACAGGCCGGGCCGCCACTTCGGGCCGGGCCGCTACCTCTCCACACGTCAGTACGTGGAGGCGCTGCGTGAGGTCACCGGACGCGCACTGCCGACGATCTTCCTTCCGGCTCGGGGGATGATCCCGGTCGGGCTGTTCGTCGACCTCGTGCAGCGTGTGTGGCCGTGGCACATCCCAGCCGAGTACGGAGCCATCTACACGTGTGCCTGCGCCACGCGGCCGGCCGAGGGCGTCAGCACCCATGGGATCAGTCCACGGCCCATCGCCGAGACCGTCGGCGACACGGTGCGCTGGCTGCGCGAGAGCGGTCACCTGTCCGCTCGGCAGGCGGGTTCGGGCCTGCCGAGCCTGTCGTCTGTAACAACGCAATGACGGGAGATGCCCCCATGAGCGAGCGGACCGCCCGGAGGGCCGGGGCCTTGAGTAACGAGGGGGAGAAACGCCGATGAGCACCTCGGAGCTCGATTTCATTCTCGTTCCCCTGCCCACGCCGACCGAGGAGGGCGTCAACGGCCGTCCGGACGAGCACGCGAACGGGCGTCTCCACGCGAAGCCACCGGCCCCGCAACCGCAGGTCCGGTCCATGAGCCTGCTGCGCGAGCAGCGTGAGCGACTACGCGAGGGAGTCCTCGCCGGCCGCCGCCCGGCGGTCGACCGGCAGCACGCGCTCGGCAAGCGCACGGCGCGGGAGCGGATAGACCTGCTGCTGGACGAGGGGTCGTTCACCGAGATCGACATGTACCGCCGGCACCAGGCGCACGGCCTGAGGATCGAGGAGCAGCGTCCGCACACCGACGGTGTGATCACCGGGTCCGGCACGATCCACGGCCGCCGGGTGTTCCTCTACGCCCAGGACTTCACTCTCTTCGGCGGGTCGCTCGGCGACGCGCACGCATCGAAGATCCATAAGGTGATGGACCTGGCGATCTCCACCGGGTCCCCCTTCATCGGGCTGAACGACAGCGGGGGCGCCCGGATCCAGGAGGGGGCGATGTCCCTCAACGGCTACGGCGGGATCTTCCAGCGCAATGTCCAGGCTTCCGGGGTGATACCGCAGATCAGCGTCGTGCTCGGGCCGTGCGCGGGGGGAGCCGCCTACTCCACGGCACTGGCCGACTTCACCTTCATGGTCCGCGACACCGCTCAGATCTACCTGACCGGGCCCGACGTCGTCGAGGCGGTGAGCGGCCAGCGGGTCACCCACGCCGAGCTCGGCGGCGCGGAGGTCCACGGCGGCCGATCGGGTGTGGCCACGTTCGTGCACGACGACGAGGAGAGCTGTCTTGAGGACGTGCGCTATCTCGTCTCGATGCTGCCCGGCAACAATCTGGACCTTCCCCCGAGCGCGCCGTCCCGCGACGCGGCCACGGATGTGAGACCCCGGCTGGCCGAGATAGTCCCGGTCGAGCCGAACAAGTCCTACGACATGCGGCAGGTCGTCGCCGAGCTGGTGGACGACGGGGACTTCCTCGAACTGCATGAGAACTGGGCGCCGAACGTCATCTGCGTGCTGGCCCGGATCGACGGTGACGTGGTCGGCGTGGTCGGCAACCAGCCCATGGTGATGGCCGGGGTGCTGGATGTCGCCGCGGCGCAGAAGGCCGCACGGTTCGTGCGGTTCTGCGACGCCTTCAGCATCCCGCTGGTGACGCTGGTCGATGTGCCCGGTTTCCTGCCGGGCACCGATCAGGAGCACGCGGGGATCATCCGGCATGGCGCCAAGCTGCTGTACGCCTACTGCGAGGCGACCGTGCCGCGGATCCAGGTCATCCTGCGCAAGGCGTACGGCGGGGCCTACATCGTGATGGACTCGCGCTCCATCGGCACCGACCTCTCGCTGGCGTGGCCGACGAACGAGATCGCGGTGATGGGCGCCGAGGGCGCCGTGAACGTCATCTTCCGCAGGGAGCTGGCCGCCGCCGCGGATCCCGCCGAGCTCCGCTCGGAGCTGGTCGCCGAGTACTCCGAACAGCTCGTGCACCCGCACTACGCCGCCGAGCGCGGCCTGGTCGACGACGTGATCGACCCGGTGCAGACGCGGTCCGCGGTCGCCCGGGGGCTGGCGATGCTGCGCGACAAGCGCAAGCAGCCGCCGCAGCGCAAACACGGGAACGTGCCCCTGTAAACACGGGAACGTGCCCCTGTAGACGGCGGCCGACGCCGACTGACCGCGCCGGCTGACCGCGCCGGCTGACCGCGCCGGCATGAGAACCGGCGCGGCCGGTGCCCGGCCGCGCCGAGGATCACGACGCCCACCACCGCTGAGGCCGCCGACGGCCCCACGCTCCTACGGGCCTCCCGTGTCGTCTCCGGGCACCCCGTGTTGCGCTCCCGCACCGCCTCGCGCTCCCGCACCGTCTTGTGCACCCCGCACCGTCTCGTGCACCCCGCACCCCGCACCGCGCCTCCGGGCACCCCGTGCGCCGTCCTCCGTGCGCCCGTGCCGTTCTGTAACCCTCAGTGGCGTCTTCCGGACCCCCGCCACCGTCCTGGTGGCATCCCTGGGCCTTCCATGCCGCCTCCGGGCCCTCCCTGACGCCCGCGTGCCTTCAGGGGGCCCCGTACCGCCCGCGCCGCCTCCGGGCCTTCCCCGGCGCCCGCGTGCCTTTGGGGCGTCCCCGTACCGCCTCCAGTCTGTCCGGTCACCGTCGGACGGGTGGCTGTCGCGTCCCTTGTCCCGGAAGGCGGACGGCTGCCGCCCGGCACCGCCACCGGCGGTTGGCCCCTTCCTGCCCGGTACCCGCGGGCCGTCCGGCGGCCGTCTGGCAGGAAGCGGCCAGCGGCAGGCAACTTGCTGCCTTTGATCTGCCTGGTCCACGGGCTGTGGAGAGCGCAGAGTTGGTTGTGCGAGAACAAATAAACAGCCCGAGAAAATGGACCAGGAAATGAAGATCCCAATCTTCTCCCCAAGCGGTTTCAATGTCACCACAACATTTTCGGCAACAACTGCCGCCGGCGCCGTCTCGTGTTCCGCCGTAATCGGCGGCCACTCCGCGCCGGCCGCCGCGGGCGATCCGTGGAACGCCGAGCCGCAGGTCGCGGCCTCCGGTGCCCCATGGAAGTCCGCGTCCGCTGACGGCACTACCTGAGATTAGGAGGAGGTATCCACTCATGTTGGTTGAACTGACGATGCGGCGGACCGGAGGAGAGCCGTCAGGTAATTCGCCGATCGACGGAATCCGGATCCTGGCGCTTCTGCCGGAGAAATGGCGTAAGGACCTCAAGCAGGCCACGGGAGAGATAGTCATCCGTGTCCAGACCGATGAGGACATAACAAGTGAGCAGATCTGCGTCAGGGTGGTTGCGATTCTCACCGACCCGACGGTCAGCCACTGGAAGCTCGCGACATGCCACGCATTGACCACTGAGAACCGCGAATCAAAGGAGGCAACCCATGATTACTCCCGTTTTGCAGACTGGAGAGTGCAGCGTGTGGTGGGCGGACCCACGGGATCAGCCGACCGACGTCCTGACCAGCGTGCTCAGTGGAACTGAGCTGAAGCGGGCCTCGACCTACCACCGGGATCAGGATCGGCGCCGCTTTCTCACGGCGTGCTGGCTGTTGCGCACCACCGCGGCGGCCCAGCTCGGCGTCTCTCCCCCGGACGTCGTCGTCGAGCGGCGGTGCCCGGACTGCGACAAGCCGCACGGCAAGCCGTACGTCCGAAGCGCGGGGATCGAACTGCACGTCTCCGTCTCCCACGCGGGAAACCGGGTCGCGGTGGCCTTGAGCACCGCCGGGGCGCTGGGGGTCGACGTGGAGGAGGTGCCCACCGGCCCGGTCGACGGGCTCGCGCAGTGCGCGCTGTCGCCGGCCGAGCTGGCGGTCCTGCAAGCGCTCCCCGAGCACAAGCAGAACGCTGCTTTCGCCCGCATGTGGGTATGTAAGGAAGCAGTCCTCAAGGCGACCGGCCACGGGCTGCGGATCCCTCCGGACCAGGTCGAGGTCAGCAGTCCACAGGAAGACCCAGCGCTGCTCGGCTGGCCGCTGGACATCCATCCAAGTACGGTGCAAATCCACCCCCTTGACCCTGGTGGGGGGTACGCCGGCGTCGTCGCGGTCATCGCCGGCGACCTCCCGATCACAGTGTCGGAGTCGGACGCCCTCGACCTTCGCCTGATCCAGCTCTCCACCGCGGTGAGCATGGCCGCCTGACAACACTTGACTGGACCGGTAAAAGGCTGCTGAATGAATGTGGAAAGTCACGGACGGCAAGGTGGCCGGCCTGCGGACATAATGTGCTTGTAGGTCCGATTTCTGCATTATTCAAGGCAGCCTTAGAGTAAAGGAGAGGAAGCTGACCTGCCGTGAAAAATCATTTTGTTCTGATCCCCGGCCCTTGGATGGGCGCCTGGGTCTGGGAGCCGGTGACCTGCGGCCTGCGCACGCTTGGTCATCATGTCCGCCCGATCACGTTGTCGGGACTGACCGCCCCTGACACCGATGTCTCCGGTGTGGGCCTGGCCACCCATGTGGATGACGTGCTGTCACTCCTGGAGGCCGACGACCTGAGAGACGTCATTCTCGTGGGGCACAGCTATTCGGGCATCGTGGCCGGTCAGGTCGCTGACCGTGCCCCCGGCCGCGTGGCGCGCACCGTGTTCGTCGAAGGGTTCCTGCCCCATGACGGTGTGTCGATGCTCCAGGCCTTCCCGGAACGCCAGCGTGCCGGTGAGCTCCAGTTGATCGACGAGAACCGGGGCCGCTGGCCGGTCCCGGACGCCACGGTCGTGGCCGACGGGCAGGATCTGTCCGCCGATCAGGCGCGGTGGCTGGTGGAGCGTTTCGTCGGCCATCCCGGGCGCACGCTGTCCGAGCCGGCCGTCCTGACGCGGCCGCTCGCACAGCAGCGGGCAAGTTACGTCATGTGCGAGATGGAACACTTCGACGGCAAGGTCTCCGACGACGTCGCGGCCATGCGCGCCGAGCCGAACTGGGACTTCCACACTCTCAAGACCGGCCACTGGCCGATGGTGTCGGCCCCCGAGCAGCTCGTCGCGCTGCTCGCCGACATCGCCTCCCAGCAGAACTGACCGGGTGAGGAGCCCGTCCCGCGGAGATCGCGACGTCGCGACGGCACCGCGCGCCTCTCCCGTCCGATCCCGCCTTCCCGCCGGCGACCGACACGCTGTCACGGACGCCGGCGGACGCCTGACCCGAGGCCACCGCCCGGTGGCGGTCACCGATCCGCCCAGGTGCCGCCGGCACGCGGACGCCGGTGTGGACGTACCGGCACGGGCCCCCGGCACAACCGTCGAAGCGGTCCGACGCGGGCTCGGCATCCGATCCGCTGTGAACCCGGTCCGCCGCAGGTCCGGTGTCCGGCCCGCCGTCGAAGCGGTCCGCCGCAGGTCCGGTGTCCGGCCCGCAGGAGGCTCAGCGTCCGCCCTGGCCGCCCGCCAGGGACAGCGCCGGCTGCCCGTCGAGGACGACGGCGACCCGCGTGACCGAGGTCTCCTGGTGGCCGCGCGCGCCGCTGACCATGAACTCGTAGATGTGCCCGCGCTCGGCGGGCAGTTCCAGGCTGTCGGCGAGTATCGGCAGCGGTGATCTCTGGAAGCCCTGCCCGGCGGTGACATCACGCCAGTAGAGCCAGTATCCGCTCGCGCCGAACACGTGCGGCCACGAGACGCTGATGGACGAGCCGTGCGAGGTGGCGGCGATCCCGGTCGGCGGGGAGATCACAAGCGGGTCGGCCGTACGGGGGACCGGGTCGAGGAAGCCGATCCGACCGTGACCGAACACCGACGAAAAGCTGTCGGCGAACGCTTTAGCGATCTTGAACTCGCCGACGCTGTTCGGGTGGAGACCGTCGTAGGTGTCGCTACCGGGGTCGTAGACGCTGTCCAGGTCGACGAGGACGACCGCCGACCGAGCCGTCGACATCGCCGCCAGTGTGGACGGCAATCCCTCGTTGTACGCGGTGATGACATCCGCCAGGCCGGGGCTGGAGTCCAGCGGTGTGCGATGCACGACATTGGCGACCAGGAACTGGACGTTCGGGTCGGCGTCGCGGGCCCGTCGAACGAAAGTCCCGAGGTCCGCGGTCAACCGTCCGGGACCGGAGACCCCCCAGGCCAGGTCGTTGAACCCGAGCTCGACCATGAGGTGGTCGGCCCCGTGGGCGGCGACGGCGTCCCGGATGTTGTCCTTGGCCTCGTGGAGCAGGCGGCCCCATCTCGCGTAGTGCCTGCTGTCGCCGAAGTCGATCCCCGGGCGGTAGCGGCCGTTGTGGACGGGGGCCGCCGTGCGGGCCGGACAGTCACCCGGCTGGCTCGCGGGCAGTACCGAGGTGCCCGTCTCCGGCCCGACGAAGCGGACCGGGAACCCGTGCTTGCCGAAGTTCCGCGACAGCCGGTACCGCCAGGTGTAGTCGCCCTCCAGGCCATGGCTGATCGAGTCCCCGACGATCATTATGTTCGGGTCTGTGCCTGGGATGGCATGCCTCCGGAGTCGATGGGGGATGTGAACGGACCGGCTGGCTCCGCCGCCCGTCGCCTGCCGGTCGGCTGGTCCCGCCATCCGTCGTCTGCCGGGCGGGCGCGCCCCGTGTCGCCGGGCGTCACCCGCCGTCTGCCGTCTGCCGGGCGGGTGCGCCGTGTCGCCGGGCGTCACCCGCCGTCTCCTCACGCGTGCGCGGGGGCGCAACCGCACTGCATCGCGGCGCGCTCGGACGCGCGGGGGCGCCGGTGGAGGACCATCGCCACGACCATGGGCAGGAAGACGATCGCGTTGTAGAACAGGTGAAGTTCCACCCGGGGCACGATGAGCTGAATGATGCTGGTCGGCGCGGGACGGCCCAGCAGGTTGGAGCCGGTGAGCGCCTGCAGGAGCAGGAGCAGGTGCTCGAAGTGGTGCCACACCTGGATTCCGAGTGACAGGTTCCACCATGTCCGCGACCTGCCGGCGAAGCCCTTTCTCAGCAGGATCAGGCCGATCAGCATCAGCAGGGCGTAGCCGTAGTGCATCCACTCGGACTTCACGAGCCAGGGGAACGGCACACCCAGCACGCCGCGCGCCTCGGGGAGCGGCCAGCCCAGGACGTACAACTGGATCGCCTGGACGACGTGCTCCGCCCAGTGGGCCACGACTATCGCCAGGTAAAGACCCAGCGCCGCCTTGTGATATCGGCTGTTGAGAGCTGATATCCGAATGTGGGAATGACGAGCCGGAGCTGTCTCGGTTGCCATGGCGGACCTCGATCCCAAGAATCACGACCGTCTGTTCGCCGTGCATTTCACGGCGTGGTGGGCTATGCCCTCGCCCCGCTTTTTCCGCGGCGGCACTGTAAAGCTGAATGCCTATTCTTGTCGGCAGGTCAGGACGGTGTCTTCTTGGAGTTTGCTGTCTTTCCCGATGCCGTTTCACCGGGCTGCCGGGGGCGGGAAGGCGCCCCCGGCGCCCCCGGCGCCCGCGGGATCCGGGATCTCCGGCGGAGGCGCACACCGTGGAGTTCCGGCGGCCGGCGCCTCCGGAGGGAGGTGAGCCCGCGCCGCGTCCTCCCGTGGCGAAAACACCGGTGGGACGCGTGGGGCCTCGTAGAATGACCCGATGGTTTCCCCCGAGAGCGGTCCCGAGGTGAGCGACGCGCTGCGAGTGCTGCACCGCGTCTTCGGCTACGACTCGTTCCGGGAAGGGCAGCAAGAGATCATCGACCACGTCGTCGGCGGCGGTGACGCGCTGGTGCTCATGCCGACCGGTGGCGGCAAGTCGCTGTGCTACCAGATCCCCGCCCTCGTGCGGAACGGCGTCGGCGTCGTCGTCTCACCGCTCATCGCCCTCATGCAGGACCAGGTCGACGCCCTGACGGCTCTCGGCGTGCGGGCGGGGTTCCTCAACTCCACGCAGGACCACGACGAGCGCCGTCAGGTCGAGTCCGCCTTCCTGGCAGGTGAGCTGGACCTGCTCTACCTGGCGCCGGAGCGCCTGAGGGTCGACTCGACGCTGCGGCTGCTCGAACGCGGCACGATCTCCCTGTTCGCCATCGACGAGGCGCACTGCGTGGCCCAGTGGGGGCATGACTTCCGGCCCGACTACCTCGCGCTGTCCGCGCTGCACGAGCGCTGGCCCGCCGTGCCCCGCATCGCCCTGACGGCGACCGCCACCGAGGCCACCCACGCCGAGATCGCCTCCCGGCTGAACCTGGAGGAAGCCCGCCACTTCGTGTCGAGCTTCGACCGCCCGAACATCCAGTACCGCATCGCGCCGAAGAACGAGCCCAAGCGGCAACTGCTCAAGCTGCTGCGCACCGAGCACCCCGGGGACGCCGGCATCGTCTACTGCCTGTCGCGGTCCTCGGTCGAGAAGACCGCCGAGTTCCTGGTGCAGAACGACATCCCGGCGCTGCCCTACCACGCGGGGCTCGACGCGCGCACCCGGGCGGCCAACCAGGCGCGGTTCCTGCGGGAGGACGGCCTCGTCATGGTCGCCACCATCGCGTTCGGCATGGGCATCGACAAACCCGACGTGCGGTTCGTCGCCCATCTCGATCTGCCCAAGTCCGTCGAGGGCTACTACCAGGAGACCGGCCGGGCCGGACGTGACGGCCTCCCCTCCGTCGCCTGGCTGGCCTACGGGCTCCAGGACGTCGTGCAGCAGCGCAAGATGATCGACACCTCCGAGGGCGACGAGACCCACCGGCGACGCCTGGGCACCCACCTCGACGCCATGCTCGCCCTCTGCGAGACGGTCGAGTGCCGCCGCGTGCGCCTGCTCGCCTACTTCGGCCAGGACAGTACGGCGTGCGGCAACTGCGACACGTGCCTGACGCCGCCGGAGTCGTGGGACGGCACGATCGCCGCGCAGAAACTCCTGTCGACCGTGCTCAGGCTCCAGCGCGAGCGGCGCCAGAAGTTCGGCGCCGGCCAGATCATCGACATCCTGCTCGGCAGGAAGACGCCGAAGGTCACCCAGTTCGACCACCACTCCCTGACGGTGTTCGGCATCGGCACGGAGCTGGGCGAGGCCGAGTGGCGCGGCGTGGTGCGCCAGCTGCTGGCGCAGGGCCTGCTGACCGTCGAGGGTGACTACGGCACGCTGCTGCTCACCGAGGCGAGCGCCGAGGTGCTGAGCCGGCAGCGCCAGGTCCTGCTGCGGCGTGAGCCCGAGCGGGCGGCGCGCACCAGATCCGAGCCGTCGGCACGGGCCGGCGGGGCCCGCCGCGCCGCTCCCGCCGACCTGCCCGAGGAGGCCGTGCCGGTGTTCGAGCGGCTCCGCGCCTGGCGCTCGGCCACCGCGAAGGAACAGGGCGTGCCCGCCTACGTGATCTTCCATGACGCGACCCTGCGCGAGATCGCGACCGGAGCCCCGTCCTCCCTGGCCGAGCTGGGCGAGGTGAGCGGTGTCGGCGAGAACAAGCTGGCGAAGTACGGCCGGCAGATCCTGGACACCCTCATGCTGGACGACGTCGAGCCCGATCAGGCTCTCACCCTTCCCTGACATGGCCGGCCGGTTCCCGTCAGGATGTGGCCCTCCTTACGGGAACCGGCCGGGGCTGTCTCGCGCGGCCCCCCGACCGGCGCGTTCAGAAGGTGGCGCGAGGCCACCGGTTCAGGAGGCGGCGGACCACCAGGCAGCGGTGTCGGGCTCCAGGATCGCCTGGAGCCCGTCGCAGTGCGTGTCGCCGCTGGACAGCAGCAGCGTGCCGGGCGACTCCAGGACGACGGGATCGGCGCTCAGGTTGACCGTGCACAGCAGTCCCGGCTCGCGGGTGAAGAAGAGGGTGTCCGGCGGCGAGTCCAGCCACCGCATCGTCCCCCTGCCCAGGGCGGGGTGGGTACGGCGCAGCCGCACGGCGTTCCGGTACAGGTTGAGGAAGGACCCGGGGTCGCCGAGCTGCGGGATCACCGCCTGCCTGCCCCACTCGCGGGGGATCGGCAGCCAGCTCGGGTCGGCTCCCGGCGGGGAGAAGCCGGACGACGACTCGCCGTACGCCCACGGGATCGGCACGCGGCTGCCGTCCCGGCCGCGGTCCGCGCCGGCCGTACGGAAGAAGATCGGATCCTGCAGCACCTCGTCGGGAAGATCGAGGACCTCCGGCAGGCCGAGCTCCTCGCCCTGGTAGAGGTAGACCGAGCCGGGCAGCGCCATGGTGAGCAGGGTGGCCGCACGCGCGCGCCTCGCGCCTTGCCGTCCTCCGCCGTAGCGGGTGACGTGGCGCACCTGATCGTGGTTGGACAGCACCCAGGTGGTGGGCGCGCCGACCAGGTCGGTGGCGGAGATCGAGGCGTCGATCACCTGGCGCAGCGGGCCGGCTCCCCAGTCGGCGGCGAGGTAGTTGAAGTTGAAGGCCTGGTGGAGCTCGTCGTTCCGGACGTAGTTGGCCAGCCGGGCGGGGGAGGGCGGCCACACCTCCGCCACCCCGATGCGCTCACCCGGGTAGGAGTCGAGCAGCTGCCGCCAGGAGCGCAGGATCTCGTGCACGCCGTCCTGGTCGAAGAAGGGCAGCGGGGCGCGGCCGAGCAGCTTCAACTGGCCGGTGAATCCGGCGTCGGGCAGCCCCTCCGCCTTGACCATGCCGTGGGCCACGTCGACGCGGAACCCGTCCACGCCGATGTCCAGCCAGAACCGCATCACGTCCTCGAACTCGGCGCGGACCTCGGGGTTGTCCCAGTTGAGGTCGGGCTGCTCGGGCGCGAAGAGGTGGAGGTACCACGAGCCGTCGGGCAGCCTGGTCCAGGCGGGCCCGCCGAAGCTCGACTCCCAGTCGTTGGGGGGCTCGGCCCCGTCCTGCCCGCGCCCCGGCCGGAAGACGTAGCGGTCCCGGGCTCCGGGCTCGTCCCGGAGGGCCTCGGCGAACCAGGGATGCTCCGAGGAGGTGTGGTTGGGCACGATGTCGATGAGCACGCGCATGCCCAGGCCGTGGGCCTCGCGGACGAGTGCGCGGGCGTCGTCGAGGGTGCCGAGCCGGGGGTCGACGGCGCGGTAGTCCGCCACGTCGTACCCGCCGTCGTTCATCGGGGAGGGGTAGAACGGGGTGAGCCAGAGGGCGTCCACACCGAGGTCGGCAAGGTAGCGCAGGCGGCTGCGCACCCCCAGCAGATCCCCGACGCCGTCCCCGTTGCCGTCGGCGAAACTGCGCACGTAGATTTCGTAGATCACGGCGTCGCGCCACCATTCGGACGCCGGGGACGCGGACGGGACGGGTGACGGGGCGGCACACGGGGCGACGATCGGTTGCGTCACTTGTGCTCCTTGCGGGTGGGGACATCAAGCCCGGCTGTGTGGGGACTCCGGCGGGCCGTACCCGCTGCCGTGGAGGATCGGTGATCTCTGCGATCACGTACATGCATGTTATGCATTCACGTTACATAGTCGTCAAGGGGGTGTAACCGGGGATTCGCGGTACTCCTCCGGAAATCCCGCGTCCGCGCGGGGCCCGTACCTGTCCGAGAGTCGTGTCCGTCCGGGGCCGTACCTGCCCGGAAATCCCGCGTCCGCGTGGGGCCGTACCTGCCCGGGAGCCGTGTCCGTCCGGGGCCGCGACCTGCCCGGGACCGGCCGTCGGCACCGGGCATGGAGTGGATCTCCGCGCCGGGCCGGGAGTGGATCCCCGTGCCCGTTTTCACTCACGTCACAGGCGTGACTACTCGTTTCACGAACAAGCTGCCGACATTCTGGAATGATCGCGTCCATATCCTGTCGGACATCGAGACTGACGGACAGTGACTGATGCCCCCCATCGATCAAATCACCGCCTTCACGTCGGACCACCCGGTCGGAACGGTCGTCATCTGCGTGGTCGCGCTGGTCCTGCTGGGCCTGGCCTATCTCGCGCTCCGCGCCGTCTACCGCGCCGGTAACCGCTTCTTCCACCGGTTCGTCGCCCCCCGCCCGGCCGAGGACATCCTCACCATCGTGGCCGCGAGCATCGCCACGGGTGTGTCCGCCCAGGGCATGTGGCGCTTCTCCGGCGACGTGCTCGGCTTCGACGGCCCCCTGAGGCTCCTGCTCTTCGCGTTCATCGAAGTCGCCGTGATCACCAGCGCGGTACGGGCCCGCCGCAACATGAGGGAGAACTACTCCGCCGGCATCGACGGCATCGCGGTCTGGACGCTCACCGGGCTGTCGGCGGTGCTGTCGAGCATGGACGCCCGCAGCCTCGCCGAGGCCGTGTTCCGGCTCGCCGCCCCGCTGGTGGCCGCGTGGCTGTGGGAGCGGGGCATGGCGATCGAACGGCACCGCATCACCGGGCGCGCCCGCATCAACTGGCGGATCACCCCCGAGCGCATGCTGGTACGGGTCGGGCTGGCCGAGGCCAGCGACCGTACCGCGAGTGAGGTGGACGCCCACAGGAGGCTGACCCGTGTCGCGCTGGCGGCCAAGCGCGCCCGCGCCCTCCGCGAGGCCGGCGCGTCCGACCGGAGGATGCGCGCGGCGCTCACCAAGCTGGACCGGGCGATGGACCAGGCGGTGGAGCACACCGGGCTGGCGGTCGACGCGGGCCGCCAGGAGGCGCTGCTGTCCCAGATCGGAGCGCTCTACAACACCTCCGCTCTGATCGACCTGAGCCCGCCCGTCCCGTGGGCCCCAGAGCCCGAGGGGCCGCGCGTCTCCCCGGCCCTGCCCGCCGCCGGGTCCGCCGGGTCCTACGACGAGGACGAGGACGAGGAGGAGGCCGAGGTGGTGGAGACGGCCCTGCCGGTCGTCGACACGGCGCAGCGCGCGGCCCTGATGCGCGCGGCCCGGGAGTACTGGGACAAGCAGATCGAGCGTAAGTTCGTTCCCCGCGCCTCCGACATCGCCCACGAGACCGGCATCACGCTGGCCACCGCCCGCGAGTACCGTGCCCTGTGGAAGCTGGAGCCTCGGGCGCACGCCCTGATAGAGGCCGCCTACAACGAGCACGGGATCGTCGACACCGGCACCTTCCCCGCCATCGAGACGCCGGAGCGTGTCCTGACGGTGAACGGCTCGTCGCCCGCCCCCTGAGGCCGCCGCCTTCCACCCGCCCTCCGAGGCCTCCGCCGGTCGCCCGCCGCCGGTCGCCTGCCGCCGGTCGCCTGCCGCCGGTCGTCCGCAGGCTGCCGTCCGCCGTCCGCCGTCCGTAGGCCGCGAACCGCAGGCCGTCCGGCTCCTGAGGCTCCCCGCTTCCCGCAGGCCGTCCGGTCCTCTGAGGTCGCCCGGCTCGCCGGGGCCCTCTGGGGCCGGGCGCCCGTGGCTCCGGTCTCCGGGCCGGGGGCGGGCCGTGGCCGGAAAAACAAAGGGCCGTATCCGGCCGGATTCTCTCGATGACGCGCATTTCGAATTACCGTGGTCGAGAATGTATCCGTGGGCCGTGGACGAGGGCCCAGAGGAGGTGTGGTGATCTGGCTGCGGCGGCTTGTCCAGGACCTGAAAATCCGCCAGAACGTCGATGCCCATGTCGTGACCGTCGTCGTGTTCTCCTTCGCCGTTGTATCGATCTTCGGAGATGTGGTCCCCGATCAGTTGAAATGGGCGGCGCTGCTTTCCGGAGTGGGAATTCTGGTCTACCGGCTCACATTGCCGGAAGAGCGTCCGGAGGTCTCCGCGAGCATTCTGGGGGACAGGTCCGCGTTCGACTCCGTGCCGCTGTCGTCGGCCCTGGCCAATGCGCGTGACGTGCGGATCTTCGCGCCGTCCGCGGTGAACCTGCTCTCCGCCCACACCTGCGAGACCCTGCGCAGGACCGTGCTCGCCCGTGCGGGCGGATCGGTCCGTGTCGTGATTCTCGACCCGGCGGAGAAGGCCGCGGTGCGGATGGCGTCCAAACAGCTGGACGATTCCGTCGAATTCCCGATCCAGAGACTTCCGGCCGCGCTGTCCAGCGCGGTCGAACGGCTGGACCTCATGAGTGGGTGGGAGGTCGAGGGGAGTTTCCGGTATCGGCTCCTGTCATACAGTCCTGGATTCAGTATCGTGCTCATCGACCCGGACAGTTCGAAGGGCCGGGCGATCGTCGAAATCCACGGTTTCCACAATCCCTCGACCTCGTCGCGAATGCATCTGGAGCTGAACCGCGCGCGGAACGAGCGCTGGTACTCCTACTGGGTCCGGCAGTTCGACTACATCTGGCGGGAGGCCACGCAGGCGGACGTCAGTTCGGCTGCGGAAGCAGACGACGGGCCTGCTCCCGCAGATGCTCGGGAAGGGCGGGGTCGTCCGCTCTGATGGCCCGGGCCGCCAGGTCCGCGCCTGCCACGGCGTTGCCGAGGATGACGCGGATGCGGGCGGCCCGGAGCAGCACGGGGCCGTTGCTCCCGGCGTTCGCGATCGCGTCGGCCGCCTCCTGCTCCGCGGCGTCGAAGCGGCCGGCCAGGGCCAGCGCCAGCGCGCGGGCCGCCAGGGTCGCGGGCTGCTGGTGCTGGCGGACGAGATCGAGGTCGCGGAGCGCGGCCACGGGCTGGTCCAGGTCGGCGAGGATCACCCCGCGAAGGGCCAGGGCGTCCAGCAGGGAGTCGCCCCCGACGGCGAGAGCGCCGTTCAGGACGATCAGGGCCGAGCGCGGCTGCCCGACGTGCCACAGCGCCTGCGCGAGGGCGGTCTGCGCGGACATGTCGCTCGGCACTCTCGCGACGGCGGCGCTGAGCGCGCTCACCGCCGTGGAGTAGTCGCCCAGGCTCAGTGACAGGCGGCCCTTCGCGGCGAGGACCCGGCCCACGCCGTCGGCCCGCTGCAGCACGGCGAACATCTCCGCCGCCGCGTCGTAGCGTCGCCACGCGGTCTCCGGATCCCCGGTGCCGACCGAGACGTCACCGAAGATCGCCTCAGCCTCGGCGCGTACGCCCAGGTCGTCGAACTCCGCCGTGCGCACCGCGTCCTCGGTCAGCTCCCGCGCGTGGGTCCACTGGGCCTTGGAGAGGGCGGTCCGCGCGGCCTGGAGGAACGTCTCGGGGTCGGTGTCCCGGATGGCGGCGATGAGGCGATCGTGCTGCAGTTCGTACCAGCGCGCGCCCGCCCGGTACTCGGCCTTGAGGATGTGACAGTCCTCCAGGGACCTGACCACGGCGTTGGGCATGCCGGAGGTCTGGTGCAGCCCCTCGTAGGCGGTGCCCCGGGTGCCGTGCTCGGTGATGAAGGTGCGCTTGAGCCAGGACCGGATGCTGCCCTCGGGCACGTTGTGCCGTTCCGCGACCTCCCCCAGCATCCGCCGGCAGAAGCGCGCCAGGAAACGATCGACGTTGGCGTGCAGCCGTACGTGGTCGACGGTGATCTCGTGGACGTCCGGCGGCAGCGACTCCCACAGCGCGGAGCAGACCACCTGGAGCTGGACCGGTTCGACACCGCTGACCCTCAGCACGGTCTTCTCGCCCTGCTCGCTGTGGATCGTCACGGTCTGCAGGTCGTCCACGAGCAGCTCGGCCCCGTTCTCGCCGAACCTGCGGTCGGTGCCCTCCAGCGGCCGGCGGGTGGCCTCCAGTGCGGCCTCCCGCCGGAAGGGCAGCAGGTGGAACCAGGAGCGGGACCCCTGGCCCAGCACGCGTTCGAAGGGCACGATGGAGGCGAGGTACTCCTGGCGCATCGACAGCAGCAGGCGCAGTCCCGTGTGCGCCTGGAGGGCGTCGGCCAACTGGGCGACGAACTCCTCCAGGTCGGACTCCCGGTACGGGGCGCCGGTGAACATCTCCTCGGCCTGGTCGATGGAGATGAGCGTCGGGACGGGGTCGTCGTAGCGGTCGACGCGCGAGGGCCGCCGGTCGAGGTAGTCGCGGACCGTCAGGTCGGCGAGTTCGGCGGGCGGCGCGGCGGACCAGGAGGACAGCAGGCTCAGGACGTAGACGCTGCGTACCGGCGCGGTGGTGACGAGGAGAGCCGGATCAGGGGCGATCCGGCCCACCGGCAGGAGGTCGACGCGGTCGGAGCCGAGGAACGGCAGCACCCCCGCGTGCAGGAGAGAGGTCTTGCCGACGCCGGAGGCGCCGTAGAGCACGGTCAGCCTGTCGGCCTGCCAGAGGGTGGCGATCTCTCGCGCCTCCCGCTCGCGGCCGAAGAACAGGTCCCTGTCCTGCTGCCGGAAGGCGCGCAGCCCGACGTACGGCGGCTGGCCCGTCTCGTTCTGCACGTGGCCCGCGGAGGTCATGCGTCCGGTCCCAACCGGCGCCGCAGCTCCTCGCAGAACTGGGCCGCGGTGCCCCAGAAGATCGAGATACGCCATCCCGTGTCCAGGTAGCGGACGAGGTACTGTTTCGCCCGCTCCTCGGCCTCGGCGATCGGCGTGTTCACCGGTGGCAGCAGCTGCACGCTCACGTGGCGCCGCAGCTGGACGGCCGGTATGGCGCGGAGCAGACCGTGGAAGAGCACGCGGAACGTCCAGTCCTGCAGGCTGTAGCCGATGAACAGAAGGGAGCGGGTGGTCATCGCGCGCAGGACGGAGATGGGGATCAACGTCCGGTTGCCGGACGCCTGGGCCGCCGCCACGTTGGCCAGATATTCGAGGTAGTCGTCTTCGATGAGAACCAGGGACGAGGGTTCCGCCCAGCTCCCGTGGAGGTGGTAGACGAGCGGCTCCTCGACCGAGGGCTCCGGCAGCTCCGGCGTTTCCTGGGGATTGCGGTCGGCCCAGGAACATATCGCCCTGTGGGCCGTCTTGCCCGCGCCCCCCAGCGCCTCCACCAGGAAGTTGTCGTAGTTCGTGGTGAGGAAGACCTTCAGCTTGAACTTGGCCAGGAGCGCGTGAGGCTCGCCGGCATGGCTGAAGTCCGGCAGCCCGTGCGACCGGAGGTATTCGCAGATCTGCTCTTTGAGATAGACCGGGTCGCCTTCCAGCACCGCCGCGTACTGCATCACCCGGGCGAGATCGTGGTCATCAGGAAAAGGGTATTTGTAGCTATTTGCCCATTTTCTGCTGAGTTCGGAGCCGGTCGGAAGGGTGCCATAACAGGCACCCGCGCCGAGAAAGGGCGTGCAGTCTCCGCCGCGGAGTTGGTCGATCAGTCGCCGCCAGTCCGCGTCGTCCACGACACCGCCCTGGTTATTGGTGGAAGGTCCCTTTGTGACACCTTGTCTCGCACATCCAGGGCGGTGCCGTCAAGTCTCGCTAGATTGACGATGTGAATCCGGCGACCGGGCCGGTGTCCTCCTCGCTAAGCAACCGGCGCAGTGCGAGCGCGAGGCTGGACTCTCCTACTTCGTCGAGGTCACTCAGTCTTATGTCGGTCACATCAATGAGGTCTGTGCCGAAATCCGTAGCTTGCTCACCCACCTGGGCTCCCTGGCTCCTCAAACATCTTGACGCCTACATCCTTCCATGTTATGAAGTCACCTTCGACCGCGGGGTAGACGGGGACGTTTGTAGCTATTGGGGAGATTTGCGACTTGCGGCTGCGGGGACGGAAGCTCCTTTTCGCCGTCCGTTGTCACGGAAGTGTTTCAAGTTGAACGATCCGAATAGAAGGTTCTGTCTAACCGGTTTATAAACACTTAGTTAAACCGGGTCTAGGATGAGCGCAGAATCAGGTCAGTGGAGGCGATCGCGTGTCTGTTTCGCACTCTTCCGGAGCGTCGCGGACGCCGGGACGGTCACCGGACGTGTGGGGCAAGGTTCCGCAGCGGAACAAGAACTTCACCGGCAGGGACGACCTGCTCGAACAGCTGCGCAAAGGAGTGACCGCCGAGGTGACCGCGGTCGTCCCGCACGCCCTCCACGGGCTGGGCGGTGTCGGCAAGACCCAGGTCGCCATCGAGTACGCCTACCGCTACAGGTCCGCCTACGACCTCGTCTGGTGGGTCCCCGCCGACCAGCCCATGCTGGTCCGCTCCGCCCTGGCCGGGCTCGCCCCCTACCTCGGCCTGCCGTCGGCGGCGACCACCGGCATCGAGGACGCGGCCACGGCGGTGCTCGACGCGCTGCGCAGGGGCGAGCCGTACGACAAGTGGCTGCTGATCTTCGACAACGCCGACCAGCCCGAAGACCTCAACGAGATCGTGCCGCGGGGGCCGGGGCACGTCCTGATCACCTCCCGCAACCACCGCTGGCAGGGCGTCGTCGACACCGTCGCCATCGACGTGTTCGGCCGCGAGGAGAGCATCGAGTTCCTGAGCAAGCGCGTGTCCAAGGCGGTGAGCCGCGAGGAGGCGGACCGCCTCGCCGAGGAGCTCGGAGACCTGCCGCTGGCGCTGGAGCAGGCCGGCGCGCTCCAGGCCGAGACCGGCATGTCCGTCGACGAATACCTGCGGCTGCTCCACGAGCAGACGGCGCTGCTGCTGGCCGAGAGCAAGCCGTCCGACTACCCGGTGTCGATGACCGCCGCCTGGTCCCTGTCGGTGTCGCAGCTCGTCTCCAAGATGCCCGAGGCGGTCGAGCTCCTCCGCTGCTGCGCCTTCTTCGGCCCCGAGCCCATACCGCGGGACGTGTTCGCGCCGCTGCCGGAGCAGGCCGAGGCGGAATCGCGCCTCGGCTCGCTGCTCGGCAATCCCATCCTCGTCAGCCGGGCCATCCGCGAGCTCGGCCGGTACGCCCTGGTCCGCCTCGACTCCGTCAGCCGGACCATCCAGGTCCACCGGCTGGTCCAGGCCCTTCTCCGTGACGAGCTCAGCGCGGACGACAGCGCGGGCTTCCGGCACGAGGTCCACCTCCTGCTCGCCGCCGCGGCCCCCGACGAGCCCGACGACAACGCGGCATGGCCCCGCTACTCCGAGCTGCTCGGCCACGTGACCCCCGCGCGCGTCGCCCAGAGCCGCGAGCCGCAGGTCCGCCGCTTCGTCCTCGACGTGGTCCGCTACCTCTACTCCTCCGGCGACTTCAGGTCGGCGCGCGTGCTCGTCGAGAGCCTTCTCGCCCAGTGGAGGGAGGACTCCAGCGACGACGACGAGTACGTCCTGTCCGCCCAGCGGCACCTCGGCATCGTCGTGCGCGAGCTCGGCGAGTACCAGGCCGCCTACGACCTCAACCGGGTGACGCTGGCCCGGATGGTGGAGGTGCTCGGCCCGGACCACGCCGAGACGCTGCTGCTCACCAACAGCTACGGCGCCGACATCCGGGCGCGCGGCGAGTTCTCCGCGGCGCTGGAGCACGACAAGGAGTCGCTGCGCCAGCACGAGACGGTGTTCGGGCCGGACCACCGGCGGACGCTGCGCGCGATGAACAACCTGAGCATCGACTATCTCCTGCTCGGCGACTACACCGCGACCCGCCGGCTGCTCGAGAGAACCTACATGGTGCAGAGCAGGGCCGGCTCCGGCTCCAGCAAGCAGAACATCCTCGCCTTCCGTAACGGCCTCGCCCGCGTGGTACGGCTGAGCGGGGAATACTTCGAGGCCTGCGACCTGGGCGAGGACGCCCTGGAGTACGGCCTGCAGGAGCTCGGCGCCGACCACCCCTGGACGCTGCGCACCGCCAAGGACCTGTCCATCGCCAAACGCCGGGCCGGAGCGATCGAGGAGGCGCTGGAGCTCGCCGAGAGCACGTTCGAGCGGCAGGAGCGCATCTTCGGCCGGGACCATCCCGACACCCTCGCGGCGGCCCTGTGCCTGGCCAACGCGCTGCGCGCCGGCGGGCGCACCGGGGAGGCGCTCGAACTGCTCAGGGACACCTCCACCCGCTATCCGGCGATGTTCGGCGAGGACCATCCCTTCAACTACGGCTGCGCCACCAACCTCGCGCTGCTGCTACGGGTCCACGGAGACGCCGAGCAGGCCCGGCAGCTCGACCGGATATCGCTGGAGGGGCTCAACCGCACGCTCGGCGTGGACCACCACTACTCCCTGACGTGCGCGATCAACCTCGCCAGCGACCTCGCGGTCCTCGGCGAGCTCGACGAAGCGCTCGCCATGAGCCAGGACACCCTGGTGAGGCTGCGCGACGTCCTCGGCGTGGACCACCCGCTGACCCTGGCCTGCGCGACCAACCTTGTCCAGGACCTGCGGGCGGAGGGCCGCGACGACGAGGCCGACGTCCTGCGGGCGGACACCTTCGAGCGCTATCACCGGGTGCTGGGACAGAACCACCCCGACGTCATCGTGGCGGCCCGCAACGACCGCCTCGACTTCGACTTCGACCCGCCGGCGATCTAGTCGTACCGCCCCATGAGGCCGAGGACGCGCCCGTACCCTGGGCGTGTCACCGGTCCGCGGGGTCGCCCACCACCTGTCGAGCCGATACGTTCCGTCTCGCTTGAGTGTTACCCTGATCGCATGCCCGAAGCAAAGAAGCCGAATCCCGCCCGCCGCAACGAGCGGTCGCGGCATGCGATCCTCGACGCCGCCCGCGAGCTGATCCGCGAAGTGGGATACGCGAAGGTCTCGATCGAGGCGATCGCCGCCCGCGCGGGAGTGGGAAAGCAGACGATCTACCGGTGGTGGCCGTCCAAGGGAGCCGTGGTGTTCGACTCCTTCCTCGCCCTCAGCGGTAACCCCGAGGAGGGGATCACGTTGCCCGACACGGGCGACATCGAGGCCGATCTCAAGCTCGTCATGCGCGCGACGGCGGCCGAGTTCGCCGACCCGGACTTCGAGGCCCCGATCCGGGCGCTCAACTCAGAGATCATCAGCGATTCCGGCCTCGCCGCCCAGTACCGGGAGAAACTGGCCCGTCCGGTGGACGACGCCAAGAAAGCCCGGCTGCGCGCCGCGCAGCAGGCGGGCCAGCTCGCCTCGGACGCCGACCTCGACCTGGTGCTCGAAGTGCTCTACGCCCCCCTTTACCAGCGGTGGCTGCACCGTTCGGGCCCGCTCACCGCCGAGTACGCCGACGCTCTCGTCGACATCACGCTCAGAGCCTTCCGCCCCTGACGGAGAATCCGGCACGGCTGCCGGCCACGGCCATCGCGTGATCCTCAGATGTCCCCGCGAACTCCGAATGATCACGCGATGGCCGTCTCCATGTGACCTCGACCAGGCGGATCGCGACGTGTCACCGAAGCGCTAGGCGCTCCGGCGGTTGCGCTCGACCCATCGGTCGCGGTGACGCCGGCTCGCCTCACGGGCCAGCGTCAGGGCCTCGCCGGGGACGGGCTCGGCCGCGCACCCGTCCAGCCGCGCGATCATGCCGGCCAGGAAGATCTCTCCCGCCTCGGTCAGCCGCCCGCTGCCCGCCAACGTTCCGCAGACCATGCGTGCCGCCTCGCGCCACTGGGCGAACTCGGCGCTCGCCAGGACGGCGGCCTTGCCCTTCTCGTGCGCGCGCTGGCGCCGCCAGAACTCGGTGACGCCCAGATAGGCGTAGGCCCCCTGGAGCAGCCCTCCCAGCGGGCGGGGGTCGTCGCGCCAGGGCGCGTAGTGCCGGGAGCCGTCGTCGGGCGCGAGCAGCGCGACGACGTCGAGCAGCGCGGAGAGCTTGGCGTGCTGCACCTCGTGGGCGAGCGTCACCGCCAGCGAGCATCCGTCCAGCGGTTCCGAGAGCGCCACGCAGCCGAAGGTCTCGCGGGACGACGCGCTCGACTGCCCTCCGTTCTCCGGAGCCATCGGGGCGAAGACGGAGACCACCGTGGCGGTCTCGTCGGCCACCGCCGTGTGGTGCCGGACGAGGAGATCCCAGGCGGAGTCGAGCGTGGACTGCCAGTACGCCAGCCGCGACGCGTCGAGCCGGCCGCTCAGGGCCGCCGAGCCCGGCATGCGGTAGGGGTCGAGGTCGTCGACCAGGACCCGCAGGCGCCTGCCGCCGGCTTCCGCCGCCAGCGCCCGCAGGGGCCGCCATCCGGGCGTATCGGTGCCGGAGGAGGCGGAGATCTCGATCCGGAAGCCGTCTCCCGCGACCTCCGCCCCTTCCGGGGAGCAGCGGATCGTCGCGACGGCGGCGCCGCCGGGGACGAGGACCTGTCCCACGGAAGGCAGCGTGACCACGCCGTCGGTCACGGGCACCTCGACCGTGCAGGCCGTACCCGATCGCAGCGCCGCGGCGGCGGCCAGCGCGCCGAGCTGCGCCGGCACGGCGGGGGCGCCGGGTTCGGAGAGCCTCCTGACGGTGTGCCGGGCCCACGCTCCGACCGACGGGTAGCGCAGCACCGCGTCGACGGCCTCCGGGTGCCCGGCCTGGACGGCGGTGAGGATGTCGTAGCCGCGGCGCGCGTCGCCCGCCTGGGGATGCCCGGTCGTCCGAGCGGTGTCCACGACCCCGCGCACGAGAAGCACGTGCTTGCTGTACTGCGTTGCCGCGAGCAGGCGCGCCGCTGTCACGCCGCCCCCGCCCGCGGCCAGATCGGAGAACGTATCCGCCGGAATCCGGTGCTCACGGAGGTTCATCGAGATCCTTTCAGCGTGGACACATCGGCTGCGACGGCGCGCCTGATGTGGGTGATGAGGCGGAGAAGGTCGGGGCTGTAGACCGAGGGGTTGGCGAAGCCGGTCCCGTCGCGGTAGCGATGGGCGTAGAGGCCGCCGCCGCACACCCGGACCACCGGGCACGATCTGCACTGCGGCGCCAGGGCCAGCGCGCCGATCTGGCGCGCGGCGATGGACGGGAGCGTCAGCGCCGCGTCGAAGGGGTCACGCGTGACGTGCAGGCCGGTGGCGGCCGCGCCGTCGTAGGCGGACTTGAGGATGTCGGACTGCTCGATCCCCCCGTCGGTCTCGACGACCACCATCCCCGCCGGGGACAGCCCCACCTGCTCGTTGCTGGAGGAACCGCCGAGGAGCAGGTGCATGATCTCGCCGAAGAGCCGGATACGGGTCGGCTGACGCGGAGATCCGTACCACCGGTCGAAGACGGTGATCAGCCAGTCCGCGTATGGTGTGGCGTCCGAGCCCGGCACGAGGCCCGGCGGGGGAGCCGACCAGTTGCCGTGGGGGAGGAGGAGGTCCACGGCGGGCGGTTCGAACTCGACAAGCGCCTCGTAGGTCGCGATCGGGTCGTTGCGCAGGTCGACGGCGCACAGCAGGCCGGCGAACAGGTGCCGGAAGGAGGGTGACGAGAGCCGGTCCAGGGCGGCGACGACCGCCGCGTGGCTGCCCTCGCCGTTGGGACGCCGTCTGTTCCTGTCGTGCATCCGCGCGTCGCCGTCGAGGCTGACGCCGATCCGCACATCCAGCTCGTCGAAGAGACGGAGGTAGGCGGTGTCGAGCAGGGTCGCGTTGGTCTGGAGGCTGACGTCGACGCGGGTGCCGGGGCCGACCGCGGAGCGGATCGAGGAGACCGCCTCCCGGATCGGCTCCCGGCCGGCGAGCAGCGGCTCGCCGCCGTGCAGGATCACCTCGATCGAGGGCAGAGCGTGCGCGCGGGCATGCTCGGCGATCCGGCCGGCGACGGCGGCCACGATCTCCGGCGGCATCCGGCGAGGACGGGAGCGCCAGCTCTGATCCGCCATCTCGTACATGTAGCAGTAGTCGCACGCGAGATCGCAGCGGCTGTGGATCTTGAGGATGAACTGCCGGAACGGGGTCGGGCGCCAGCCGCCGGCCATCAGCTCCGTCACGTCGAGGGTGGAGGGCCATTCGGGCACAGAGAAGCCTCCACGCTGAGACCAGATGTGTAGCCCGCCGTGACGGGAGAGATCAGCATAGCGAAACCCCTCCGGCGCACCGGGTATTTCGCCCACGTCGCGGGCGAGCCCCGGCGGGGGGCGGAGTCCCCGATCGGGGAGGCCGGACGGGACGGTGTGAACCGGGCCTCAGGCCGGGGTCCGGCCGCGGCGGGACACCGCAGGGGGCCGCGGTGAGGCCGTCACCTCACCGCGGCCCCCGGGGCCCGGGACGGGTCAGACCCGCGCCGGGACCTCCGTGGCGTCGTGGTCGAGGTGGACGCGGAGCTGCTCGCCCTCGATGTCGACGTTGGGCAGCACGCGGTCGAGCGGGCGGGGCAGCCACCACGCGCTGTCGCCCAGCAGGGACATGACGGCCGGCACGATGGTCATGCGCACCACGAAGGCGTCGATGGCGACCCCGACGGCGAGGGCGAACCCCATGGATTTGATGATCGGGTCGTCGAGGAGCACGAAACCACTGAAAACCGAGATCATGATGAGCGCGGCGGCGGTGACGACGCGGGCGCCGTGGCCCGTCCCGGAGATGGTGGCCTGCTGGGCGGTGTCGCCGTGGACGAAGTCCTCACGCATCCGGGAGACGAGGAAGACCTGGTAGTCCATGGCCAGGCCGAACAGGATGCCGATGAGCAGGATCGGCAGGAAGCTGACCAGCGGTCCCGGCGTGTCCACCCCGAGGAGTCCGGCGAGCCATCCCTGCTGGAAGACGGTGACGGTGATGCCGAAGGTCGCGCCGACGGTGAGCAGGAAACCGAGTGCCGCCTTGACGGGGACGAGCACGGAGCGGAAGACCAGCATCAGCAGCAGGACGGACAGCCCGACGACGAGCAGCAGGTAGACGGGCAGGGCGTCGGAGAGTTTCTCGGAGACGTCGATGCCGATCGCGGTCATGCCGGTCAGGGAGACCTGGGCGCCGTCGATGCCGCGGACCTTGTCCCGGATGTCGTGGACGAGGGTCTCGGTGGCGGCGTCGGTGGGGCCGGTGGCCGGGATGACGGCCAGCAGGACCGTCGTCCCCGAGGCGTTCGGCTGCGGCGGGGTCACCGCGATGACCCCCTTGGTGGCCTGGATCAGCGCGGCGGCCTCCTTGGCGGCCCGTCCGGTGGCCTCGGCGGAGCCGGAGGAGACGACGGCGGCGAGACGGCCGTTGAAACCGGGGCCGAAGCCCGCGCTGATGAGGTCGTGGGCCTCGCGCGCCGGCGATCCGGCCTGCGCGGTCCCGGCGTCGGGCAGCGCCAGCCGCATCTCCGAGGCGGGTACGGTGAGGCCGGCCAGGCACAGCACTCCGGCGAGGATGAACAGGACACGCCAGCGGGTGACGATGTAGGCCCAGCGGAACCCGAAGCCGCCGCGCGCGGCGGGCTCGGTCGGCCGCGCGGTGCGGTGCCTGCGGGGCAGGACCCGGTGACCGGCGAAGCCGAGCAGCGCGGGCTGGAGCGTGATCGCCACGAGGACGGCGACGGCGACGGTGCCGGAGGCGGCCAGGCCCATCACGGTCAGGAACGGAATGTTGACCACGGCCAGGCCCGCGAGCGCGATGACCACGGTGGCGCCGGCGAACACGACGGCCGATCCGGCGGTGCCGACCGCGCGTGCGGCGGCCTCCTCCGGCTCCAGCCCGTCGAGCAGGTTCTGGCGGTGCCGGGAGGTGATGAACAGCGAGTAGTCGATGCCGACGGCGAGGCCGAGCATGAGGGCGAGGACCGGGGCGGTGCTGGTCAGCTCGACGACGCTGCTGAGGGAGAACAGCCCGGCCATCCCGACGCCGACGCCGATGAGCGCGTTGAGCATGGTCATGCCGGCGGCCACGAGCGATCCGAAGGTGATGATGAGTACGGCGGCCGCGACGGCGACGCCGAGCGCCTCGGTCGATCCGATCTCCGGCTCGCTCGTCATCACCTCGCCGCCGTGCTCGACCCGGAGCCCGGCGGCTTCGGCGCCGGCGCCGACCTTCGCGTACGCCGCGCGCTGGCCGTCGGTCACGCGGTCGTTGACGGCGGCGAACTGTACCTGCACCAGGGCGTGGCGGCCGTCCGGGGAGACGGCCCCGATCTGGAACGGGTCGACGGCGGCCAGCACGCCGGGCAGCCCGGCGGCCTCCTTGGTGAGCGCCCCGATCGCCTGACGGGCCTGCGGCGACGTCAGCTGCTCCCCTTCGGGGGCGGCGACGACGATGGTGCCGGTCGCCCCTCCGGCTTCGGGGAAGTGCTTGGCCAGGGCGTCGAGCGCGCGCTGCGACTCGGTCCCGGGCATGGTGAAGTTGCTGGCCGTCGGGCCGATGAAGGCGACGGTGGTCACGCCGAGGGCCGCCAGTACGGCGAGCCACAGGGCGAGGACCAGCCGTCGGCGGCGGAACGAGGCTCGGCCGAGCCGGTACAGCAAGGTGGCCATGGAGCATCCTTGTCGGGGTCTGTGGGGTGTGTGGGGTGTGTGGGG
>NZ_NGFP01000115.1 GCF_002149035.1 Streptosporangium minutum
TCTCCGGGCCGGCGGCCGGCCCGGAGAAGTGACCGGGGGCGGGAGTCGCGACAGCGCGGGCGTTTCAAATGACCGGTAACGGAACGTGCGCAACCGGTTTCGCGAAGTGGCCCAGAGGCCGTACTCTCCCATAGTGAACTAATGGGGGTTTTGTTACTCATGGCCGACCCAAACGACGCACGCGACAGCGGACCGCGCATGGGCTCACCCCTGTGGGCCTATCTCGCCGCCGTCATCACGATCGGCTTCACCGCCCTCGTCGTGGCCCAGTGGTGGATCAGCCCGCCGGAGCTGGCCGGCCTCGTCCGCAGCCCGCTGTTCTGGATGCTGGCGGTCCTGGTCGTGCTGGGGGAGCTGCGGCCGGTGCTGCTGTCGTCGTCGATGACGGTGGGCGGCACCTACCCGTCGACGATGTTCGCCTTCGCCGCGCTGCTCCACTACGGGCTGCCGGTCGCCGTGCTGATGCAGGCGGTCGGCATGGTCGTCAACTGCGCCGTCACCCGCAAGGCGTGGCACCGGGTCATGTTCAACATCGCCCAGGCGACGCTGGCCTGCACCGCGGCCGGGCTGGTGCTCGCGCTGTTCGGGAGCCCGCCGGCCCCGGAGGTCTCCTGGGTGCCCAAGGGGTCCGACATGCTCGCGATCGGGCTGGCCGGGCTCGCCTACTTCGTGGTCCGGGCGCTGCTGGTCTCCGGCGCGGTGGCGCTGCACGAGCGCCGGTCGATCAACCGGGTGATCAGGACCACGATCGGCCACCAGAGCCTGGTCTACGCCGGGCTGCTCGGCATGGCCCCCCTGGTCGTGGTGGTGATGAAGCACTCGCCGGCACTGGTGCCGCTGTTCCTCGCCCCGATGGCCGCCGTCTACTTCACCGCCACCCTGTCGGTCCGCCGGGACCACCAGGCGATGCACGACGGGCTCACCGGGCTGCCCAACCGCAAGCTGCTCGTGCTCAGCACCGAGGAGGCACTCGCCGAGGCGCGGCTGAGCGAGCGGGTCGGCCTGTTCCTGCTCGACCTCGACAGGTTCAAAGAGGTCAACGACACGTTGGGGCACCCGGTGGGCGACCGGCTGCTGCAGATCGTGGCGCACCGGCTCACCCACAGCGTGCGGCCCGGCGACGTGGTGGCCAGGCTCGGCGGCGACGAGTTCGCGGTGCTGCTCCCCTCGATCAGGGACGCCGCCGCGGCCCGGGAGGTGGCCGCACGGCTGCGGGTGGCCCTCACCGAGCCCGTCCGCCTGGAGGGGATGACCTTCGACCTGGACGCCTCGGTCGGCATCGCGCTCTACCCCGACCACGCGCCGGACTTCGAGCTGCTGCTGCAACGCGCCGACGTGGCGATGTACCTGGCCAAGGAGGGGCGGACCGGTGTCGAGATCTACGTCGCCGACAAGGACCGCAACAGCCCCGAACGGCTCAACCTCATCGGCGACCTGCGCAGGGCCATCGACCGCTCCGAGCTCCGGCTCCACTACCAGCCCAAGCTCGACCTGGCCAGCGGGCAGGTGCGGGGGGTGGAGGCGCTGCTGCGCTGGCGCCACCCGGAGCGGGGGATGATCTCCCCGGGGGAGTTCGTGCCGATGGCCGAGCAGTCCTACCTCATGCGGCACCTCACCCAGTACGTCATCGACGCGGCACTGGAGCAGGCGGCTCACTGGTGGCATACCGGAGTGCATGAGCAGATATCGGTAAACGTTTCCGCCCGCGATCTGCTCGACTCCGCGCTCCCCGATCGGCTGGAGGCGGGCCTCGCCCAGTACCGGCTGCCGCCCAAGGCGATCCAGCTCGAGGTCACCGAGCGCATCCTGATGACCGACCAGGCCTACACCGCCGACGCCGTCCGCGCCCTGGCCTCGCTCGGGGTTCCGCTCGCGCTGGACGACTTCGGCACCGGCTACTCCTCGCTGGTCCGCCTGCAGCGCCTGCCGGTCGCCGAGGTCAAGATCGACTCCTCGTTCGTCCGCAGGATCTGCGACTCCAAGGACGACGAGCGGATCGTCCGCTCCATCGTCGACCTGGTCCGCTCCCTGGGCCTGCGCTCGGTCGCCGAGGGCGTCGAGTCGGCGGAGGTGGCCACCTGCCTGGCCGACATGGGCTGCGACCTCGCGCAGGGCTGGCTGTTCGCCGAGCCGATGTCGGCCGTCGACGCCACCGTCTGGCTCCGCAAACACCGCGGCCCGGCCACGCCCGGGTTCTGTTTCCTCGGCTCCGCCGAGGTCCTCGACCCCCAGACGGCCTAGTCTCCGGCTCCGGCGGGCCGCTCGGAGCCTGCCGTACGGCCGGTCGGACGGGCCGGACCCCACCGGCCGGCCGGAGTCCTCACCACCGCCCCGCGTACGGCGGCGCGGCCGGTCGGCCCCTTCCAACAGATCTTCGCGGGGTTACCGCGACGTCAATGAGTCAGGCACGTTAGGTCACGAGCCCTAAGATGACAGTGTCCAATTGCCATTCCACGAAACGGGTTCAACGACTCATGTCCGCCATAACCCGCGACGAGGTCGCTCACCTCGCCCGGCTGTCCCGGCTGGCGCTGGCCGACGAGGAACTCGACCACTTCGCCGCCCAGCTCGATGTGATCATCGGTGCGGTCGCCCGCGTCGCCGAGGTGGCGGCCGACGACATCCCGCCGTCCTCGCACGCGCTCCCGCTCACCAACGTCTACCGCCCCGACGAGGTACGGCCCAGCCTGACGCCCGACCAGGCGCTCTCGGGCGCCCCGGCAGTCGAGGACGGCCGCTTCCGTGTTCCGCGCATCCTCGGGGAGGAAGCATGAGCCTCATCCACAAGTCCGCCGCCGAACTGGGCGCGCTGGTCGCCGGCGGAGAGGTCTCGGCCGTCGAGGTGGCCCAGGCCCACCTCGACCGGATCGCCGCCGTCGACCCGCAGGTCAACGCCTTCCTGCACGTCGACGTCGAGACGACGCTGGGGCAGGCCCGCGCCGTCGACGCCCGCAGGGCCGCCGGGGAGGACCTCGGCCCGCTAGCCGGTGTGCCGATCGCGCACAAGGACGTCTTCACCACCGTCGACATGCCGACCACGGCCGGATCCAAGATCCTTGAGGGCTACCGCCCGCCGTACGACGCCACCGTGACCCGCCGCCTGCGCGAGGCCGGGCTGGTGATCCTCGGCAAGACCAACCTCGACGAGTTCGCGATGGGCTCCTCCACGGAGAACTCGGCCTACGGCCCCACCCGCAACCCGTGGGACCTGAACCGCGTCCCGGGCGGCTCCTCCGGCGGCTCGTCCGCCGCGGTCGCGGCCTACGAGGCCCCGCTGTCCACCGGCACCGACACCGGCGGCTCGATCCGCCAGCCCGCCGCGGTCACCGGCATCGTCGGCATGAAGCCGACCTACGGCGGCTCGTCCCGCTACGGCCTGATCGCCTTCGCGAGCTCCCTGGACACGCCGGGCCCCTTCGCCCGCAACGTCATGGACGCGGCGCTCCTGCACGAGGCGTTCTCCGGGCACGACGCCATGGACTCCACCTCCATCGACGCCCCGGTGCCCTCCGTCGTCGAGGCGGCGCGCAACGGCGACGTGGCCGGGCTGCGCATCGGCGTGGTCAAGGAGTTCGGCGGCGACGGCTACCAGGCGGGCGTGCTCGCCCGCTTCCACGAGACCGTCGAGCTGCTGGAGTCCCTCGGCGCCAAGGTCGTCGAGGTCTCCTGCCCGTCGTTCACCACGGCGCTGCCGGCCTACTACCTGATCGCCCCGTCGGAGGCCTCCTCCAACCTGGCCCGTTTCGACGCCATGCGCTACGGCCTGCGCGTCGGCGACGACGGCACGCGCAGCGCCGAGGAGGTCATGGCGCTGACCCGGGCCGCCGGTTTCGGCCCCGAGGTCAAGCGGCGCATCATCCTGGGCACCTACGCGCTGTCCAGCGGCTACTACGACGCCTACTACGGCCAGGCGCAGAAGGTCCGCACGCTGATCGCACGTGACTTCGAGGCGGCCTTCCACCAGGTGGACGTGCTCGTCTCGCCGACCACGCCGACCACGGCGTTCCCGATCGGCGAGCGCGCCGACGACCCCATGGCGATGTACCTCGCCGACCTGTGCACCATCCCGACCAACCTGGCGGGCAACGCGGCCATCTCGGTGCCGTGCGGCCTGGCCGACGAGGACGGCCTGCCGGTCGGCCTGCAGGTCATGGCTCCGGTGCTCGGCGACGACCGCTGCTACCGGGTCGCCGCCGCGGTGGAGAGGGCCCTCGAAGGCCGCTGGGGCGGCGGCCTGCTGTCCAAGGCCCCGGCGCTGTAGGGCGCCGCGGGGCTTTCGGGGCGACAGGGCGACAGGGGGAACGGCGGCATGATCACTCGGATCGAGATCGACGGATTCAAGTCATTCTTGAACTTCGACCTCGAGGTGCCGCCCTTCCTCGCGCTGGTCGGCCCCAACTCAAGCGGCAAGTCGAACCTGTTCGACGCCCTCGGATACGTCACGGACGAGATCGTCGGCTCCGGCGGGCTGCTCGACGCGCGCCGCGGCCTGCCGGGGGAGCAGTTCCATCGGGTCGCGCGGGGCACTCCCGTGCCGGGGTTCGTCGTCTCGGTGGAGGCCCTGGTCTCCCCGGAGCCCGGCGCGCTGCTGCCGATCCGGTTCGACGTGGGCGCGGAGATGGTGCTCAGGATCCCCAGGTCCAGCGGGGCCGTCATCAGCCATGTGGCCCACCGGCTCCCGGAGGAGCTGCTGGAGTTCATGGTCGAGGATCCGGAGCCGGAGATCACGCCTCGCCGTACGGTCCAGTCGTGGCGCCGTTACGTCCCGTCGCCGGGGGCCATGCGCCGCCGGTCCTCCCCGGCCGACCGCGGGCCGCTCGCGGCCGACGGCGCGAACCTCGCCGCGGTGCTCGGGCGGATGGCGGGATCGGCGGCACTGGCCGACCTCGTGGCCGACCTCGCCGGCGTGGTCCCCGACGTGGTCGAGCTGGTGCCCCGGGCCGACCGTGAGGAATGCTCCTTCGAGCTGGTCGTCGACGGTCAGGGCACGGTGCCGGCCGCGCTGCTGTCGGACGGGACCCTGCGGATCCTCGGCCTGCTCGCGGCCCTGCACGATCCGGACCACTCCGGAACCCTGCTGGTGGAGGAGGTCGAGAGCGGCGTGCACCCGAGCCGGCTCGGCGAGCTGCTCCGCCGGATCCGGCAGCGGATCGTCGAGCCGGGGAGCGTGAAGCCGTTCCGGCAGGTGATCCTGACCAGCCACTCCCCGGTGGTGGTCGCCGAGATCTACCGGAGCGACCCCGACGCGCTGACCTTCCTGGACACCGCCGTCCGCGTCGATCCCGACAGGGACCGGGTCTCGCGGGTGACCGTGGCCAAACCGGTCCAGCCGGACGGCGAGCCGGGCACCTACGTGTCGCCCCGGCAGGTCCGTAAATACCTGGGCGCGGCGGCATGAGCCGCCCTCTGGTCCCCGGGCTGGTCGCGGAGGGGGAGGCCGACGAGGGCTTCCTCGGCATCGTCATCTCCCGGCAGCTGCGCGAGCTCACGTGGATGTCGCCGCACGCGGTCGACGTCGAGACGACGGAGGTCGTCTCGTGCGATCGGGAGCACATGGTGACGGCGCTGGAGGATCTCGCGGCGGACTGCCACCTGCTGTTCACCCACGACGCCATACGGGAGCGAGGGAAGACGGGCGGTAAGACGGACGGCGTCCGCTACCACTCGCACTACCTGGTGCCGGTCATCGGCCTGGGGGAGACCGAGGCCTGGCTGCTCGCGGACCGCGGGGTGTGGGCCGGTCTGGAGGGCAGCGACCTCAGCCTGCTGCCCGCCCGGCCGCGCGACGTCGAGAGGATCACCGACCCCGCCGGAATCCTGGCCGTGACCGTTCCCCGCAGAGGGAAGCCGATCCGCGACTACTTCGAATACATAGGCCGGAACATCGATCTCGCGGTCCTCGCTCAGGTGCCCGCCTACGCGGACTGGGTCGCCGAGACGAGAAACGCACTGAAGGGACTTGGTTACCTGTGAACGGGAGAGAGCCCGACGCAGTGAGCGTAGTGGCGCGCGAGGGACGAGCGCTCCGCGTAGTGAATGAGGAGTGGTGAACGACCGATGAGCACCGAAACGCTCATGCCGTACGACGAGGCGCTGGAGCGCTTCGAGCCGGTGCTGGGCCTGGAGACGCATGTCGAGCTGGGTACGGCGTCGAAGATGTTCTGTGGTTGCCCGACCACGTTCGGCGCTCCGCCGAACACCCATGTCTGCCCGGTCTGCCTGGCCCTTCCCGGGGCGCTGCCGACGGCCAACGCCGCGGCGATCGAGTCGACGATCCGTATCGGCCTGGCGCTCAACTGCTCGATTGCCGAGTGGTGCCGCTTCGCCCGGAAGAACTACTTCTATCCGGACATGCCGAAGAACTACCAGATCAGCCAGTACGACGAGCCGCTCTGCTCCGACGGCTACCTCGACGTCGAGGTGGACGGAAAGACCGTGCGGATCGAGATCGAGCGGGTCCACCTGGAGGAGGACACCGGCAAGTCCACCCACGTGGGCGGTGCGACCGGCCGCATCCACGGCGCCGACTACTCGATCGTCGACTACAACCGCGCGGGCATCCCGCTGGTGGAGATCGTCACCAAGCCGATCCCGGGGACCGACCGGCTCGCCCCCGAGATCGCCCGCGCCTACGGAACCGAGCTGCGCGAGGTCATGCGCGGCCTCGGCGTCTCGGACGTGCGCATGGAGGAGGGCTCCATGCGTTTCGACGTGAACGTCTCCCTCATGCCGCGCGGCTCCTCGGAGTGGGGCACCCGTACCGAGACCAAGAACGTGAACTCGCTGCGCAGCGTCGAGCGTTCGGTCCGCGGTGAGATCGAGCGCCAGGCCGCGATCCTGGCGGGCGGTGGCCGGATCTTCCAGGAGACCCGCCACTTCCACGAGAACACCGGCACCACCACCTCGGGCCGGTCCAAGGAGGAGGCGCAGGACTACCGCTACTTCCCCGAGCCCGACCTGGTGCCGATCGCCCCCGACACCGCGTGGGTGGCCTCGCTCAAGGCCGCCCTGCCGGAGCTGCCGAGCGCGCGGCGCAAGCGGCTCCAGCAGGAGTGGGGCGTCTCCGACCTCGACATGGCGGCCATGCACAACGCCGACGCCATCGGCCTGGTCGAGGCGACGGTCGCCGCCGGGGCCCCGCCCGCGGACGCCCGCAAGTGGTGGATGGGCGAGCTGGCGCGCCGGGCCAACGAGGCCGGGGTGCCGCTGAGCGAGCTGCTGATCACCCCGGACCAGATCGCCCGGGTGTGCGCGATGGTCGCCGGGGGGGCGCTGAACGACAAGCTGGCCCGCCAGGTGCTGGAGGGCGTGCTGAACGGGGAGGGCTCCCCGGACGAGGTGGTGGCCGCCCGCGGGCTGCAGATCGTCAACGACGAGGGCGAGCTGACGGCGATCATCGACCAGGTCCTGGCCGACAACGCCGCCGCGGCCGACAAGGTCCGCAGTGGCAAGATCGCCGCGGTCGGCGCCCTCGTCGGCGGTGTCATGAAGGCCAGCCGCGGCAAGGCCGACGCGGGCCGGGCCCGTGAGCTCCTGCTGGAGAAGCTGGGCGTCTCCGAGTAGTCCACTCCGGTCCCCGCTGCTCCGCGCGGACCATATAAAAGGCCCCGCCGATCGAAAGATCAGCGGGGCTTTTGTATGTGGTAATTCTGATTTTTCATATCAAATACATGTTGACTCAATTGTTCATTACTTGCACAGTGATCACGTTAGTAACCCCTTTATCTCTGGCGCTGTTCGGCCCCAGGATCGGAGAACGCGTGAAAAGGTATTTGGCGCTCCTGGCCATGGTCTCGACCGTTTTCGGCGGGACACTGGCGGCCGTCTCCCCAGCTCACGCCGCCGCCCCCACCCCCAGCGTCTCGGCGGCCCTCGGAGTGGACGCCGTCATCGTCGCCGACGGCGTCCGCCTGCGGTCGAGCCCCGGAGGGTCGTACGTGATCGGCCTTCTCTACTACGGCGATTACGGCCAGATACTGGGCTCGTCGAATGGCTGGTGCCGCTTCCGGCTGGGCGGCAGGTCGGCGTCCGGGTTGCCCGCGGGGACCACGGGATGGGCATCCTGCTCCTACTTCGCGACGGAGGAGGGCCGGCGCATGTCGGAGGTGGCCGTCGACTCCCTGGAGTAGCGACCTCCCGGCAACGGAGGACCCCCTGAGAGCCGACTCCCCGTGACAGGCGACTCCCTGGAACAGCGGGCTCCCCGCGACGGCAGGAAGCCCGAGGGGACGGACGGGCGGGGCCCCACCGCTCTCCGGTACGGGAGCCCCGGGAACCGTCCGGCGCATGCCCGGTTCCCGGGACGGTCTACCCGGCGCGTGACGGGCGTGTGACCAGCTTCCTGACGAGCGGGACGGCCAGCACCAGCAGCGCGACCACCAGCAGCACCGCCGCTGTCGGGCTCCTGACCAGGACCGTCACGTCGCCCGCGCCGATGGCCAGGGCCCGGCGGAGCTGGATCTCGGCCATCGGGCCCAGGATCATGCCGATCACGGCCGGGGCCACCGGGAGCCCGAAGCGGCGCATCGCGAAGCCCAGCATGCCCAGGACGTAGAGAATGACCAGCTCCACCCAGGAGGAGTTGAGGGCGTAGACGCCCAGCGCGGCGAACAGCACGATGCCCGCGTAGAGGTAGGGGCGGGGCACGTGCAGCACCCGGGCCCAGAGCGGGGCCAGCGGCAGGTTGAGCACCAGCAGCATGGTGTTGCCGATGAACAGCGAGGCGATCATGCCCCAGACCAGCGCCGGATTGTGGTCGAAGAGCTGGGGGCCGGGCTGCAGGCCGTACTGCTGGAAGGCCGCCAGCAGGATCGCGGCGGTCGCCGACGTGGGCAGGCCCAGCGTGAGCAGCGGGACGAGGGTGCCCGCGGCCGAAGCGTTGTTGGCGGCCTCGGGGCCGGCGACGCCCTCGATGGCGCCCTTGCCGTACTCCTCGCGGGCGACCCCGCGGGCCAGGCGCTTCTCGATCGAATACGACAGGAAGGTGGGGATCTCCGCGCCGCCGCCGGGCAGCGCCCCGAACGGGAAGCCGAGCGCGGTGCCGCGCAGCCACGGCCGCCAGGACCTCGACCAGTCGGAGCGGCCGAGGAACGCCCGGCCGACCGGGACGACCTCCGGCTCGCCGTGCCGCAACCGTGAGGCGACGTAGAGCACCTCGCCCAGCGCGAACAGGCCGACCGCGACGATCACCACGTCGATGCCGTCGAGCAGCTGCGGGACGCCCAGGGTCAGCCGCGCCTGCCCGGTCTGCTGGTCGATGCCGACCAGCCCGATGACCAGGCCGATCCCCAGCGAGGCCAGCCCGCGCACGACCGAGCGCGACAGCACCGACGACACCGCGGTGAAGGCCAGTACGGCCAGGGCGAAGTAGTCCTCGGGACCGAACGAGATCGCGAAGTCCACCACCAGCGGAGCCGCGACGACCAGCAGCCCGGTGGCGATCGTGCCCGCCACGAACGAACCGATCGCGGCGGTGGCCAGCGCCTGGGCCGCCCGGCCCCGCTTGGCCATCTTGTTGCCCTCGAGCGCGGTGATCATCGAGGAGCTCTCGCCGGGGGTGTTGAGCAGGATCGAGGTGGTGGACCCGCCGTACATGCCGCCGTAGTAGATCCCGGCGAACATGATGAACGCGCTCGCCGGGGGGACGGTGAAGGTGATCGGCAGCAGCAGTGCCACCGTCATGGCCGGCCCGATGCCGGGCAGCACCCCGACCAGCGTGCCGAGAGTGACCCCGACCAGCGCGTAGAGCAGGTTGACCGGGGTCAGGGCGGTCGCGAACCCCTCCATCAGGAGCTGGAACGGATCCATCTAGATCACCCCCGACAGCAGCCCCGCGGGCAGCGTCACGCCCAGGCCCTTGACGAAGGCCAGGTAGGTGACGGTGGACAGCACCACCGCGATCACGCCCGCCTGCAGCCGCCGGGTGGCCCCGAGCACCACCGAGAGGCCGAAGAAGAGCAGCGCGCCCGCGATGATCCAGCCGAGCAGGTCCAGCAGCCCGGCGAAGGCCAGGAAGATCACGCTCACCAGCGCGACCGTCCGCCAGTCCGGGCGGGCGCCGGCGTCGACGTCCTCGCTCTCCTCGGGGTCGCCGTGGCCGCCCCGGACCACGTCGATCACGTAGAACAGCCCGATCAGCAGCAGCGCCGAACCGACGATGACCGGGAAGAACCGGGGCCCCAGCCCGAGAGAGGAGCCCGCGGCGCTGACGTCCGCGGTCCCCGCGATCACGAACACGCCCAGCCCGAGGACGATCAGCGCCAGGACGAGCTCGGGCCGCCGCCATGAGTACGCCGGCCCGGCGCCACGGTCGGCGGCGCCGGTCGGCTCTTCGGTGGAGTACATCAGGAGACGAGTCCCATTTCCGCGATGATGGTCTTGACCTTGGTCTGCTCGGCGGCGAGGTAGTCGGCGAACTGCTGGCCGGTCTGGAAGGAGTCGATCCAGCCGTTCTTGGCCACCGCGTTCTTCCACGCCTGCGAGTCGTGCATCTTGGTGACCAGGTCGGTCAGGTTCTTCCTGGCGGCGTCGTCCAGTCCGGGCGGGGCCACGAACCCGCGCCAGTTGGCCAGCTCGACGTCCAGGCCGCCCTCCTTCAGGGTGGGCGAGTCGACGCTGTCGACGCGGGCGGGCGAGGTCACGCCGAGGGCGCGGAGCTTGCCGGACTTCACGTGCTCGGCGAACTCGCCGATGCCGGAGACGCCCATCGCGACCTTGTTGCCCAGCAGCGCGTTGAGCGCCTCGCCGCCGCCGGAGTGGGCGATGTAGTTGACCCGCTTGGGGTCGATCCCGGCGGCCTTGGCCATCAGGCCCGCCACGATGTGGTCGGTGCCGCCGGCGGAGCCGCCCGCGATCGCGATCTTCGCCGGGTCCGCCTTCCAGGCCGTCACCAGGTCGGCCAGCGTCTTGTACGGCGACTCCGCCGGGACCACGACGATCTCGTACTCCTCGGTGAGCTTCGCGATGGGCGTGGTCTCGGCCAGCGTGACCTTCGACTTGTTCTGCTCCACCGCGCCCACCATGACCAGGCCCATGGTCATCAGCAGGTCGCCGTTGCCCTTCTGGCCCGCGAGCTGGGCCAGGCCGATGGTGCCGCCCGCGCCGGGGACGTTGTAGACCTCCACCTTGCGGGACGGCTCGGCCGACTTGAGGGCCTCCGCCGCCGTACGCGAGGTCTGGTCCCACCCGCCGCCCGGCGAGGCCGGAGCCATGATTTTCAGCGTGCCGACGCCCGAACCCGAGCCCGAGCCGCACGCGGTGAGGGCGGCGAGGGACAGGGCCGCGAGAGCGGCGAGTCTCCGGAGACGCATGGTCAACTCCCAACAACGGAAAGAAAGCGTGGTGAGGATGCTGGGCGTCGCGGGCGACGGTGTCGATCCTTTGCGAGGTTGCCGTCGTATCGGTCGTATTGGTCATGCCGGGCACGATCACCGCGACCGCGCCGTTATCTCCGGCTGCTTTCATAATCTCCCTGACCAGGGAGTTCACTCGTGCGACGCATACTCAACGCCTCCCTCGGCACCCAGTTGTTCGTGCTGCAGACGGTGATCGTGTTCCTCGCGGTGGGCGGCACGGCGGGCGTCTGGATGGAACACACCCGCAGCCAGCTCGACCGGCAGTACCAGCAGCGCGCACTGGCGATCGCCGAATCCGTGGCCGGGCTTCCCCAGGTCCGCGAGGCCTTCGCGCGTCCCCGGCCGGAGCTGAGCCTGCAGCCGATCGCCGCCGGGGTGCAGGCGGCCACCGGCGCCGACTACGTGGTGATCGCCAACCGCGAGCAGATCCGCTACGCGCACCCCAACACGGCCCTGATCGGCAAGAGACTGTCCACCGACGGCTCGGAGATCATGAGCAGCGGCCACGCCTGGACCGGCATCCAGACCGGCACCCTCGGCCGCTCCGTGCGCGGCAAGGCCCCGATCTTCGACTCCTCCGGCCGGGTCATCGGCCTGGCCTCGGTCGGCGTGCTCCAGGACACCGTCGCCGACGAGCTCGGTTCGGCGCTGCCGCCGCTGCTGTGGACCGTGCTCGCCGTACTCCTCGCCGGGTCGGCGGCCACCGGACTGATCGCCCGGCGGGTCCGCCGGCAGACCTTCGGTCTGGAACCCCGGGAGATCGCTGCCCTGCTCGAACAGCGCGAGGGGGTGCTGCACGGCGTGAAGGAGGGGGTGCTCGCCCTTGACCTCCAGGGCAGGGTGACGCTGGTCAACGACGCGGCGCGCGACCTGATCGGCCTCTCCGCCCACGACGTGGGCCGTGAACTGCGTGAGATGCCGCTGTCGGACCGGATGCGAGACGTGCTGGACGGAGTGGACGCCGGCGACGACCGGGTGGTGCTCCACCGCGACCGCGTGCTCGTGCTCAACCGCACCCCGGTCGCGGTCCGCGACCAGCAGAGCGGCTGGGTGGTCACCCTGCGCGACCGGACCGAGCTGGTACGGCTGGCACACGAGCTCGACCAGGCCAGCAGCACCACCGACGCGCTGCGCGCCCAGGCCCACGAGTTCGCCAACCGGATGCACACCGTGGTCGGCCTGCTGGAGCTCGGCGAGCACGACATGGCCGTCAACTACATCACCCAGACCTCCGAGGCCTACGGTCTGTACGCGTCCGGCATCCGGGAGAAGGTCGCCGATCCGACCCTGGCCGCGCTGCTGCTGGCCAAGTCCGCCGAGGCGGCCGAACGGGGCGCGTCCCTGGTGCTCGCCGAGGACTGCCGGGTGGAGGAGGGCGTGCTCGGCGACCCCCATGACGCCGTGCTGGTGGTCGGCAACCTGGTGGCCAACGCCCTCGACGCGCTGGAGGAGATCGGCGGCACGGTCGAGGTCTCGGTCCGGACCGAGACCGACGGCCTGCACGTCCGGGTCCGCGACTCCGGTCCGGGGATCACCCCCGGTCTGGCCGAGGAGGTCTTCCGCGAGGGCTTCACCACCAAGATCGCACACGCCGGCCCACGCGGCCTCGGCCTCGCCCTGACCCGCCAGGCGTGCTCGCGCCGGGGCGGCTGGGTGCGGGTGCACAACGCCGGCGGCGCCGTMTTCACGGCCCTGCTGCCCCGCCGCGAGGACACCGACGGGGCCCGGCCGCGGGGAAGCGGGACGGATGGGCGGCGGGCGGACGGATCGGCTGGGGAGCGGGAGAACGGGACGGCCGGAGGGCCGGGGAACGGGACGGGCGGCGGGCGGGGCCGGATCACGGACGCGGAGGTACAGAGGTGATCCGGGTGCTCGTCGTCGACGACGACTTCATGGTGGCCAGGATCCACAGCGGCTACGTGGCGCGGGTGCCCGGGTTCGCGGTGGTCGACGCCGTGCACACCGGCAGGGCGGCGGTCGCGGCGGTGGCCGAGCACCGGCCCGACCTGGTGCTGCTGGACGTCTACCTGCCGGACATGTCCGGCCTCGACGTCCTCATGACGCTCAGGGGCGTGTCCCACCCGGTCGACGTCCTGGTGATCACCGCCGCGCGCGACGTGGCGACGGTCCGCGCGGCCATGCGCGGTGGCGCGGTGAACTACCTGATCAAGCCCTTCACCGCCGGTGCGCTCACCGAGCGCCTCGGGCAGTACGCCGACACCCGCCGGCAGCTCGCCGCCATCGGGTCCGAGGTCCGCCAGGACGAGGTGGACCGGTTCTTCGGCGCGGACAGGGGCGGGCCGCCACCGCTGCCCAAGGGGCTGTCGGCCACCACCTGCGGCCTGGTCGCCGACGCGCTCAGGGAGACCGGCACCGACGTGTCGGCGGCCGAGGCGGCGGTGCTCACCGGCCTCTCCCGGGTCAGCGCCCGGCGCTACCTGGAGTACCTGTGCGCGACGGGCCAGGCCGAGCTGCGGCCGAGGTACGGCACCGCCGGGCGGCCCGAACACCGCTACCGGTGGACGGGCTGATTCGTTACGCCTTTTCGGGCCTCGGCCGATGGTTGTGGTTTAGGGTTGACGGAGGTAAAAACTGCGGAGCAGGAGGAGACGGAGGCCGTGCGGAACGCCGGAGCGTCGATAGACCCGCCGACGGACCCGTTCGCGGCAGTGCCCCTCCCCTCACGCCCGGTCCGGCCGGGCGCCCGCGACCCCAACGCCTCCTCAGATGACCGCCCCAAGGGCGGGCCACGGCTCCCTCCCGGCGTCTCGCCTGACATCTTCGGTCCCGCGGGGGGCGCGCAGCCGGCGGGGCCCTCCGGATTCGGCAGGCCGGCCACGGGATCGGCCGGGCTGCCGCCGGCGGCCTCACCGCCCCAGCCCTGGAAGATGGCCACCCCGCCCGAGCGTCCCCTCCAGCAGCGGCCCCCGCGTGAGGAGCACCCGGCCCCCTCCTCCGGCGGCGGCGACCCTCGGCAGCCGGAGGCGTCCCGCTATGAGGAGCCGCCCCGCCGGGGCCGCAGGCTCACCGTCGCCGTCCTGCTCCTGCTGCTGCTCGCCGGTCTCGCCTATGCCGTGCCCGCGATCGTCATGTCCGGCAAGATGCTGCCCGGCACCCGGGTCCACGGCGTCGACATCGGCGGGCTGACCGCGACCGAGGCGGCCGACAAGCTCAGGGACCGGCTGCCCGGCAAGGCGGGCGAGGAGATGGTCGTCCGCGCCGCCGCCAGGAAATACTCCATCGATCCCGAGAAGGCCGGGCTGGAGTTCGACGTGGTCGCCACGATCGACCAGGCACACAGCGGCTTCCCCGCTCCGACGGAGGTCTGGCGGGCGCTGACCGGCACCACCGAGCTGCCCCCCAAGGTCTCCGTCGACTCCGAACGCATGCAGGACACTGTGACGGCCCTGGCCAAGAAGATCGACCTCAAGGTCCGTGAGGGCGCGGTCACCTTCGAGGGCGTCAAGCCGGTGGCGGTGACCCCTCGCGACGGCCGCGAGCTGGAACAGGAGGCCGCGGCCCGCACCATCAGGAAGGCCTTCCTGGGCCCCGCCGGCGAGGTCGAGCTGCCGGTCTCGGTGATCAAGCCCAAGGTGACGGCCGCGGTGGTCAAGGAGGCAGCCGCCGACGCGGGGAAGGCCCTGTCCGGCCCGGTCACCCTGACGTACGCGGGCAAGCAGGCCCAGCTCCCGGTGGAGACCCTCGCCGCCCACCTGTCCTTCGAGCCCGACAGCTCCGGCGGCATGGGGCCGGTGTTCGACGCCAGGAGCGCGGTCGCGACCGTGGAGAGCAGGCTCGTCGATCCGGCCCTGGCCCCCCGCGAGCCCACCTTCCAGATCGTCGGCGCCACGCCGAAGCTGGTCCCCGGCCGCAAGGGCAAGGGGATCGACGAGGACAAACTCGCCGAAGACGTGGGCCGGATGGTCACCGAAGGCGGCAGCCGGACCATCCCGGTGGCCCTCACGACCGTCCAGCCCCGCGTCTCCGAGGCCGAGGTGCGCAAGCTCGGCATCAAGGAGAAGATCAGCGAGTTCACCACCCCGTACGACTGCTGCCTGCCCCGGGTGACCAACATCCGCACGATCGCCAAGCTCCTGGACGGCTACCTGGTCAAGCCCGGCGAGACCTTCTCGCTCAACGGCGTCATCGGCCAGCGCGACACGGCCCGGGGCTTCGTCCCGGCACCCATGATCCAGGGGGGCCGGCTGGTCGACTCGGTGGGCGGCGGCATCTCCCAGTTCGTCACCACCATGTACAACGCGGTGTTTTTCGGCGGTCTTGAGGACGTCCAGCACATGGCGCACGAGTTCTACATCTCGCGCTACCCGGCCGGCCGCGAGTCCACCGTCTCCTGGCCCGCGCCGGACTTCCGCTGGAAGAACGACTCCAAGTACGGCGTGCTGGTGAAGACCTCCTACACGGACACGGGGGTCACGGTGGCCTTCTGGAGCACCAAGCGCTACGACATCGAGTCGATCTCCTCCGAGCGCTACGACGTCACCCCGTTCAAGAGCGCGACCGACAGCGGTCCCACGTGCATCCCGATGGCCGGCCAGCAGGGTTTCACCATCGACGTGACCCGGGTCTTCAAGCAGGACGGCAAGGAGGTCAAGCGGGAGACGAAGAAGACCGTCTACAAGCCCGAGACCGACCTCAAGTGCGTCCCTTCCACCACGCCCGCCCAGGACGAGTAGTCCCGTCGCTGGTCCGTGGTGCGGTTGTGGTGGTTTGTGTCTGTTCGCGCTGCGCTGTGGTGGGTGGTGCGGTCGTGGCTTTTTGTGCCTGTTCGCGGTGCGGTGTGGTTGTGGTGGTTTGTGTTTGTTCGCGCTGCGGTGGGTGGGTGGTGCGGCCGGCCGTCGTTGGTTGCGGTCTGGTGTTTTCAGGCCTCCGGCCTGGCGGGTGTGGTGGTCGCGGTCCTTTTATACGCCGGCCGCACCACCCACCCACCTCCGCGCATCTGTGTCCCGCCGTACGGCGTGCCCGCCGTAGCCGCTTCCTTTCCGGCCGCCGGCAGCCTCGGGGAGGCTGAAGCAATCCCKGCATGACCGCTCAGGGCGCGCCGCCGTAGCTGAAGCGTCCCTTTCGAAAGGAGCGCACAGTCGGGCGCCGTAGAGGATGTGAATTCTGGACTGCTCTGCGTCAGGTAGGGCTGGCGTTGCGCTCTGGGGGATGCTGAAGTCGATCGTGGCTCTCATGCCGACGTGTGTGTCAGGTGTCAGCGCGACGTGACCCGGGACGAGCGGCAGACGGGAGGCGCGGGCGGCTTGTTCGATCGTGCCGGGCTCGATAAATCCTGGGGCGGCCTGTCCGGTGTCCCCCAGCAGAGGCTATTTCACGAACTCCCGCGCACCGCGCAGCCTGGTCTTCAGATGCCGCTGGGTCAGGGCGCAGTCCAACCGCACATCGATCGGCCCAAGCAGGTCGGTGTCGGCGCGTCGGCCGAACGGCAGCCGAGCTGGATCGAATCCATCACGCTGTGCGATAAGACTTCCAAGCTCATATCGGCTTACCGCATCTGCCCCGGCTATGTGATGAATCCCCGCACGATCAGTGTTCGCAAGCTCCAAGAGGGCTGCTGCCAGATCACAGACATGCACTGGGCAGCGCACGTCGTCGGTGAACAACATCCCGTCCCTGCTGCCTGAGGCCAGCGAGTGCACCAAGCCTTCATGCGGAGAGCCGCTGTCACCGATGATCAGAGACGTCCGTGCGATCACCGCTGCGGGACTGATCACCTGTACAGCCGCCTCCGCGGCCGCCTTCGCCGCTCCGTACGGAGTGACCGGATCGGGGACACAATCCTCGGTATAGGTAACCGCCTTACCTGAGAAGACGGCATCGCTGGACACGTGCACCAAGCGTCCGCCGTTCCCGGAGGTTGCGATGGCCACGTGAGCGGCGCCCACGGCCGTCGTCACCCAGTCCGACTGCCGGTAGGCCGCGTTGATGACGACGTCAGGGCTGAACGCGCCGATCAGGTCGACCACGGCCGTACGGTCACGGACATCAAGCGGCAGCCAGTTGACTCCCGCCGCCATTCCCGGCCGAGTCAGATAGGTCGCAGCAACGATGTGGCCATCCGTTGCGGACTGCTGCGCGAGTTCGTCGCCTAGAAAGCCGCTGCCGCCCACGACGAGGATTTTCATGGGTTGTGACCATAGTGGCTCGATCAGCCCAGAGCCTTGACCGCCTGCTGCCGCAAACCCGTGCTTCCGCGCTACGTTCGACCAGGATTTCCCAGCCCGCCAGCCAGTACCGCTATGTCCGCCCCCAGATGGATGTGTTCGCCGATCAGGATTGCTGACATTCCTGGCTGGCGCTGATATCGCGCCAACGACGAAATGCCGGGGCGACTAGCATCAGCACCTCATCGACCCCTGGAGTTCGCTGCCATGTCATTGCCCCGCATCGGAGTCGTCATCGTGACGATGGGCAACCGTCCGCGGGAGCTGGACGCTCTGATCGCATCGGTGGACAAGCAGGACATGCCTGCCGCGCGAGTCGTGCTGGTCGGCAGCGCTACACCGCTCACGGACGTTCCGCATGACGTGACAAAGATCCCGCTTGTGGATAATCCGGGCTGCCCTGGCGCTCGGAATGTCGGACTGCAGTTTCTCTGCGAGTCGGGCGAGGTGGACGTCGTCATCGAGCTGGACGACGACGGCCTGCTGATCGCCGACGATGTCTTCCGCAAGGTCCAGCAGCTGTATATGGCTGATCCCTCACTCGGGATCGTGTCATTCCGCATCGCGGATGAGCATGGGGAGACTCAGCGGCGGCATGTCCCGCGGCTGCGTGCGGACGATCCGATGCTCCGCGGCCCGGTGACCGCCTTCCTCGGAGGGGGACACTCCCTCTCGGTGCCGATGCTCAAAGAGATTGGAATCTGGGCCGCTGAGTTCCGATTCGGGCATGAGGAGACGGATCTCGCCTGGCGTGCCCTCGACGCGGACTGGAAGATCCTCTATGAACCCGAGTTGGTCCTCCAGCACCCCAAGACCTCCCCCGACAGGCATGCGGTGTACTACCGCTTCACCGCACGCAACCGGGTGTGGCTCGCGCGACGCCGGCTCCCGCTTCCTTTGATCCCGGTCTATCTGGGCGTGTGGATTCTGCTCGCCGTGGCGCGCATCCGTTCCGTCGCCGGACTGAAGGCGTGGTACGGCGGATTCATGGAGGGGCTCCGCACTCCATGCGGCCCCCGGAAGCCGATGAAATGGCGGACGGTGTGGCGCATGACCAGGCTGGGGCGGCCTCCAATCATCTGAGGTGACCACTTCCTCGTCTGCGCTTCAGCCATCCGTTCGGCCGGGCTCTGGGTGTGTTCATCGAACAGGTCAAGGCCCGCCGAGGTGAGCGGTCGCACGTCCATCAATAGGCGTTCCTGGCCGGCTTGTGCGAGCCGTACGAGTACCTACGTGTCGTAGGCCTCGGCCATCCAGCCCAAGATCGGCTCGTTGGCCTCCCCGAGACGGGCGCGTTTGAAGACGTGTACTGGTGTCCTCGGCCAGGAGGGATGTTTTCATGGGCTCCCTACGGTGCCTGGCTGTGCGCTCCTTTCGGAAGCGACGCTTCAGCTACGGCGATGGTCCCTGAGCGGTCGTGTGGAGACCGCCGGCGCCTGACCATGCGCTCCTTTCGGAAGTGACGCTTCAGCTACGGCGGCGCGCCCTGAGCGGTCGTGTGGGGATCGCCGGTGCCTGGACTATGCGCTCCTTTCGGAAGTGACGCTTCAGCTACGGCGGCGCGCCCTGAGCGGTCATGCMGGGATTGCTTCAGCCTCCCCGAGCCCGCCGGGCGGCCGGAAAGGAAGCGGCTACGGCGGGCACGCCGTACGACGAGACGAGATGGCGCGGAGGTGGGTGGGTGGTGCGGCCGGCGTATAAAAGGACCGCGACCACCACGCCCGCCAGGCCGGAGGCCTGAAAACACCAGACCGCAACCAACGACGGCCGGCCGCACCACCCACCCACCGCAGCGCGAACAAACACAAACCACCACAACCACACCGCAGCGCGAACAAACACAAACCACCACAACCACACCGCACCGCGAACAGACACAAATCACCACAACCGCACCACCCACCACAGAGAACCGTCATCTGCAGATCGGTAAAAGCCTCCGGAGCTACGGGGTCAGGACCAGGATGCGGTCGTCGCCGGGAACGGGGGAGCCGCGGCCGTCCTTGTTGCTGGTGCCGATCCACAGGGAGCCGCCGGGGGCGGCGGCGACCGCGCGGAGCCTGCCGTACCGGCCCTTGAACCTGGCGACAGGGGTGCCGGCCGTGCCGTCGGCGGCGAGGGGGACCTGCCAGAGCCGGCGGCCCCGCAGGGCGCCGACCCAGAGGGAGCCGTCGGCGTAGGCCATGCCGGAGGGGGAGGCCTCGTCGGTGCTCCAGGTGACGATCGGGTCGATGAACCGGGGGGAGCCGCCGGCGCCCTCGACCTCGGGCCAGCCGTAGTTGCCGCCCTTCCTGATGAGGTTGATCTCGTCGAACGAGCTGGACCCGAACTCGCTGGCGTACATGCGTCCCGACGGGTCCCAGGCCATGCCCTGGACGTTGCGGTGGCCGTAGCTCCAGAGCAGGTTTGCGGACGGGTTGCCGGGGGCGGGCTTACCGTCGACGGTCATGCGGAGGATCTTGCCGGCCATGGAGCCGAGGTCCTGGGCCAGGGCGCGGTCGCCGGTCTCGCCGGTGCTGGCGTAGAGGTATCCGTCGGGGCCGAAGGCCAGGCGGCCGCCGTTGTGGATCGGGCCCTTGGGGATGCCGTCAAGGAGCACGGTGGCGTCGGTCAGCCCTCGGTCGTAGCGGTAGCGCACGATCCGGTTGTCCTGGGCCGAGGTGAAGTAGAGGAAGACGTAGTGGTCCTCGGTGAAGACGGGAGAGACGGCCACACCCAGCAGGCCGCCCTCGCCGTCGGGGCGCACGTCGCCGATCTCGCCGACCTCGGTGACCTTCCCCGCCGCGGTGACCCGCAGCAGCCTGGCGGTGTCGCGCTCGGTGACCAGGGCGTCGCCGCCGGGCAGGAACGCGATGCCCCAGGGCACGGGCAGATCTTCCACCAGGGTGCGCGGCGTGCCGGGGGGAGCGGCGGCCGCGGCGGAGGCGGGGGGCCGCGCCGTGTCGGCGGGAGCCGCCGAGCAGCTCGCCACCAGCGCCGCCACCATCGCCGTCGCCAGGATGGGAGCCAGTCGTGACATCCGGATCATGCGAACCTCCTTCTTCATTCATACCGTCGTATGTGGGGGGAGGTTCCAGGACGATCCCCTGGATAATGCAGCCATGAAGATCTGGGTCCCCTCCGAAGCCGCCGTCGACGTCCTCAGTGATCTACCCGATGTGGAGTGCGTCGTCTACGACGGCACGGGTCCGGTCCCCGGCGGGGCCGAGGAGGTCGAGGTCTGGGTTCCGCCGCTCCTCACGGTGGCGGGCCTGCCGGAGCTGCTCGGCCGGATGCCCCGGCTGCGGCTGCTGCAGACCGTCACGGCGGGGGTGGACGCCTACCGGCCGCACCTGCCGGAGGGCGCGGTGCTGTGCAACGCGCGGGGCGTGCACGACGCGGGGACCGCGGAGTGGGCGGTGGGGGCGATGATCGCGGTGATGCGGGAGTTCCCCGGGTTCGCCGCCGCGCAGCGGGAGGGCGAGTGGACCTACCACCACACCGGGGTGCTGGCCGACTCCACGGTGCTGATCATCGGCTACGGCTCGATCGGCGAGGCGCTGGAGCGGCGGCTGGAGGGTTTCGAGGTGGACGTCGTCCGGGTGGCGAGGACCGCCCGGGGCGACGTGCACGGCCAGGACGAGCTGCCTGAGCTGCTGCCCCGGGCGGACGTGGTGGTGCTCCTGGTCCCGTCGACCCCCGCGACCACGGGGCTGGTGGACGCGGACTTCCTGTCGGCGATGAAGGACGGCGCGGTGCTGGTGAACGCGGCCAGGGGCGCGGTGGTGGACACCGACGCGCTGGTCGCCGAGCTGCGGAAGGGCCGGATCCTGGCCGCGCTCGACGTCACCGACCCCGAGCCGCTGCCCGCGGGGCATCCGCTGTGGACGGCGCCGGGGGTCTTCATCACCCCGCACGTCGCCGGCAGCACCCCGGCGTCCGGGCGGCGCCTGCTGAGGCTTCTCCGCTCCCAGCTCCTGCGCTACCTGGCAGGTGAGCCGCTCAAGAACGTGATCACCGGCCCGTACTGACCCCGGTCCACGCCGCCCTGAACCCGCGCCGACCAGATCTTTACCGGCTGTAATCCGTACTGTCCGGGAAAGGAATCCGGACCGTGGCTACCTCGTGACCTCGGGTCCGTACGGTGATTGACTGCGACCCTGATCGCTCGCATGGTTATCAGATCGGTGACGACTACGGCGTTGTCACCTCCCGCACCGGCCGGAGAGCACACACTGACCGTGTGCCGTCGCGGAAGCGAGACGAATCGACACTGATGGGCAGACGACATTGATCCGCTGGCGTGACCCCCGGGTACCGCTGACCGCCGCTGCCGGAACCGGCGCGGTGGGGCTCGTTGCCGCTCTTCTCAGCGGTGTCTCGCCCGGGATCGTCGGAGCGGTGGCGGGTGTCGTCGCCGCCGCGATCGCCGCGGTGTCACTGTTCGCCGGGCTTCTCCGGGGCGCCGACCGGCGCAGGGCGACGGCGGTCCGCTGGCTGGCCGGTGGCTCGGTCACCTGGCTGGTCGGGGTCGGTGTGCGGCCGCTCGTGGGCGGCACGCCCTTCGCCGTGACCTTCGCCGACCTGGTGGTCCTCGTCGGTACGGCGATGCTCACCGTCGGCACCGGCCTGTCCGCCACCCGGCCCGCGCACGGGCGCGCCCTGCTGCGGGACCTCGCTGACTCCTACATGTGCGCCGGCTCGCTGTTCGTGATCGGCTGGGTCCTGCTGCTGGGCCCGTCCTACCGCCAGGCCGACGACGCCGGCACCTTCGCGACGACCATCGCCCTGCCGCTGCTCTGCCTGATCCTCGCGTGTGCCGTGGGCCCGGCGGTGCTGCCGATCCGGCGGTCCGCCTGGCCGATGGGCCTGGCGGCGCTGGCGGTGCTGGCCGCCATCACGGCGTCCGAGACGGTCACCGCGCTGGCCCGCGTGAGCGGTGACGCGCCGCCGCTGCTCGGGGTGTGGCTGGCTCCGGCGGCCTTCCTGCTGCTGGCCGCGGTCCCGTGGAGCGGCCGTACGGCGCACGCCGCGGACCCCGACGCGGAGCAGCCGTCCGTCGGGCAGACCACCTCCTGGCTGATCGCGGCCCTGCCGCTGATCCTCGTCGTGGCGGCCACCGCGGTCGTGCTCCTGCGTGTGCTCGGCGGCAGGGTGCAGGGGCCGGTCCCGGTCCTCGCCCTGGTGTCGGCGTCGATCGTCGGCGTCCTGGTGGTGCGCCTGTTCGTGGTGCTGATGGAGACGGGCCGGATGCGGCGCCTGGTGGACCTCGGTGAGCGGCAGCTCCAGGACCTGGCGGAGAGCACCGGCGACGTGGTCCTGCTGTGCGACTACGACGGCGTGGTGCGGGAGATCGGCGAGGGCGTCGAGATCACGTACGGCTACCGCCCCGACGAGCTGGTCGGCGGGACGATCTTCGACTACATCCACCCGGAGGACGCGCCCGGGATCCAGGTGGCGCTGCGCGCGATGAGCCTGGACGAGGAGCCGGTCGAGGGGCCGGGCACCTGCATGATCGCCTGCCGGGTCCGGGCGTCCGACGGCACCTGGCGGCCCACCGAGTCGGTGGCCACCCGGCACGTGCGCGGCGAGGACCTGCTGCTGGTCACCACCCGCGATGTCAGCGACCAGGAGGCCCTGCGCAACCAGGTCGCCCACCTGACCTTCCACGACGGCGTCACCGGCCTGCCCAACCGGGCCTACTTCGAGGAGCGCACCCGCGAGGTGCTGGCCCGTCCGGGCGCGAGCAGCGCCGTGGTGGTGTTCCTGGATCTGGACGGCTTCACGGCGGTCAACGACTCGGTCGGCCATGCCAGCGGCGACTATCTGCTCGGCCAGGCCGCCCGCAGGCTCCGCGCCGCCGTACGGGCCGACGACACCCTGGCCCGCTGGGGCGGCGACGAGTTCGCGGTGCTGCTGGAGGCGGCGGTGGACGCCCAGACGGCGGTGGATCTGGCCGAGCGGCTGGTCCGCACGGTCTCGTCCGAGCCGTTCCGGGTGGCCGACCGCGACATCGCGCTGACCGCGAGCGTCGGGGTGGCCTTCGCCGAGGACGACGTGTCCTCCGCGGACCTGATCCGTAACGCCGACGTGGCGATGGCCAGGGCCAAGGATCTCGGAGGGCGCCGGGTCGAGGTGTTCGCCGCGCACATGCACGCCGACGTGGTGCGCCGGCTGGAGCTCGCCGCCGACCTGCAGCGGGCGCTGCTGGAGAACCAGTTCGCGATCGAGTACCAGCCGGTGGTGGACCTGGCCACCTCGCGTGTCACCGCCGTGGAGGCGCTGGTGCGCTGGTGGCGGGGGAGCGCGTTCGTGCCGCCCGAGCAGTTCCTCGGCCCGGCGGAGGACACCGGCCTGATCGTCCCGCTGAGCGAGTGGATCCTGCGCGAGGCCTGCCGGGAGGTCGCCGCCTGGCGCGCGTCGTCCTGGGACATCGGGCTGTCGCTCAACCTGTCCGCCCGGCAGATCATGGCGCCGCGTTTCGTGGAGACCGTCGAGTCGGCGCTGGCCGAGAGCGGCCTGCCGCCCAGCGCGCTGACCCTTGAGGTCATCGAGGAGATGCTGGTCGAGGACGCCGACGAGACCATCACCCGGCTCTCGGAGCTGCGCAGGCTCGGGGTGCGGCTGGCCATCGACGACTTCGGCACCGGCTACGCCTCGCTGGCGTTCCTGCGGCAGCTCCCGGTGGACATGATCAAGATTGATCCGTCGTTCGTGTCCGGGCTCGGCCGTGACGAGACGCTGACGCTGCTGACCCGCACGATCGTACGGCTCGGCCACGATCTGGGGCTGATCGTGGTCGCCGAGGGCATCGAGCGTCCCGAGCAGCTCGAACTGCTGCGGGAGATGGGCTGCACCCGGGGGCAGGGCTTTCTGGTGGCGCGGCCGATGGCCGCCCGCGGGGTCGACTCCCTGATGCGGACGAGCCTGTCCAGCCTGCACAGCGGTGTATGACGGCGCTCGCCCCGCCCTGCGGGGTGAGCGCCGAGGAGTGTGTCTTTCCTCACCCCTTGTCCGTTCTGTTACCTCGTTTCGCTGTCTGGACCGGACTCGCGCCCGTATCCGCCATCTCGGACTTTGAGACTCCTGTCCCATGAATTTGACGCAGACACACTCTGTCGGCCATGGTGGAGCCATGCATCACAGTGGGATTCTCGTAGTACTTCGCCGGCGCGCAGGCCGATAGCGAAGCACTTCGACCTGCGCGCCGCCCCAGCTCCGCCGTATCAGGCGGAATGGGGCATTTTTTATGCCGCCAAACATGCTTAGCCACACAAGGAACGAGCCGATGACCGAACAGATGACAGGTGCCCAGGCCCTCGTCAGAGCGCTGGAGCACGTCGGGGTCGACACTGTGTTCGGGATCCCGGGCGGCGCGATTCTCCCCGCCTACGATCCTCTCTACGACTCGGCCAAGGTCCGGCACGTGCTTGTACGGCACGAGCAGGGCGCAGGCCACGCGGCCCAGGGCTACGCGCAGGCCACTGGCAGGGTCGGGGTCTGCATGGCCACCAGCGGCCCGGGCGCGACCAACCTGGTCACCCCGATCGCCGACGCCTACATGGACTCGGTCCCGATCGTCGCGATCACCGGCCAGGTGGCCAGCGCCGCCATCGGCACCGACGCGTTCCAGGAAGCCGACATCTCCGGCATCACCATGCCGATCACCAAGCACAACTTCCTGGTCACCAACCCGGACGACATCCCCAGGACGATCGCCGAGGCCTTCCACATCGCCGCGACGGGGCGTCCGGGGCCGGTGCTGGTCGACATCGCCAAGGACGCGCTCCAGGCGATGACGGCCTTCCAGTGGCCGCCGGTGATGCAGCTGCCGGGCTACCGCCCGGTGACCCGGCCGCACTCCAAGCAGATCCGGGAGGCGGCCAAGCTGATCGCCGACGCCAAGCGGCCGGTGCTCTACGTCGGCGGCGGCGTGCACAAGGCGCGGGCGGCGGCGGAGCTGCTGGAGTTCGCCGAGCTGACCGCCATCCCCGTGGTCACCACGCTGATGGCGCGCGGCACCTTCCCCGACAGCCACCGCCAGCACCTGGGCATGCCGGGCATGCACGGCTCGGTGCCCGCGGTCGGGGCGCTGCAGCGCTCCGACCTGATCATCGGGCTCGGGGTCCGCTTCGACGACCGCGTCACCGGGCAGCTTTCCACCTTCGCCCCGCACGCCAAGGTCGTCCACGCCGACATCGACCCGGCGGAGATCTCCAAGAACCGGCACGCGGACGTCCCGATCGTGGGCGACTGCAAGGAGGTCATCTCCGACCTGATCGCCGCGGTGCGCAACGAGGACCGCAAGGGCGACTACAGCGAGTGGTGGACCCAGCTCGACGCCTACCGGGCGACCTACCCGCTGGGCTACGACGAGTTCGAGGACGGCTCCCTCGCCCCGCAGTACGTCATGGAGCGGCTGAGCGCGATCGTCGGGCCGGACGCCATCTACACCGCGGGCGTCGGCCAGCACCAGATGTGGGCCGCTCAGTTCATCGGCTACGAGAACCCCGGGACCTTCATCAACTCCGGCGGCGCCGGCACGATGGGCTTCGCGCTGCCGGCCGCGATGGGCGCCAAGATGGGCAGTCCGGACACCACGGTCTGGGCCATCGACGGCGACGGCTGCTTCCAGATGACCAACCAGGAGCTGGCCACCTGCACCATCGAGGGCGTGCCGATCAAGGTCGCGATCATCAACAACGGCAATCTCGGCATGGTCCGGCAGTGGCAGACGCTGTTCTACAACCAGCGCTACTCCAACACCAACCTGCAGACGGTCCGCCGGATCCCGGACTTCGTGAAGCTGGCCGAGGCGTACGGTTGTGTCGGCCTGCGGTGCGAGCGTCCCGAGGACGTGGACGCGACCATCAAGAAGGCGATGGAGATCAACGACGTGCCTGTCGTGGTCGACTTCGTGGTCCACCAGGACGCCATGGTCTGGCCGATGGTGGCGGCCGGGACCAGCAACGACGAGATCAAGTTCGCGCGCGACATGGCGCCGGCCTGGGACAGCGAGGACTAGCGGTGAGTGATCGAAGCGAGCCGGCAGGCAGGCGCGGAGGCCCGGCGGGCGCGCGGGCGGGCCGCCAGGCGAGGAGGAAGGCATGAGCAGGCACACGCTCTCCGTGCTGGTGGAGAACAAGCCCGGCGTGCTCGCGCGCGTCGCGTCGCTGTTCAGCCGCCGCGGGTTCAACATCGACTCGCTGGCGGTCGGGCCGACCGAGCACGAGGACATCTCGCGGATGACCATCGTGGTCAACGTCGAGGAACTACCGCTTGAGCAGGTCACCAAGCAGCTCAACAAGCTGGTCAACGTGCTGAAGATCGTGGAGCTCGACCCGGCGCAGGCCGTGCAGCGCGAGCTCACACTGATCAAGGTGCGGGCCGACGCCGAGAACCGTTCCAGCGTGCTGGAACTGGTCAACCTCTTCCGCGCGCGCTGCGTCGACGTCGCCTCCGACGCGGTGACCATAGAGGTCACCGGCACGCCGGACAAGCTGCAGGCCTTCATCAAGCTCCTGGAGCCGTTCGGCATCAAGGAGCTCGTCCAGTCGGGCATGGTGGCCATCGGCCGCGGAGCCCGTTCCATCACCGACCGTTCTCTCCGGGCCCTGGACCGGACCGCGTAACCCGCACGAGAAACCCGAAAGGTTAAGCAAGTGACTGAGATCTTCTACGACGACCAGGCCGACCTGTCGATCATCCAGGGTAGGCACGTGGCCGTCCTGGGGTACGGCAGCCAGGGCCACGCCCACGCTCTTTCTCTCCGTGACTCCGGCGTCGACGTCCGGGTCGGCCTGCCCGAGGGTTCCAAGAGCCGTGAGAAGGCCGAGGCCGACGGGCTGCGGGTGCTCACGCCCTCGGAGGCCGTCGAAGAGGCCGACCTGACCATGATCCTGGCGCCGGACCACATCCAGCGTCACCTGTACGCCGAGCACGTGGCCCCGAACCTCGTCGAGGGCGACGCCCTCTTCTTCGGCCACGGCCTCAACATCCGCTACGGCCTCATCGAGGCCCCCGAGGGCGTCGACGTGGCCATGGTCGCGCCGAAGGGCCCCGGCCACCTCGTCCGCCGGCAGTACACCGCGGGCCGCGGCGTGCCGTGTCTCGTCGCCGTGGAGAAGGACGCCAGCGGCAACGCCTGGGACCTCGCGCTGTCCTACGCCAAGGGCATCGGCGGCACCCGGGCCGGCGCGCTGAAGACGACCTTCACCGAGGAGACCGAGACCGACCTGTTCGGCGAGCAGGCCGTCCTGTGCGGTGGCGTGTCCGAGCTGATCAAGGCCGGTTTCGAGACCCTGATCGAGGCCGGCTACCAGCCCGAGGTCGCCTACTTCGAGTGCCTCCACGAGATGAAGCTGATCGTCGACCTGATGTACGAGGGCGGCATCTCCAAGATGTACTGGTCGGTCTCCGACACCGCCGAGTACGGCGGCTACTCCCGTGGCCCGCGCGTCGTGACGCCGGAGACCAAGAAGGAGATGCAGCGCATCCTCGCCGAGATCCAGTCCGGCGAGTTCGCCAAGGAGCTGGTGGACGAGTTCGACGGCGGGCAGAAGAAGTTCACCGCCTACCGCGAGGAGATCGCGCAGCACCCGATCGAGAAGACCGGCGCCAAGCTCCGCCCGATGATGAGCTGGCTCAAGTAGCGGCGAGCCCCTCCCGGGCGACCCCCGGGTGAAAGGGGCGCCTCGTACGGCGACGCCCCCGTGACGGTCATCCGTCACGGGGGCGTCGCCGTTCCCGTCGCTGTCTCCGCCGCCTCCGGCGGCGGGCCGGGTCCTACTTGGCGGCGAAGTTCTGGGTCCAGTAGATCGTGCCGCCGGAGTTCTTGGCCGCGCCGACACCGATGAGGGTGTACTTGCAGTTCATGATGTTGGCCTTGTGGCCCGCGCTGTTCATCCAGGAGCTCATCACGGAAGCCGGGGTCTTCTGTCCGGCGGCGATGTTCTCCGCCCAGCCCGACCCGCCGGTGAAGCCGGCCGCCCGGATGCGGTCCATGAAGCTACGGCCGTCCTTGGAGGTGTGGCTGAAGTAGTCCTGGTCCGCCATGTCGGCCGAGTGGCCGTAGGCGGCCTTGCGGAGCTGCGCGTCGTGCTTGAGGGGCTGGCAGCCGCCCTTCGCCCGCTCCACGTTGACCAGCCGCACGACCTCGTTCTCGTCGGCCGTCCCCACGGTGCCGCCCGGCGAGGTCGCGGTGGGGGTGGGCTTCACGGTGGGCGTCGCCGTGGGC
>NZ_NGFP01000116.1 GCF_002149035.1 Streptosporangium minutum
GGGGGAGGGGGTGTGCCGCGGTGGCGCGGGCGATGACGGCGGAGGCCAGCACGGTGGGCAGGTGGGAGCCGGGCGTGCAGTGCTCGCCGAGCGCCTCAAGGGCGACCGCCAGTTCCTGCAGGCCGCCGCCCTGCCCGCCGTACCGCTCGGGCAGGTGCAGGCCGAGCAGCCCCTGCGCGGCCAGGGCGGCGCGGAAAGGCTCGTGGTCCATGCCCCGCGCTGTGATGTTCCGCCTGGCGAAGCCGTGGACGGAGGCGGCCAGCGCCCGGTGCTCCTCGGTGATCGCGATTCCCATGGCCCGACTCTAGAACCATATTCGGTTCATCGTAAGGGCCCGCCCGCGACCGACTCCTGCCTGGCCTTCCGGCCCCTCATGGCCTGCTCCGCCTGGTTCCCGGCCCCTCGTGACCGGCCTCTGCCTGTTCTCCCGGCTCCTCGTGACCGGCCTCTGCCTGTTCTCCCGGCTCCTCGTGACCGGCCTCTGCCTGTTCTCCCGGCTCCTCGTGACCGGCTCCTGCCTGGCCTCCCGGCTCCCCGGGGCGGCTCAGGTCTGGATGATCGCGGCCTTCTCCCGGGTGTACTCCAGCACGGCGTCGTGCCCGTAGCCCGAGTCCTTGACGCCGCCGAACGGCAGGCCGGGCGGCATCTGGCGGAAGGTGTTCACCCAGACCGTGCCGCTCTGCAGGTCGCGGACGAACCGGTGGGCGCGGCCCAGGTCGCGGGTCCACACGCCCGCCGCCAGCCCGTAGGCGGAGTCGTTGGAGACGGCCAGGGCCTCGTCGTCGGTGTCGAACGGGATGGCCACGGCCACCGGGCCGAAGATCTCCTCCTGGCAGACGCGCAGCGCGTTGTCCGAAGTGGTGAACAGCGTGGGCGCCACCCAGTAGCCGCCGGGCATGGACGGGACGACGTCGGCCCCGGTCTGGCCGCCGAACACCAGCTCGGCCCCCTCCTTCTCGGCGATGTCCAGGTAGGAGGCGACCCGTTCGTACTGTCCCTCCGACACGATCGGGCCCATCGTGGTGGCCATGTCGAGGGGGTCGGCCAGCCTGACGCCCGCCGCGATCGCGGTGATCCGCTCGATCATCTCGTCCCAGACCGACCGGTGGATCAGGATGCGGGACCCGGCCACGCAGACCTGCCCGGCGTTCCCGGTGTAGATCGAGTTCACCGTCACGCCCTGGGCGGCGGCCTCCAGATCGGCGTCGGGGAAGACGATGTTCGGCGACTTGCCGCCGAGCTCGAACGTCAGCGGCTTGAGGTGGTCGGCCGACGCCCGGGTGATGGCCTGGCCCGTCTGGGTGGAGCCGGTGAGGCTGATCTTGTTGACCCCGCGGTGCCGGACCAGCGGGTCCCCGACGTCCTCGCCGAGGCCGCTGACGATGTTGAGCACGCCGGGCGGGAGCACCTCGGCCAGCAGCTCGCCCAGCCGCAGTACGGAGGCACAGGCCTGCTCGGCGGGCTTGACGATCACGGTGTTGCCCGCCGCCAGCGCGTAGGCCGCCTTGGCGGAGAAGGTCGAGATGGGGGAGTTCCACGGGATGATGCAGAGCGCCACGCCGTACGGCTCACGCCGGGTGAGACCCATGCTGCCGGGACCGAGGATCACCGTCTCGCCCTTGACGGCGTCGAGCACCTGGCCGGCGGCGATCTGCCACAGGTGGGTCATGCCGGGCAGGTCCTTCTTCAGCGTGTCCCGCAGGATGCGGCCGTTGTCGGTGGTCTCGATCCCGGCCAGTTCCTCGGCGTGCCGGGCGAAGACCCCCGCCACCTCGCGCAGGAAGTGCGCCCGGCCCAGCGCGGGCAGGGCCGACCACTTCGGGAACGCCTCGCGCGCCGCCGCCACGGCGGCCTCGGCGTCGGCCCTGCCGGAGGCGGGGACGCGGGCCCACACCTCGCCGGTGGCCGGGTTGACCGAGTCCAGCGTGCGGCCGTCGGCCGCGGCCACCAGCCGCCCGCCGATCAGGTTGCGGTACTCGTTCACTGCTCACTCCCGCGTCAGCCGTACAGAAACGTGACCAAGCGTACGCTTGCTTGACAAGGCGGGAAAGCCGGAATCCGTGATCGGCGGTTCTGCCGGGTGCGGCCGGGCTCCGAGGGGGGTTCTGCCGGGTTCGGCCGCGCTCCGAGGGAGGGGGGCCGGGCTAGCGGCGCCGGCCGAGGGCGAAGGCCGCGTTCACGCCCACGATGCCGAGCCAGAGGATCAGGATCACGATGATCCCGCCGTCGGTGGAGGAGGCGATGCCGGCCGTCGCCGGCACGCCGAAGAAGATGGAGACGATGGACAGCGCCAGCCGCTGGCCGGCGTCCACCGACGGGCGGACCGCCGGGGCGTCCTTGTGGGAGCGGGCGGCGACCCGGTCGTCCACCCGCCGGTCGATCTCCTGGTCCATCTTCTCCAGGAAGCCCTCGACCAGGGAGTCTTCGTACTCGGGGCCGAGCTCGCGACGGGCCGCGACGGCGGCCCTGAGTTCGTCGTCGGAGGAGGATGATCGCACCATAGTCGAGATATAACGTTTCTTTGTGCCTGTGTCTACGCGAATGCCACTTCAACCGGCCAGGATGTCGTCCAGGTCGTAGGAGACCGGCCGTTCGAGCTGCTCGTAGGTGCATGACCCGGGGGTGCGGTCGGGGCGCCAGCGGCGGAACTGGGCGGTGTGCCGGAAACGGCGTCCCTCCATGTGGTCGTATGCGACCTCCACCACCAGCTCGGATCGCAGGGGCACGAACGACAGGTCCTTGGTGGCGCTCCACTTGGAGATCGCGCCGGGCAGCGAGGCGGCGCTCCAGGGATGGTCGCCATCCCGGTCCACGTACGGGGCGAGCTCCTCGACCAGCTCGGCCCGGCGCTTCATCGTGAAGGACGCCGCGACGCCGACATGGTGGAGCACGCCCTCGGCGTCGTGGAGCCCCAGGAGCAGCGACCCGACCACCGGGCCCGACTTGTGCTCCCGGTATCCGGCCACCACCACGTCGGCCGTCCGCTCGTGCTTGACCTTGGACATCACCCTCTTGTCCGGCTGGTACGGCAGCCCGCCCGGCTTGACCACGATGCCGTCCAGCCCCGCGCCCTCGAAGGCGTCGAACCACTCGGCGGCCCGCTCCTCGGACGTGGTGACCGGCGTCAGCCGCACCGCGTGCCCCGCGCCGCCGAAGATCGACTCCAGCCTCGCGCGGCGGGCCGAGAACGGGACCTCCAGCAGGGACTCCTCCCCCAGCGCCAGCAGGTCGAAGGCGACGAACGACGCCGGGGTCTGCCCGGCCAGCAGCCGCACCCGGGAGGCGGCCGGATGGATGCGCTGCTGCAGGGCCTCGAAGTCGAGCGTCTGGCCGTCGCGGACGACGATCTCGCCGTCGACCACCACCCGGTCGGGCAGCTCCGCCCGCACCGCCTCGACCAGCTCGGGGAAGTAGCGCGTGAACGGGCGCTCGTTGCGGCTGCCCAGATAGACCTCGTCCCCGTCGCGGAACACCACGCACCGGAAGCCGTCCCACTTGGGCTCGTAGAACAGGCTGCCGTCCTGCGGCGGCAGGCTCCTGACGGCTCTGGCCAGCATCGGCGCGAGCGGCGGCGCGATCGGCAGCCTCATCCCGCCACCCCGGCCGGCCGTCCGGCGCGGCGCCCGGCCGCGAACTCACCCTGCTCGTCCACTACGGCTCCGAACATGTGTCGTCGTGCTCGACGGCGAACTCACCCCACCGGTTCACCGGGACTTTCGAATATAACGGGTGAAGAGGAAACCTTCCTCTTCCAGGACGTGAGCCAGGCGGAGACGGGTGAGCGAGGCCGGGCCGTCGAGGACGCGGGCGGCGTCCCCGCCGATCAGCATCGGGCTCAGCGTGAGGCAGAGCTCGTCGACCAGTCCGGCCGCGGCGAGCTGGGCGTTGATCTTCGGCCCGCCCTCGCACAGCACCCGGCCCAGGCCGCGCTCGCCGAGCTCCTTGACCGCCGCCGCCAGGTCCACCCGGTCCCGCCCCGCCACGATCACGTCGGCGTGCCCGGCGGCCTCCTCGCGCCGCTCCCGGGGCGCGGCCTCGCAGGTGACGATGATAGTCCGGGCATCCGGCTCGGCCTCGGCGAACAGCGGTCCCGTCAGGTCCAGGTCGAGCCGCCGGGTCACCACGGCCACCGGCGGGGCGGCCGGGCGGCCCTCGCGCAGCGGGCGCCACGACTCCCTCGGCCGGGCCGGGCCGTACCCCTCGGTCCGCACGGTCGCCGCTCCCGCCACGATGACGTCGGCCAGCCCGCGCAGCACCCCGAAGATCCGCCGGTCGCCGCCGCCGGACAGGCCGCCGGACAGCCCCTCCAGCCAGGTCCCGCCGTCGGCGCTGGCCACCATGTTGACCCGGACGCACGGGCCGTCCGGGTAGGCGTAGGCCTGGGCCAGGTCGACGTCGCCGGCGGCGGCGGGATGGATAAGGCGCATCCCCCTACCTTGGCACAGTGGCGGATTAGGGAGCTTTTCAGCACGGTCAATAACGGATCCGACGCTTCTAGTGACTTCGGGTGACTCCCGTTACATGATTCGTTCTGGCGGATCTGGGAGGTTTTGTGGGGCTGGTCGCGATCGTGACCTGGTTGATCACCGCGATGGTCGGGATCTACCTGCTGTATCTGTGGCTGTCCGGCGGGGGGCTGCGCCAGCAGCGGACGAAGGTCACCCGCTTCCCCGCGGTGCTCGTCTTCGCCCATCCGGGCCTGGCGGTCTCCGCGCTGGGCTGCTGGGTCGTCTACGTCCTCACCGGTGAACGCGCCTTCGCGTGGGTGTCGTTCGGGGTGCTCGCGGCCTCCGCGCTGCTGGGCTTCACCATGTTCACCCGCTGGCTGGGCGGCGGCCGCCACGCGCGCGGCGCCGAACAGCGCTTCCCCGTCCTCGCCGTCCTGCTGCACGGCGTCGCCGGGGTGACCACGTTCGTCCTGGTGCTGCTCACCGCCGCGATCGCGACCGGACTCTAGGTCCTGGGGCAGCGGAGGATCTGCATGGAACGCGAGGTCACCGGGACCACGGCCTCCGGCGGCCAGAGCCCCCCGGAGGACCGCCCGTCCTTCGGCCCGTCGTCGGCGGTGTCCAGCACGGTCTGCCACTCCGCCCCGTACTTCGCGTCGGGGAGGGTGAAGTCCATGTCCTCGTGATGGCCGTTGATCAGCAGCAGGAACGAGTCGTCCAGGATCGGCTCGCCGCGCGGGCCCGGCTCGGTGATGGCGTCGCCGTTGAGGAAGACGGTCAGCGACTTGGCGTAGCCGGTGTGCCAGTCGGAGGCCGACATCTCCTCACCCGAGGGGGTGAGCCAGACGATGTCGCGGGTGCCGTCGTCGGCCTTGCGGCCGTGGAAGAACCTGCGCCGCTGGAGGACCGGGTGCGCGCGCCGCAGCCCGGACAGGCTCCTGACGAAGTCCAGCAGGTCCTTCTCGTCCTTGACCAGTGACCAGTCGACCCAGGAGATCTCGTTGTCCTGGCAGTAGGCGTTGTTGTTGCCGCCCTGGGTCCGGCCGAACTCGTCGCCCGCCAGCATCATCGGCACGCCCTGGGAGATGAACAGGGTGGCCAGGTAGTTGCGGCGCTGGCGGCGGCGCAGACGTGTGATCTCCGGGTCCTCCACCGGACCCTCGGCGCCGCAGTTCCAGGACCGGTTGTCGTCGGTGCCGTCGCGGTTGTTCTCCCCGTTGGCCTCGTTGTGCTTGCGGTTGTAGGAGACCAGGTCGGACAGCGTGAACCCGTCGTGGCAGGTGACGAAGTTGATGGAGGCCACCGGGCGGCGGCCGGAGGTGGCGTAGAGGTCGGCGGACCCGGTCAGCCGGGAGGCGAACTCGGGCAGCGCGGACCCGTTCCCGCGCCAGAAGTCGCGCACGCTGTCGCGGTACTTCCCGTTCCACTCCGTCCACAGGGGCGGGAAGTTGCCGACCTGGTAGCCGCCGGGACCCACGTCCCACGGCTCGGCGATCAGCTTCACCTGGGAGATCACCGGGTCCTGCTGGATCAGGTCGAAGAACGCGCTCAGCCGGTCCACGTCGTGCAGCTCGCGGGCGAGGGCGGCGGCCAGGTCGAAGCGGAATCCGTCGACGTGCATCTCCATGACCCAGTAGCGCAGCGAGTCCATGATGAGCTGCAGCGCGTGCGGGGAGCGGACGTTGAGGGAGTTGCCGCAGCCGGTGTAGTCGAGGTAGTAGCGCCGGTCCCCGTCGTGCAGCCGGTAGTAGGCCGCGTTGTCGATGCCCCGGAAGCCCAGTGTGGGCCCCATGTGGTCGCCCTCGGCGGTGTGGTTGTAGACCACGTCGAGGATGACCTCGATCCCGGCCTCGTGCAGCGCCCGCACCATCGCCTTGAACTCGAGCACCTGCTCGCCGCGCTGCCCCGAACTGGAGTAGGCGTTGTGCGGGGCCAGGTAGCCGATCGTGTTGTAACCCCAGTAGTTCGTCAGCCCCCGGGCGACCATCGCGTGCTCCGGCACGAACTGGTGCACCGGCATCAGCTCGACCGCCGTGACGCCCAGGCTCAGCAGGTGCTCGATGACCGCCGGATGGCCCAGCGCCGCGTAGGTGCCGCGCTGCTCCTCGGGCACCGCCGGGTGGCGCATGGTGAGCCCGCGCACGTGCGCCTCGTAGATGACGGTCTGGTGGTACGGCGTGCGGGGCAGCCGGTCGTCGCCCCACTCGAAGAACGGGTTGACCACCACGTTCTTCGGCATGAAGGGCGCGCTGTCGTCGTCGTTGCGCTCGGTCGGATCGGTGAACGCGTACGAGAACAGGGCCTCGTCCCATGCCAGGTCGCCCTCGACGGCCTTGGCGTAGGGGTCCAGGAGGAGCTTGGAAGGGTTGCACCGGTGCCCGTGGGAGGGCTCGTGGGGGCCGTGGACGCGGTAGCCGTACCGCTGCCCCGGTGTGATCCCAGGGAAGTAACCGTGCCAGACGAACCCGTCCACCTCGGGCAGGTCGACGCGTTCCTCGCTGCCGTCATCTCCGAAAAGGCACAGCTCGACCCGCTCGGCCACCTCGGAGAACACCGAAAAGTTGGTGCCCACGCCATCCCAGGTGCCACCGAGTGGATACGGCTCTCCAGGCCAGACTTCGCGCATGTGGCCCTATTCTCCTCCAGTTAGGCCCTCGTGTGCAGGGTGTTGTCGTTCTTGTCACCCTTGTACGGCGGGGGAGCGCGGACGGCCAGACCTACCGGGCCCGCATCGTCGTGCATCGGGGGAGCTCACGAGGTATTCAGGTCTTCTTCGGCTGCTTGCCCTTCGATCAGATCGTGACCTGATCACATGGGGCGGCCCTCAGCCAGGTGGCCGCGGCCGGGGCACGGCGTCGTCGGGTGCTCCGGCCACCAGATGGTGTGCCCAGCAGGGCGGGGATGCCTGAGTGTACGTGTCCCCGGACAGTGGCCGGGACCCTGGCAGCAAGGCCAGGACCTGCGCTTTCACCGTGGCCGGACCGGCAGGAAGAGCCCAGGGCGGATCCGGGCCGGGGGAGCGGTGCCGGGCAGCCGGAAGCTCGGGGCGGGGCCCGGAGAGGGCCGGAGGCGGCCCCGGGGCGGAGCTTGGAGAGGCCGGAGGCGGCCCCGGGGCGGAGCTCGGAACGGGCCGGAGAGGCCCGTGGGTGACCCGGAGCGGGCCCCGAAGGGGCCGCCCGTGGCCACGCGCGTCCCAGCGGGCGCACGCGGCCACGGGGGCGGCGCGGATCAGCTCAGCAGCTCGGCGTCGAGGCTGATCGTGGTGCCGGCGAGGGCCTTGCTCACCGGGCAGTTGGCCTTGGCCGTCTCGGCCGCCTTCTGGAACTCCTCGGCCGACAGGCCCGGCACCTGGGCGCGGACCGAGATGACGATCCCGGTGATGCCCTCGCCCGGCTGGAAGGTCACGTCGGCCTTGGTCTCCACCGTCTGCGGCGGAGTGCCCGCCTGTGCCAGCCCGTGGGACAGGGCCATCGAGAAGCAGGAGGAGTGCGCGGCCGCGATGAGCTCCTCCGGCGAGGTCTTGCCGTTGGCCTGCTCGGCCCGCGAGGGCCAGGACACGTCGAACGTGCCCACCCCGGAGGAGTCGAGCGAGACGGTGCCCGAACCGTCGAGCAGCGCACCCTTCCACTGAGTCGTCGCGGTACGTGTCGTCGCCATGGCGATGTCCTTTCGATCACGAAGCGTTAACCATCCACGACCCTACTCGCCGCGATCACCGTGATCGTCCGCGGAGCACCCCTTGCCGCCCGCCCGCCCCCGGACGGACGGCTAGGAACCGCGGACCAGGTCGCGGACGTACTCGTCGTCCTCGTCGCTCTCGGCGAGCACGCGCTCCACGCCCTTCTGCGCGCGGGCGTCACCCCGGGTGGCCAGGCCCCGCGTGGCCTCGGCGACCGTGCTCAGGTCGTCGTCGTCGAGCCGCGCGGCCAGCGCGTCACGGATCTGCCCGCTGTCCTCCGACAGCCCCGCCAGGCCCATGGTCGCCCAGTCGCGCACCTCCTCGTCGGCGTCCTCCGTCATCGAGATGAGCAGCGCGAGCCCCTCGCTGTGGCCGGGTGGCAGGACGGCGGCCAGCGCGGCCGGGTCGGCCTGGGTCCGGGCCCAGCCGTCGGCGGTGATGATCTCCAGCACCTCGGGCAGCGACCGCGGGTCGGCGTGGTGGCCGAGCGCGCCGAGCACCGACCGCAGCACGCGCTCGTCGCCCTCGGTGGCGGCCATCCGCCGCAGGATCGGCAGCGTCCGGTCGAGGAAGGGCTTCTCCTCCCCGCTGAAGCCGAACTCCGCGAGCACGTCGACGGCGAACTCCCGCTTGCGCGGGTCCTCGCTGACGCACAACCGCGCCGCGGACTCGAAGGTGTCCTCGTCGGCCCGCCGGCTCAGCGAGCCGGCCACGGTCCACCAGGTCTCGGCCTCCTCGTCGACGTCCCGGTACGGCAGCGCCCGCTCGACCAGCTCGTCGAAGGGCAGGAACTCCGAGGACGCGTCCTCCAGCAGGGTCGCGATGGCCGCGTGGCCGCGCTGGCACTGGAGCTCGACCGCGCGCTCGCCGTCCGGTCCCACGGCCGCGACGGTCACCAGGTCGGTGCCGTCCGCGGCGCGGCTGCGGCCCACGACGAACTGGGAGCCCTCGGGGGCCTGCTCGGTGACCTGCTCCAGCAGCGCGCTCTCCAGCTGCGTGCCCAGCCAGTCGTAGGCGATGGCCAGCGGCGTGTCGCCCTCGCCGTCCGAGCGGGTGGGATCGGCCCCGGCCTCCAGCAGCGCGCTCACGGCGCCCAGCGCTCCGCGCCGGGTGGCCAGGGTGAGCGCGGTCTCGCCGCTGTCGTTGGCCTCCTCGGCGTCGGCCCCGGCCGCGAGGAGCACCTTGAGCGCGTCGGCCTGCCCGTTGGCGGCGGCCCAGAGCAGGGCGCTCCATCCGCCGCTCTCCCGCGCGGAGGGCTCGGCCCCGGCGGCCAGCAGCGCCTCCACGACGTCGGCGTGGTTCCAGGCCGCGGCCCCGGACAGCGGCAGTCCCTCGTCCTCGCCGCCGCTGGTCCGGTTAGGGTCGGCCCCCGCCGCCAGCAGCGCCCGCACGATCGTCACGCGGCCGTCGGTCGAGGCCCGGTACAGAGCCGTGGTCTCTCCGGCGCCGTCCGGGTCGGCGCCCGTACCGCTCTGGAGCAGGCGCTCGACCCGCTCGGCGTCGTTCCCGGCCACCGCGTCCAGAAGTTCTTCATACATGCCTCCGGATCATAGGTGGCCGGGAGAGCCGCCGGTCGCCGCGGCGCAGTGGCCGCAGCCCCGGACCTGCGCCTCGGCGATGTCCGGGCGCCGCGCCGCCGTGCCGTCCGGGACGCCGTGAGCGTGCCGGACCCGTGTCGTCCGGACGCCGTGAGCGTGGCGGACCCGTGCCGCGCGGGACCCCGGTTGTACGCGCTGTCCGGGATGTAGGCCGCAGCATCCTCCTTGGGAAGGATCCACTCCGGAGAAAACTCGCGATATGTTGTGAGTTATGAACGATCCCGGAGTGATACGGGCCTCGGACGCCGAGCGGGAGGCCGTCGTCGAGCGGTTGCGTGTGGCCTCCGTCGAGGGACGGTTGACCCTCGGCGAGCTGACCGAGCGCACGGAGGCGGCCTACACCGCCGTCACCCAGGCCGAGCTGGCCGTCATCACCTCGGATCTGCCCTCCGACGGCCGGAGCCAGGGGCCCGCCCCCGCCTACGCGCCCGATCCGGCGCCGCAGGGCGGCCGGGCGCGGCGCTGGTTCGTCGCCGTCATGGGCGACTCCAAGCGCCGGGGCAAGTGGCGGATCGACCAGGGGCTCGGAGCGGTCGCCGTCATGGGCGACGTCGTGCTCGACCTGCGTGAGGCCGAGGTCCGCACCGGCGTGGTGGACATCGTGGCCGCCGCGGTCATGGGCGATGTGAAGATCATCGTTCCGGACGGCGTGGACGTCGACCTCGAGGGCATCGCGATCATGGGCGACAAGAAGGTCCAGGTCCTTGAGGCCCCTCCCGGCATGAACGTGCCGGTCATCCGGGTCAAGGCGTACGCGGTCATGGGCGACGTCAGGGTGATCGGCGACTCCAAGGCCAAGCCCGTCAAGAAGGCCTGGGCAGCCTGGCGGGAGCAGTGGCGCGAGCTGCGCGGCGAGCTCATGGGCGAGCCGCAGCGTCCCCTGCCGCCGCCCGGCCCGCACCAGCACCTCGACCCGCACTGGCATGCCGACCCCCAGCAGCACCTCGATCCGCACTGGCACTCCGACCCACAGCAGCGCCCCGGCCCCCACCGGCCGCACCCCTCCCAGGGGCCCTACCCGCCGCAGCCGCCGGGTTACTGACGCCTTACCACTGAGAGCGGCCGCCTGCCCGCGCTCCACCGATGCCTGAACCACTGATGCCGGGCCACCGATGCCGGGCCACGGACCGGTGGTCCACTGGCGGCGGACGACCGGCTGCGCGCCGCTGACGGCGGGTTCCGGCTGCGCGCGTTCGCCTGTCTCTCGGCGCGTCACGGCTCGCGGTGACCGCCCCCGGCGTGACGGCTCGGGATGATCGCCGCCAGCCCGAACGCCTACGGTGACCGCCGCCGACCCGAGGGGTCGCAATGATCGCCGCCGGTCCGGGCGCCTGCAGTGACCGCCGCCGGTGTGACGGCTCGCACGGCTCGCGGCGACCGCCGGTCCGGCGGCGAGGTCCCTCATCTCCGGTTCCGGCCAGGACATCCCGGGGCGCGTGCAACGTCCCCGGGGGGCCGGAGCGTAGTGATCGGTGACAGACACCGAACAGTGAGGATCCCGAATGCGAGATCGGGCCGACTTCGAGCGCTACGTGGAGCAGCGCTCGGTCCGGCTGCTGCGGACCGCCTACCTGCTGTGCCGCGACTGGGCCACAGCGGAGGATCTCCTGCAGACGGCACTGGCCAAGGCGTGGTTCGCCTGGCGACGGGTGGGCGACAACCCCGACCCCTACGTCTACCGCATCCTGACCAACACCCACGCCTCCTGGTGGCGGCGCAGATGGCGGGCGGAGGTGCCGACCGAGGACCTGCCGGATGTGGCGGGGGAGAACCGGACGGACGAGGTCGAGGCGCGCGAGGCGGTCCGGCACGCTCTGGCCGGGCTGCCCGACAGGCAGCGGGCCGTGATCGTCCTGCGTTACTTCGCCGACCTGCCCGACCCGCAGATCGCCGAGGTCCTCGGCTGCTCGGTGACGACCGTCCGCAGCCAGGCCAGCCGGGCGCTGGCCAAACTACGCGTCGATCCCGCGGCGGCCGCCGCGATGACCACGGGGAACTGAGATGACGATCACCGAATCCGACCTCCGGGAAATCCTGAGCCAGGAGAGCGACGACGGTCTGCACAGGGGCGTGACCGTCGCCGACGTCGACCGGCGCGTCCGCAGGATCAAGCGCCGTCGCCTCGGGGCACTGGGGGGCACGGTCGCGGCGGGACTCGCCGCCGCGCTGGCGTTCACCCTGCCCGCGGGGGGTGCCGCCCCGGCCCCCGACGACCTCTGGACCGGGGTCATGGCCCAGCCGTCACCCGTCATGCCGACCGTCTCACGGCCTGTGGGAGACCTGATGATAGGCCCTGATATCGCGAAACAGGAGTACAAGAAGGCGGGGACACGCGAGGAGTTCCGGGTCGTGACGGGCAGGGTCCCGGTCAGTGTTCAGGTCATGTGCTCCGGGCCGCTGCGCCGATTGCTCGTCTGGATCGACGGAGGCGCCCCCCAGCAGCAGTTCTGCGGGCGGCGGTCCGATGGCACCGTCCTCGCGGCCTCCTGGGAGGACAAGACCGGTAAGAACGCGGAGCACATCGTGTCCGCGGCTGTGCTGCCGGGCGAGCTCGACCCAGGCATGACCTTCAAGGAGCTCGCCCGGAGTGACAAGTTCTTCGAGGGTTGGGAACGGCAGCTCGCCGAGGCGAAGGAGTTTCCCCTCCAGTGGTCCGTGACGGTGAGGGAACTGGTCTATCCGGTCTGCAGGGACAACGTCCACCAGGTCGACCCGGCCACCGGCCGGGTCGTCGTGCTCCGATGTACGGAGGACGGCAAGGACCACGAAAGTCGCGGAACGACCGGCTGAGCGCACAGGTCAGGCGGTCGCGAGGGTCCTCTCCCGCCGCACGGCCTGTTCGTAGCGTTCGACCAGCACGGCCGCGAACTCGGGGGCGGCGCCGAGCACGTCGGCGACCGCCCAGGCGCCCGCGGCCAGGGTGTCACGGCGGATCCTGTCGGCGAAGTGGCCCAGGGCCGGCGGGGAGGGGGCCACCACCACGCGCGGGGCTCCGGCGTCGAGCAGCCGCCCTCTGAAGGCCCGGGAGGTCGCTTGCGGCACTTCGGGCCTTCAGCCCATGTGGTCTGGCTGCCCGGAACCCTCCGGGCGCCCGGCCGTCCGGAATGACCTCGGCTCCTCCGCCGAGCTCGAGTCGTGCGTGTCATCGACGGTGCGACCGCCTACGGATATGGCCAGTGCCAGGCAGAACAAGGGGATGGCGGGTAGCCAGTATCTGCTGTCGTAGGCGGTGACGACCACCGGCCCCACGACGAGAGCGACGCCGATGGCCAGCGGCCAGGCCGCGCTTTTGGCTGTCTCCCTGCGGGAGCGGACGGCGCAGGTCGCCGCGTATGCGAGAAGGGCGCCTACGGAGAGCAGGCCGAAGAACGGCCCCGGCAGGAAGACGGAAGCCTGGTACACGCGCATCCACTCCGCCGCCGGCTCGCTGAACGCTGTGGCGGTCGGCCCCCGTTCGTACGCCCGCAGGTCCTGCTGGATGCCTCCACCGGGGATCCTGACCCCATCGGGCAGCGGGCCCTCGGCATTGGGAAAGGCATAGCGGTTGTAGACAATGGGCACGGAATGCGGATTCGGGCCCCTCTTCCAGTTCAGCGTCCGCTGGAGATCTCGGGTGACCACTTCGAGATAGTCCAGCGGCTGGCTGAGAATGGCGCGCCTGGCAAGGCTGCCCGCCAGCTCGTTGATCTTCGGTTGGAACAGGTCGGCGTTGGTGGTGACCGGGTGACCGGGGACTTTCCTCAAGGGCGACCAGTCGGACCAGATGAAATACGGTGAGGCCGGGCGGAGGCCAACAGGCTGGGTCGGGCAGAGGACAGCCTCGTCCGTAGGTGGTTTGATCTTCGCGCAGTCGGCGAACGGCATGGTCCGGGCCCAGAGCCACACTCCGCTTCCCGCGTTGAGCGCCGGGGATCCGTGCCAGGAGCCGTACCATGCGGCGTAACCACCGAGCGGGATCGCCGCGGCGACCACAGTCGTGATGAAGATCCGCAAGCCGGAGCGGTTGATGAGCAGATGACCGGCGAGCAGGGGAAGCAGGATCAGCCCTATCGAGCGGGTGAGCGTCGCCGCAGCGAGAAGCAGCCCAGCCGACACCGCGTGACCAGGGGAGATGCGAGGCCGCCAGAGCACGACCGTCACCGCGGTGATCACCAGGAACGAGAAGAGGACATCGCTCAAGACGGTGTGCTCGAAGAAGATCTGGTAGGCGTCGAGGAGGACGGGGGCGGCCGCGAGCACGGCCCACCCCGTCCGCAACCTGCTCGCCCGCCGGCGGACAAGGGCATAGACCATCACCCCCATCGCCAGCCCCATCAGGTGCTGGACGGTCACGACGGCGGCGAGGCTGTGCAGCGGTCGCATCAGCCAGAGCAGGAAAGAGTAGCCACTGGGACGGACGGGGTAGGGCTGCATGCGCTCGGCCACGCCCACATAGTCGAAGGCGTCCTCCAGCCACACAGCCGGCGAATAGCCGGTGATGGTAAGGACGCGAAGTGCCGCCGCGAGAGCGAAGACCGCAGCGAAAAGCCGATGCTGTAAAAATAGCCGCATCTGCGGACAGGACCTTCCGGGATCAGGCAAGGCCCACCGTGGGGGGAGGGCGAGGGGGCGGGAGCCGTCAAGCCGCGCCACTTCTGGTTCAGCGGCTTGTGTATCCGCTGACGGCGATATCGCGTGTTGTACCGGCCGGGCCCCTGCAGAAGCCCTAGGCATTTTTCGAGAGGCTGGGTCGAGTCTCCGTTGGAGGGGCCCGGCTATGCCGGTTTCAGGAGGAATCCCCGGCCCTGACTCATGATCAACATAGTAAGTCATTCCCCGAGTGGCAAGGGGCCCAAATGAATTCCGGGGTCGGCCCGAACGGCGGCCGGAAGCATTCCGCGATGCCGTCGTCGCTGATCAGGCTCGCTCAAGTAAGCCAACAGGCATGAGAAATCGCGCAGTCGCGACGGTGCCGTTGAATCGGTGGACGGTCGTGGCGATTCTCAGCCGGCGGCCTGGCGGGCGAATGCCGTTGCCGAACTACAGAGGGTGATCATGGCACCTCTGGGGGCTGATCCGTAGCGGGAGGAAAACGTCGCGGAGAGTCATGTCGTAAGCCGGCGAAGAAGCTTGAAGTGCAGGCTGTGACGGCACCACGGAGTACGGCTCTCCGGTCGGCATTTCCAAGGGCGGTGTCGCCCGTGGGTCCGGCTCGGGCGCATGCCGTCCCGGAGTGGTTCACGACGCGTGCGCGCTGTGCTCCTCTTCCAGACTTGATTCAATCCGGCCTTCTTCACCGGGAGCGATACCGCATGGCCCTGTCCGATCAACGCGGCCGCTCGGACAGGTGGGACAGCTCGACACGGTGGGATGTTCCTGTGTGGGACATCCGCTTCCCGTGGTGTCCGGATTTGATATTCACGCTCTACTCAACAATTTTGGCGTGATATGCATGAGCGGGATCGAATCGGGAGCGTCGCTGACGCGCCCGGCGATCCGGGCCGCCGGGCCCGGCTGTGCGACTTCGGCGTGCTTCGGACCAGGGTATGCCTGCAATCGGCGCATATCGGGGGCGGACGTGCCGGCCCGCGTCAGACCGCGAGCGCGTGAAAGCCTGGTGCAAAGGCCCAGCGCCTGGTGCGGCCCTCTCGGAGAGCGTTTCGGAACTCTCGCGTGGGGCGCGAGTGACGATCCGGCGTAGGGCGGGTCGGTCGATCAGAGCTTCTTCCTGCCGGGCGGACAAGATCCACCTGATGGGTGGACAAGATCCACGTGACAGGTAGGAAATTTCCTACCTATAGTGGGCTCATGAACATCACGCACGCCAGGCTCGTTACGCTGCCCGTCGCCGATCAGGACCTGGCCAAGGACTTCTACGTCGGCGCCCTCGGCTTCGATGTGCTCGTCGACCGCCAGATGGGGCCGGTGCGCTGGCTCCAGGTGGCACCCAAGGGCGCACAGACCAGCTTTGCGCTGTCCGCCGCCGACCAGGGCCTCACCCCGGGCAGCGCGAGGGGGATCATCCTGGAGACCGCCGACCTCGACGCCGACTGCGCGCAGCTCGCGAAGGCTGGTGCCGCGATCGAGGGCCCCACGGACCTGCCCTGGGGCCGGCAGGCCATCCTCACCGACCCGGACGGAAACAGTTTCGTCCTGTCCACGCCGGCTCCCGCGGACTTCTGATCCGCCGATGGCCGCTGTGGAGGCACCCGAGGACCGGATCTTCGCCGCCCTGGCCAGCCCGGTGCGCCGGGAAGTGCTGCGGCTGCTACGCGAGGAGGGGCCGCAGCCCGTCCAGCGGCTGGCCGGCCACTTCGACATGGCCCGCCCCAGCTTCTCCGAGCACCTGAAGGTGCTGCGGGAGGCCGGGCTGGTCAGCGAGCGGAAGGTAGGCCGGCAGCGGCTCTACCGGCTGGAGGCGGTTCCGCTGAACGAAGTGCAGGAGTGGCTCAGCCCGTTCGAGCGGTTCTGGCGCGAGAAGCTCACCGGACTGCGCGATCTGCTCGATTCCATGGATGAGGAGCGTCATGAGCGGTGACGATCTGACCGCGGTCCGCCTCGACCAGTTCTTGGCGCACCCGCCGGCCAAGGTGTGGCGGGCGCTGACCGAGCCGGAGCTGATCGCCCAGTGGCTGATGCCCGGCGACTTCCGGCTCAAGGTCGGCCACCGGTACACCATGCGGGCCGTTGCGATGCCCGCCACCGGCTTCTCGGGCATGGTCCAGGCCGAGGTACTGGCCTTCGAGACCGGGAAGATGCTCCGGATCGGATGGCGGGACGCCGATCCCGCGAGCGGGAGCGGCGCGGACTGGACGATCACCTGGACCCTGCGACCGGAAGGCACCGGCACCCGCCTGTTCCTGGTGCACGAGGGCTTCGACCCGGACAACCCGGCCCAGCAGCGGGCCCGCACGATCATGGGCGGCGGCTGGAGAACCGGCGTCATGCGCGCCCTGGAAGGCATCCTCGACCGCGTCTGACCCACCTCCCGCACCCCTGACTGGATATACGAAAGGCGTGGTCATCTCATGTAGGACATCCCAGAACGGTACGCCCGCCCGGCCGCCGCCCGCACGGCCGTCAGGCGGTCGCGAGGGTCCTCTCCCGCCGCACGGCCCGCTCGTAGCGTTCGACCAGCACGGCCGCGAGCTCGGGGGCGGCGCCGAGCACGTCGGCGACCGCCCAGGCGCCCGCGGCCAGGGTGTCACGGCGGATCCTGTCGGCGAAGTAGCCCGGGGCCAGCAGGTAGGGGGCCACCACCACCCGCGGGGCTCCGGCGTCGAGGAGCCGCCGGACCTCCTGCCCGGGGGTGGGCTCGGCGGCCGAGGCGTAGGCGGCGGTCACCGACCACCAGCCGCGCCGGCCGGCCCACTCTCCGGCCACCCCCGCGACCGTCGCGTTGGCCCGGCGGTCGCTGGAGCCCGCCGAGACCAGCACCACCGCGGTGCCGGGATCGCCGGGCTCCACCCCGGCCTCGGCCAGGCGCCGCTCCAGGGCGGCGGTCAGCAGGGGATGGGGGCCCAGGGTGGCGCCCCGGTGCACGCGCAGCAGCGGCCGGCGGGCCGTCACCTCGGCGAGCGCGCCGGGGATGTCCACGCGGCTGTGGTAGGCCTCGGTGAGCAGCAGCGGCAGGACCACCGCCTCGGCCGGCCCGGACAGCGCCCCGGCGAGCGTCGGGGGAGCGTGGTCGAGGTAGGCGGCGCGCACGGGGATCTCCGGGCGTGCCCGCCGTACCAGATCGAGGAGCTCCTCCACCGTCGCGGCGGCGCGCGGGTCACGGGACCCGTGCGCCACCGCGATCAGCGGGATGGCGGGCGTCGCGCCGGGGACGCGCCACGTCATAGATGCAGCCCGCATTCCGTCTTGGCCATCCCGGCCCAGCGGCCGCTGCGCGGGTCCTCTCCCGGGGAGACCTGACGGGTGCAGGGGGCACAGCCGATCGAGGGGTAGTCGTCGTAGTGCAGCGGGTTGACGAGCACGCCGTTGTCGGCCATGTAGTTGTCGACGTCGTCCTGCGTCCACCGGGCGATCGGGTTGATCTTGACCATCTGGCGCTTGGCGTCCCACTCCACGACCTTGACGCCGGCGCGGGTGACGGCCTCGTCGCGGCGGATGCCGGAGACCCAGGCGAGATACGGCTCCAGCGCCCGGTTGAGCGGCTCGACCTTGCGCAGGTAGCAGCAGAGGTCGGGATTGCGGCCGAACAGGCGCGGACCGAGGTCGCGCTCCTGCTCGACGACCGTCCGGGACGGCTGCACGTCGATCACGTTGACGTCGTAGACCTGCCGCACGGCGTCACGGGTGCCGATCGTCTCGGCGAAGTGGTAGCCGGTGTCGATGAACAGCACGTCCACCCCCGGCTTGACCCGGCTGACCAGGTCGATCAGCAGCGCGTCGCTCATCGAGGAGGTCAGGCAGAGCCGATCGCCGAAGGTGGCCGCGGCCCAGCGGATGATCTCCAGTGCGGAGGCGTCCTCCAGGAACCGCGCGGCCGACTCGACGATGTCCTGCAGGTCGAGCGCGCCGCGCTGCTGTCGTAGTCCGACTTCGATGTCCACCAGTGTCATGTCGCTCACCACTCCTCAATCGCCACGTGGGCCGCCCATGCCTCGCGGGCCGCCGCGCTCACCGGGCCGGGGCCGCCGGCGGTCATGACCGCACTCCGATGCCCAGGAACTTCAACTTGAAGGCGCGGACGCATGAGCGGCAGTACCAGCCGCCGTCGCCCTCATAGGGTTCGAGATCCTCTTCACCGCAGTAGGGGCAGTGGAAGGGGACCGCTCGCTCGCTCATCGGCCCGCCCTCCCCTCGCGGCCCGCCGGGCGGCTCACTTGAGGTCCGCCTCGTCGGCGCGCTGGACCCAGCCGGAGAAGGTCTCGCCGTCGTTCTTCTGCTTCTCGAAGTTCCTGACGACGCGCTCCACGTAGTCGGGAAGCTCCTCGGCGGTGGCCTTCAGGCCGCGGACCTTGCGGCCGAAGCCCGGGTTGACGCCGAGGGAGCCGCCCAGGTGGATCTGGAAGCCCTCGACCTGCTCGCCCTTGTCGTTGACGACGAGCTGGCCCTTGAGGCCGATGTCGGCCACCTGGATGCGCGCGCAGGAGTTCGGGCAGCCGTTGACGTTGATGGTCAGCGGCTCCCTGAAGTCGGGAAGGCGCTGCTCCAGCTCGTCGATCAGGTCGGAGGCGACGGCCTTGGTCTCGACGATCGCCAGCTTGCAGAACTCGATGCCGGTGCAGGCCATGGTCTGGCGGCGGAAGGTGGAGGGGTTGACCTGGAGGTCGTTGGCCTCCAGCTCGGCGACGAGGCTGTCGACCCGGTCGGGGGCGACGTCGAGGACGACCATCTTCTGCTCGACCGTGGTGTGCACCCGCCCGGAGCCGTGCCGCTCGGCGATGTCGGCGATCAGGTGCAGCTTGTCGCCGTCGAGGCGCCCGACCCTGGGCGCGAAGCCGACGTAGAAATTGCCGTCCTTCTGCGGGAAGACGCCCACGTGGTCACGGCGCCCGCCGCGCGGCTGCTCGGGCGCGGGGCCGTCGGGCAGCGCGTGGCCGAGGTACTCCGTCTCCAGGATCTCCCGGAACTTCTCGGTGCCCCAGTCGTTGACCAGGAACTTGATCCGGGCCCGGTGGCGCAGGCGGCGGTAGCCGTAGTCACGGAAGATGCCGATCACGCCGCCCCAGACCGAGGTGACCTGCTCCGGGGCGATGAAGACGCCCAGCCGCTTGGCCAGCATGGGGTTGGTCGACAGGCCGCCGCCCACCCACAGGTCGTAGCCCCTCTCGCCCCGCTCGTTGACGACGCCCACGAAGGCGATGTCGTTGATCTCGTGCACGGTGCAGTGCGCCGGGCAGCCGCTCACCGCGGTCTTGAACTTGCGGGGCAGGTTGGAGAAGGCCGGGTCGCCGATGTAGGTGTCGTAGATCTCGTCGATCTGCGCGGTGCCGTCGAGGACCTCGTTGTCGTCGATCCCGGCCAGCGGGCAGCCCAGGATGACGCGCGGGGTGTCGCCGCAGGCCTCGGTGGTGGACAGGCCCACCGCCTCCAGCCGCTTCCAGATGTCGGGGACGGCCTCGATCTCGATCCAGTGGAGCTGGATGTTCTGCCGGTCGGTGACGTCGGCGGTGCCCCGGCCGTAGAGGTTGGAGATGTCGGCGATGGCGCGGAGCTGTTCGAGGTTGAGCCGCCCGCCGTCGATCCGGACCCGGAGCATGAAGTAGCGGTCGTCGAGCTCCTCCGGCGCCAGGATCGCGGTCTTGCCGCCGTCGATCCCCGGCTTGCGCTGGGTGTAGAGCCCGTACCAGCGCATCCGGCCACGCAGGTCGGCCGGGTCGATGGAGTCGAAACCGTCCTTGGCGTAGACGTCGATGATCCGCTGACGGACGTTGAGCCCGTCGTCGTTCTTCTTGTTCTCCTCGTTCTTGTTCAGCGGTTCACGGTAACCGAGAGCCCACTGACCTTCGCCGCGCGGGCGCTTGTGGTGGCGGTTAGCCGGCTTGGCCGGGGTCGTCATGTGCGCGTCCTTTGGATCGATGGAGTGATTTCCGGACACGCACAGACGGCACCTCCCGCCTCATCGTCGAATGCGGGGGTCGCTTCACTCACAAGGAGGACGCCTGTCGCGCGCCCGAGCTGGGTGAAATCAGCGGAGGGCGACGGTCAACGGACGTCACAACAGATGGCACTGCGGACACGCAAGAGGTCGACGTGGCGTCGCACGACGAGCAATGGGTCCGCTGGCATGGCACCGACGATACCTTGGTCGTCCGAGATGTCCAATGTCGGGTCCACACTCTGGACTCTCTCCAGGCCCAACCTTGGTTGTGGGACTCACCCCTGGCGCGGCCAGTCCATCGGGGACTCCCCGGGCCGCTGGACGTCCTGGTGCTGACAGTCGCACCACGAGCCGCCCCGGCACTCCTCGTGACGACGGTCCTTGCACTGTTGGCAGATCACCCTTCCATTGTGGGGTGCCCCCCACCGGCTGCCGGACTGTCCCCTAGAACATCACTCGGTTACGCTTGCCTGGGCCGGAACGAGGAGGCGCGCCATGGGTCTGATGGACGAGTTGCTGGCCGATCTGCGCGCGGAGACCGCCGAGCTCGACGCGATGGTCCGCGGGCTCGACCCGGCGTCCTGGGAGCTGCCCACCCCCGCCGAGGGCTGGGCGGTGCGCGACCAGATCAGCCACCTGGCCTGGTTCGACGACGCCGCCACCGCCGCCGCGACCGACCCCGACGGCTTCCGCGCCGCGCTGCCGGCCTTCCTCGGCCGCGGGGAGTCGGCGGTGGACGAGCTCGCGGCCGCCTCGCGCGGCCTCACCCCCGGCCAGGTCCACGAGTGGTTCCGAGCCGCCAGGGCCCGCAGCCTGGACGCCTTCGCCCTGCTCGACGCCAGGGCCAGGCTGCCCTGGTACGGCCCCGACATGTCGGCCGCGTCCTTCGTCACCGCGCGGCTCATGGAGACCTGGGCCCACGGCCAGGACGTGGCGGACGCGCTCGGGGCCGTGCGCGTCCCGACAGCCCGGCTCAGGCACGTGGCGACACTCGGCGTCCGGGCCATGCCGTACGGCTTCGCGGTGCGCGGCCTGACCCCGCCCGCCGATCCGATCCGGGTGGAGCTGACGATGCCCGACGGCTCGCGGTGGACGGCGGGGCCGGCCGGCGCCGCCGACACCGTCAGGGGCACGGCGCTCGACTTCTGCCTCCTGGTGGTCCAGCGCCGCCACCTCGACGACACCTCCCTGGAACTGCGGGGCGAGGGCGCGCGGGCCTGGGCGCGGATCGCCCAGGCGTTCGCCGGGCTGCCGGGCAAGGGGCGGGCGCCGCTCGGATCGGGACGCTCTTCAGGGCACCCCTCAGGGCTCTCTCAGGGGCAGACCCGATAGAACCGGTCAGATCCGGCCTGACATGCTCAGATCATGCGGACTCTGTTGAATGTCATCTGGCTGGTGTTCGCGGGGATCTGGCTGGCCATCGGCTATGTCATCGCGGGCGTCGTCTGCTGCATCCTGATCGTCACGATCCCGTTCGGCATCGCGTCGTTCCGGATAGCCGCCTACGCGCTGTGGCCCTTCGGGCGGACCGTGGTCCGCGATCCCGAGGCCGGCTGCCTGTCCACCGTCGGGAACGTGATCTGGTGCGTCGTGGCCGGGATCTGGCTGGCCATCGGGCACCTGCTGACCTCGATCCCGCTGTTCCTGTCGATCATCGGCATCCCGCTGGGGATCGCGAACATCAAGCTGATCCCGGTGTCGCTGCTGCCGCTGGGCGCCCGGATCGTCGACGCCGACGACCCGCTGGCGTTTTATCGCAGGTAGCGGGGGTAGTGGACCCGAGATTCGATCGTTGCCGGACGAAGTCGTGATCAAGTACCACTAGGAAATACCGTTGTGTGCCATGACGTCCACTGATGCTCCGGCGCACCGGCCCGGGCCCGACAGGCGCTCACCACGCGGGCGCAGGGCCCGGCTGCGTGCCGGGCTCTCCTGGGTGCGCGGGACGGGCACCTGGGCACTGGGCTCCGCCACCGTGAACGCGGGCGTCACCTACCGGGTCACCGGCCTGGCCGGTGAGGCGGCGTTCTTCGCGCTGCTGTCGCTGCCGCCGTTCATGCTCGGCCTGATCGGCGTGCTCGGCCAGCTCACCCGGGTGTTCGGCCCGGAGACGCTGCAGAACGTCAGGGACTGGATCGACGCGCAGGCGCACCTGCTGTTCACCGACAACGCCGTGGACAGCGTCGTCACCCCGCTCGTCGAGGACGTGCTGAAACCCGAGAACCAGGTCTCGCTGATCTCGCTGGGCTTCCTGCTGGCGCTCTGGTCGGGCTCGCGGGCGCTGTTCGTCTACGTGGACCTGATCTCGGTCGCCTACGGGCTCGGCGAGGAACGCGGCATCATCCGCACCCGCCTGATGTCCTTCGGCTTCTACCTCGCGGGCCTGCTGGTCGGCCTGCTCGTCATGCCGGTGCTGGTCCTCGGCCCCGCCGCGCTGCGCGGCGCCCTGCCACCCGACTACGCCCCGCTGGTCGACATCCTCTACTGGCCGGTGGTCATCATCGGCTCGGTGTTCTTCCTCACCCTGCTGTACCACGTGAGCGTGCCGGTGCGCACGCGCTGGTGGCGCGAGCTGCCCGGGGCCGTGCTCGCGTTCATCATCTGGATCGCCTGCGCCGCGGTGCTGCGCGCGGTGCTCGCCGCCTGGTTCTCCCCCGTCTCCATCTACGGCTCGCTGGCCGCCCCGATCGCGGTGCTGCTGTGGCTCTACATCACCGCGCTGGCCGTGCTCATCGGAGCCACGCTCAACGCCGAGGTGGACCGGCTCTGGCCGGTGGACGGGGCGGGCCGCGCCGGCCGTGCCGGCTAGTCCGCTATCGTCTATGACGCGACTGGCGCAATGGGTGGGAGAGACCACCGGGGAGCGGAATGGCGAAGGCCGTGCGCCTGGGTCTTCGCACGACGTCAACGATGACAGAGGAGTGAAGGCGCCATGAGTTCTCTTTCCAGCGTCGATCCGCAGATCGCCGAGCTCATCAAGGCGGAGGAGCGGCGTCAGGCCGACACCGTCAAACTGATCGCCTCGGAGAACTACGTCTCCAGGGCCGTCCTCGAGGCCACCGGCACCGTCCTCACCAACAAGTATTCCGAGGGCTACCCCGGCAAGCGGTACTACGAGGGCCAGCAGGTCATCGACCAGGTCGAGACGCTCGCCGTGGAGCGTGCCAAGTCCCTGTTCGGCGTGAACCACGCCAACGTCCAGCCTTACTCCGGCTCGCCCGCCAACCTCGCCATCTACCTGGCCTTCCTGAAGCCGGGCGACACGGTGATGGGGATGGGCCTGCCGTTCGGCGGCCACCTCACCCACGGCTGGTCGGTCTCCGCCACCGGCAAGTGGTTCAACCCGGTCCGCTACGGCGTGCGCCAGGACACCGGCCGCGTCGACATGGACGAGGTCCGCGAGATCGCCCTCCGCGAGCGGCCCAAGCTGATCTTCTGCGGTGGCACCGCGATCCCGCGCACCATCGACTTCCCGGCCTTCGCCGAGATCGCCCGTGAGGTCGGCGCGGTGCTCGCCGCCGACATCGCGCACATCGCCGGCCTGGTGGCCGGTGGCGCCCACCCGTCGCCGGTCGGCCACGCGGACGTCATCTCCACCACCACCCACAAGACCCTGCGGGGTCCCCGCGGCGCGATGCTGATGGCCACCGCCGACGAGCACGCCACCGCGCTCAACAAGGCCGTCTTCCCCGGTCTGCAGGGCGGCCCGCACAACCACACCACCGCGGCCATCGCGGTGGCGCTGAAGGAAGCGGCGACCGACGACTTCAAGGACTACGCCCGGCAGGTCGTCCTGAACGCCCAGGCGCTGGCCGAGGAGCTCAAGGGGCGCGGCTTCGACCTGGTCTCCGGCGGGACCGACAACCACCTCATCCTGTTCGACCTGACCCCGAAGGGCATCGGCGGCAAGCCCGCCGCCCAGGCCCTGGACCGGGCAGGCCTGGAGACCAACTACAACACCGTGCCCTTCGACACGCGCAAGCCGTTCGACCCGTCGGGCATCCGCATCGGCACCGCCGGCGTGACCAGCCGGGGCATGGGCGTGACCGAGATGCGGCAGATCGGCGCCTGGATCGACCAGGTCGTCACCGCCCTGGCCAAGGGCGAGGACGAGGCCGAGCACGTCATCACCCGGGTCCACGGCGAGGTCACCGAGCTGACCTCGCACTTCCCGGCACCCGGCCTGTGAGCTGAGCCGTCAGGGCCCCGGGACCTCCGCGTCCCGGGGCCTTCCGCGTCCGCCGCGCCGTAGGGGCGGGGAGCGGGGAGCGGGGCCGCGCGGGCCGAGGCCCGGCGCGCGGGTATACGGATATATGGGTTGCGTGGGGACAGTGGCTCTGCGCTAATCTGCTACTGCAGACGCCATCCGGCATGACCGGTGGCCACGGATTCTGGAGGTGAGGACTATGCGGGTCGTTCTGTCGAGCCTGCCATCCATCAACCTCCGGGTGCCCGTCTAGCCCATTTCACGCAGGGGCGCCCGGCTTCCACAAAGGGTGTACCCACGTTGTCTTCGTCAGTGTCATCTGATTCTTCCGTTCTCTCCTCGCTCGGCTGGAACGACTCCCTCGCCGCCGAGCTCCCCGCCGGTCTCGTCCCCGCCCGGGTGGCCCGCGTCGACCGCGGCGCCGCCGAGGTGCTGACCACCGGCGGCCCCTCCCAGGCCCACTACAGCGCCCAGGTACGGCGGGCCGCCGCCGCCGACCCCGTCGCCCTGCCCTGCGTGGGGGACTGGGCCGCACTCCGGCGGTTGCCCGAGGGTCGCTTCGAGCTTGAGGCGGTGCTGCCCCGCCGTACCGCGTTCGTGCGCGGCGGCGTCGCCAGGGTCTCCCGGGGCGGTCTGTCCGGCGACTCCCAGGGGCAGGTGCTCGCGGCCAACGTCGACGTCGTCTTCGTCGCCGAACCCGCCCTGCACGCCACCGACACCGCCGACCTGGGCCGGATCGAGCGGCTGCTCGCCCTGGCCTGGGAGAGCGGCGGCCTGCCGGTGGTGCTCGTCACCAAGTCCGACCTCGTCGGGGAGGGGCTCGACTTCCTGATGCGGGAGGTCAGCGCGGCGGCGCCCGGGGTGGACGTGCATCCGGTCTGCTCGGTCACCGGCGAGGGGGTCGAGATCGTGCGCGGATACCTGGAGGGGACGCGCACCGCCGTGGTGCTCGGGGCTTCCGGCGCAGGCAAGTCCACGCTTGTCAACGCCCTCGCAGGGGGCGAGGTGATGGAGACCCAGCAGGTCAGGGCGGGTGATGGCCGGGGGCGCCACACCACCGTGCACCGCGAGCTCATCCCGCTCAAGGACGGCGGCCTCATCATCGACACGCCCGGCATCCGCCGTGTCGGCCTGTACGACATGGGCGAGGGCGTGGACATGGTCTTCTCCGACATCGAGGACCTCGCCGAGCGGTGCAGGTTCGCCGACTGCGGGCACGACAGCGAGCCCGGCTGCGCGGTGATCGCCGCCATCGAGGACGGCACGCTGCCCGAGCGGCGGCTGGAGAGCTGGAACAAGCTCCAGCGGGAGGCCGCCTGGATGGCGTCCAGGAGCGACGCCCGGCTCCGCAAGGAGTTGCAGAGCAAGTGGAAGGTCATCCACAAGGAGATGCGGAAGCCCGGCCGGAACCGCCCGTGACCTCCGGAGGTGTGAGCCCGGCCGGCCGGTAGGGAGGCGCGTCCGCTCCCGCCCCTTCCCGTCTTCCGGCGGGGAGGGGCGGGGGCGCGTCCGCCCGCCCGGCGACGGTTGTGTCGCCCGAGGTCCGACCACTCTTACCCAGAGTTGAGTTTCGACTACTGTGAGTAGGCAAACCTCTAGGTGTGATCGCAGGCCTGCGCGGATGCATGCCGTCCCGGCGCCGCCGGGCGGCTCCGTGGGTCGCGATCCTCGTCTGCCTCGGACTCTTCCTGGGGTGGCACGAGAGTGTCCCGGGGATACCCGGAGGCGTGGCCGCCGAGATCGTCGCCTCCGAGGTGCAGCCCGTCGACGAGGTGCCCTCCACGCCCGTCACCCGTCAGAGCCAGGGCAAGCGCGATCCCCGTACACAGGCCAGGGGGCCCGCGATGCCGGGCGCCTGGGGGGCGGTCCCGCCCGCGAACGGGCGGCCGGCCCGCAGGCCCGCCGCCGGGGGCTTCCCGGTCGCACCGCAGGCCGAGGCCGATCGGCTGATCCTGCTGAGCATCTCTCGCATATAGGTCCGGCGGCTCGCCGTCCGGACCAGCACAGCACGCCCCATGCGAGGAGATAGCTCATGCGAGAGATTCACACGGTCACCGAGGCCTGGGACTTCCAGTGCCTGCGCTGCCTGCACGTCTGGGAGGACGTCTACGAGGCCTGTCACGCCGACGACGGACGTCCGGTCGTGTGGCGCAGGCAGGGGATCGTCACCACCGCGCCCTGGGCCGACCAGACCTGCCCCGGCTGTTCCGCTCCCCAGGTCAAGCCGCTGCCCGCACGGGGCCGGCGCGACGTCCCGGGGGTCCCCCGCAGGGTTGACCCGTCTGCGGGCGGTCGATGATGGCTTACAGTTGGAGGGACGGTAAGCGGTCGTCCTGGTAGGCGGCTGCCGGTGTGGCTCGCCGGCGGTGACCTTCCTCACAGGGTGTCCCTCGGCGCATCGCCGTACGGAACACCCTGACCGTACACAACGACGTGTGATCTCGCAGGGGAATCAGCGAGATCACACGCGAGGGGAAAGCCGGGTGGAGGTACTGCTCAGGCGACGGCGCTGATGCCGGCGCTGGCGGCGCGGCGCATGCGACGGCGACGCTCGGAGGCGCGCTCGTCCTCGTTCAGACCGCCCCAGGTGCCGTACTTCTCCGGACGGGACAGTGCGTAGTCGAGGCATTCGGCGCGTACGGGGCACTGGGCGCAGATGGCCTTGGCCTTACGCTCGCGAATGTCACGCTCAGGCTGACGCTCGCCGTCGGGACCGAAGAAGAGCACGAGGTCCTCGCCCCGGCACGCGGCGTCATCCTGCCAGCCCCAGCTGGGCCGAGGCCGGGCGGTCTGCCGACGTACCTGAGACATGAGAAAACCACCTTTTAGTGAGGGTATTTCGGGTTAATGCCGCATTGGACGTTTACGACGTCCCTGTGTCCAACGCCTGGATTGGCCGTGATGTTCCCTCAGGTCAGGTGAGGGCGGACGTGGCGTACCGCACAGGCGTGAGCCTGTCCAGCGTGACCAGCCGATAGGTAGTGATCGTTTCGGCACAAGCCGTACCACATGGCGTTGTTAGCGTCATGGGTTCAACCACTACCCGAAAACGAGCGTCACTACCGCGCACGAACGCCTCGGTGGTGTCGCCGTCCGACCTGGAGGATTCCACGGCCACTCCGCCGACCGAGAGTTCGCCCGTGTGGGAGCGGACGAAATGCTCAGCGGCTTGCAATGGCTCAGGGATGCCTGCGCGTCCCCGGAAACGGTCGAGGATGACCTCGCCGGACCGGTACGCGTCGGCTGCCGCGATCGCAGCAGCCTGAGACATGCTGCCGTAGTAAAGCCCGTGTGGCAAGCACACGAGGTTGGCGGCGTATCGATCGCCGCCAACATGTGATGTTTCCCATACTCTGTCCGGCAAAACCTCTGCCAGGGTGCGAGCGAGGGGTAGTCCAATGCGGGCGCAGCACGCGTTGCGCTTGGCATGCGTGCAGACCAGAAAAACCGGCTCACTCACAAGTATGCAGGACTCCGGGACCACTCCGGCCACCAAAGCATCCATGTCAAGATCGTCTGGACCTGCGATGACGCTCTCCGCGAGCCATGGCTGGGCGGCCGTGGAGTCGGCGACCATGACGTGAATGCCGGTCCCGTAGGAGTTTCGCCGCCCCGGGCGGCGGATGAGCTGGGGGCGGATGCCGAGGTGCGTGGCCCGTTTGATAAGAGTGTGCACGTCCTCGGGAAGGCGGCAGTCCTCCAGGTGGGAGGCCCAGGGGCCGGAGTGCTCGATGAGCAGCCAGAACCGGGCGCCCACCGTCGCGCTGGCCAGAACCGGCAGGTCGCCCGTGTGGCATCCCCGAGGGTGCGTGCAGCCCCTGGTCGCCTCACCCGAAACGCTCCCCGTGGACACCGTGCGATCCCCCCATCTCTACTTAGGTAAGACTAACCTAATGCACCCGAGGTGTGGTGCAGGGGGCGTCGGAGGCGGGTGGTGCCGGTGAAGCCATATGGCCTCCGACGGGTCCGCGTCAATAGGCCGATGTCAACCGGTGTCAATGAGCTGTTGTCAATAGGCAGGCGAAAATAGGCGGACGAAAATAGGCGGCGGAGAAAGGCCGGCAGGGCCGAGCGGACGGCACGGCTGCCGCTGGTCGGAGCCGGTGCCGGTGCCGTCCAGGAGGCCGGGGCGGTCCCGGACCGGCTGCGGGCGCGGTACGGGAGCGAGGCGGGGGCCGTGCGGGCGCTGATGGCCGAGGATCCCGCGCTGGCCGAGCCGCTGCCGACCGGGGTCACCCGAGC
>NZ_NGFP01000117.1 GCF_002149035.1 Streptosporangium minutum
CCGCCGCCCCCACCCGCTCCCCGGAAGCCCCGGCCAGGTACAGGAACAGCAGGAGCAGGGCGGAGGCGGGCAAGGCCGCGCTGTACCACAACGGTGAGACACCGAGGAAGATCTCACCGTCCTTCCCCTGGGTGAACAGCCCCTCCGGGTAGATCTGCGTACCTTCGTAGAAGAAGTCGCCGAAGTCCTCCGTCACCGGCGTCGCTGTGACCGCGCTGACGAAGCCCACGGCCGCGGCGACGGCCAGCGTCAGTGTCGTGAACCGCACGACGCGGCGGGTCCGGCGCAGGACGGCGGCCAGTATCAGCAGCGCGGGACCGCCGACGCCGACGAAGACGTCCAGGACGGACCAGGTCAGAGCATGCCCGCTGGCCCCGTCCACGCGGACGAACTGCTCGATCGCGCCTCTGGGGCCGATCCAGAGGTACATGCCGTGCGCGAGGTTGACGGCGGCGGGGATCAGCGGGAGCACGATCGCCACGGCGGGCAGCGGCCACCACCTGGCCGCCGACCGCGCCGGGACCGGCTGCGGAAGTCGATCGGTCTCGGAACCGGCGGAACAGCCGTTGGTGGTAGGCGCCAGGGTTACCGCACGATCCGGTTTCGATGTTCCTCGGCCCCGGATTCTCGGTAAGTCGCCGGCCGGCCGAGAATCCGACAGATGTACACCTGGCCTGCTCTGATGGAGGATGTCGCAGGATCGGTGTACCGGTCGGTGCCGGCAGCACCGGGCCGCACCGGCCTCATCTGTCGCCTGATGCGAGGCGCTTGCCCAGCCGTTGTGCCGGAACCTCCACGAAACGCCATGTCAGCGCGCTGAGTCCGAGCAGCAGCGCCACTGCACACGCCAGGGCCACCAGCCGCAGACCCAGAGGCACAGCCAGCGGCTCGGACCAGAACCGCTGGACGGTTTCCAGCAGCAGCGGATGAAGCAGGTAGATCGAGTAGCTGACCAGCCCCAGCCAGGCCAGAGCCCGCGGCGCCCTCCGGTGCCGCAGCGCCATTCCGGCGGCGAAGGTGATCCAGGCGGCGGCTATGGCCGTCTGGAGGCCGAACTCACCGCGCGCCAGCCAGATCCCACCCAGCGGCACCAGAGCCACCCATCCAGCTTGTCTCCAGGAGATCTCGCTCTGCTCAGCCCGATACAGCGCCGTGCCGGCGAACATGGTGGCCAGGATCAGCAGCCCCTGCCAAGGGCCGGGATAGCGCTGGTTGACCGCCAACAGCCCCAGCACGGTGACCCCGATGACGATCGCGCCCGCCTGCCGTACCGCGCCTGAGCCCTTGAGCACGGCGGCCAGGCCTACCGCCACCAGTGCGGTCACCAGCAGCGTGACCGTCAGCATCTGGCCCGGCCCGCCGGCCGACAACAGCGTGACCGGCAGCGCACCCGCGCCCAGCACGGCCACCGCGGTGAAGCCGAGCGCGCCCATGGTGCTCCCGCGGTTCACGCCGAAGGTGAACATCACGGTCAGCAGCAGGTAGAAGGCCATCTCATACGACAGCGTCCACAGCACGTTGACCAGGTTCGGCATATACAGCAAGTTCTGCAGCATCGTCAGATGACCCAGCGACAGGGAAACCGGCCGGGAACTCCACCAGATGTGCAGGTCGTCCCAGCCCACCGTCACCAGCAGCGCCATGCCCGCCACGCATACACCGAACAGTGGGTACAACCGGAAGAAACGAGAGATCCAAAAGGCCCGCACGCTGCCTCGCCGCTCCAACGATGCGGGCACGATGTAGCCGCTGACCAAGAAGAACACCGTCACCCCGTACCAGCCCGGCTCGAAGACCGCCTTGAGCGGCAGTTGCGCCTCGGGCAACAGCGGCTCGAGCGCGTGCTCCAGGACCACCACCAGGGCGGCGACGCCACGCAGGGCGTCGAGCCATGCCAAGCGCCGCCGGGTTTGCTGCGGTGCTTCATGAATTATCGGCATTCGGCTCATGCTAGCGATCAACGTCTGCAGGGCTGGTGTGCCGGTTGTCTGCGGGGCCGGTGTGCCGGTCAGGGGATGCGGCGGGCCGGCCGCCCCCGCCCTGCCCGCACGCCTGGCGGCCCGCCGACCCGTGGCGCAGGCGCTCAGCGCCGAAACAGCGTGACCGGCCCTGCTCAGCATGGTCGTCACCAACGTCATCACGCTCAGCCCGGTGCCGCTTCGGGTACGCCGCCGACTGTCGCCGTTCGGTTCGGGGACCGTCATGTACACGATCATGGCGCTCATGCCGGGCGCCCGGACGGCGTTCCGCGGCCTGCCGAGTCACGCCGCGCACCCGAGGGATCCGTAGACCTTTGTCGGCGAACCTGAGGTATCGATCGACCAGGTCACGGGCCGGGATACCGTTCCATCCATGATGCAGAACGACGGAGTAGAAGAAACCGGACGGACTGCGGCGATCGAGACGTTCCCAACCGGCCGGCGGGGAGATTCCTCCCGTGTGACCTTGCGTCCGATCACCGGCCACGACCAGGACGAGTTCCTGGAACTGGCCCGTGCCAGCGTTGACCTTCACCATCCGTGGATGTCCCTGCCCACCACACCGCAGATGTTCCAGGCCTACCTCGGACAATTCGACAACCCGCTGTCCGCCGAAAGCTTGCTGGTCTGTGTGCGTGACACCGGTGCCATCGCGGGCAACATCAACATCAACAGCATCATCCGCGGACGTTTCCAATGCGGCTCCCTCGGTTACGCGGCCTTCGCTCCCACCGCCGGCCAGGGATACATGTCCGAAGGACTCGGCCTGGTGTTGCGCTACGCGTTCGAGCAGTTGCGGCTCCACCGGCTGGAAGCCCAGATCCAGCCCGGCAACCACGCCTCCCTGACGCTTGTCCGACGACACGGTTTCCGCAAGGAGGGCTACTCACCCGACTTGCTGTTCATCGACGGCGCTTGGCGGGATCACGAACGGTGGGCCATCACCAGCACCATGATCGGCCACGTTCCCGACGCCCCGCATCCGACCCTGCCCATCCGCTGAGACACCTCATCTACAACGGCATCCGCAACGGCGGACGGCAACGACGACTCCGCCATGCGATCTGCGCAGCCCGCCTCACAGGCCTCTCGATGCCTGAGGCCCACTGACAACCGACAGCTCTGTGGTCTCGGTGGCCTGCACCCTGCCGAACCGGCCCGAGGTCCGGTTGGAAACCTCGTCGAGCATGCGCGCCGGGCGTCTACGCTGCGCCCCGCGGCCGCCGCACGATTTCCATTGCAGGTCCCCCGGCACCGAGTGACGTTGCTTTCCCGACCTGCGGGACGAAAAGCCCATAACGGCGAGAACGACTCGGGAGAGTTTCGCGAGGCACTCGCGCGTACACGCGTGGAACCCGACGGTGGGCCTCACCGGTTTCGCCGGGGTCTCTACACGCACGGGGTATTGGCCTGACCGATATCCCTGCGAGATTGAACGCCAAGGATTACCCCGGAGAGCCTCTGGGCCGTTCGGAATCCGGGTTGACTCGCTCCCGATGGCTCAACTCATTCCGAAACCATCAGTTAGCGCACGATCTGGCACGGATATTCCTCAATCCCCGGGACCTGAGTAGCCTTCGAGAGCCGCCCACCAGCGTCTTTCGCGCCGGCGTCACCACCTCACCACGGGAGGACCCGACGTTTCGGATGCCCTGAACGCGCTGAAGAAGCAGGTGGAGGAATTGCAGGTGGAGGCGTAGGACGTCGCGGTGCGACCGGTGGATTCGAAGTCGGCTGAACGCGAGCTGGAACTGAACGCGCTGTCGAAGAGGACAGAAGCTATCTGTCCGTTTCTTCGGTTCTCGTCTGGCCGACCTATGTCCGGCACCAGAACTTCGTTCGCATAATGACAAATTTAATGATTTAGCTATACGATCGCCGTTCGTGGTTGGAGTTGATCTCTCAAGAAGCCGATTGGCCAACGACCTGTTCTTTGTCATGCATGACAACGCGACCGGCCGGATGAGGCTTCATACCCGCCTGACCGGTCTGGGGCTGGCCGCCGCCATCCTGGGAGAACTGATGCTCGCCGGGCGGACAACCGTGGGATTGGCGGCGGGGCAGATACGGCTCGTCGTTCTCGACGGAGCGCCGCCCGAAGACGCGCTCACCAGGACCGCCCTGGAGCACATCATCTCCGAACCCTCGCATCGCTTCCATACCTGGTTGCAGTTCCTCGCCCGTACGGCACTCGCCGACGTGGCGGCCCGGATGACCGCCGACGGGCTGCTGCGCCCGCCCGGCAGACGCCCGTCGCGGAGGCAGGCACCGGTCGACGTGAACATCGCGGCGTGGCCCGGCGGACGCGTCAACCTGGCGATCCAACGCCGTGAACCGCTCAGCGTCCAGGACAGCGTCCTGCTGGGGCTGCTCGTCGCGACCGGCGGCAGCCGGCTCGTCCTGTGGGAGCAGAACCCGAGATACCTCTCCGATTCGATCACCACCCTCCCGGCGCCGCTCCAGGAACTGATCGCCCAGACCGAGGCTGCCGTAGGTGACTCCGTCATCAGCCGCCGGTGAACCCACCCCCCTCATCCCAAGGATCTCAATGTCCGTGACAGAACGAAGGGCCAGCGCCGTTTCCGCCGCGCTCGCCCAAGACCGCCTCGGTGTCCCGTCGGTGGTGTTCTTCGTCATCTCGGCGGCGGCGCCGCTGACTGTCATCGGTGGCTCGGTGACCGCCGCCTACGCCGCGACCGGCGTGACCGGCGTGCCGCTCGCCTTCATCCTGCTCGGAGCCATCCTGGGCCTGTTCGCCGTCGGCTACGTGACGATGGCCCGTTACGTCGTCAACGCCGGGGCGTTCTACGCGTACACCGCGAAAGGACTCGGCAGGCCGGTGGGGGTGGCGACCGCGTGGGTCGCGTTGCTGGCCTACAACGCGCTCCAGGTGGGTCTCTACGGCATGATCGGTGCGGCCGCCCAGCCACTGATCGCCGACTGGTTCGGAAGCTCTCCGCCCTGGTGGGTCATCGCGCTGGGCGCCTGGATGCTGACCGGGGTGCTCGGCCTCATGCGGGTCGACGTAAACGGGAAGGTCCTGTCGGTCCTGCTGCTGACGGAGATAGCCGTCGTCGTCGTGTTCGACATCGCGGACCTGATCAACCCGGCGGCCTCGGGCTACAGCCTCGACGTCTTCGGCCCGTCGAACCTCTTCGTCCCCGGGATCGGTGCGGTGGTCGCGATCTGCATCGCGTCCTTCGCGGGCTTCGAGTCGTCGGTGGTGTTCTCCGAGGAGACCAAGGACCCGAGGCGCACGGTGCCGATCGCGACCTACGTCGCACTCGCCGTCATCTCCGGGCTCTACGCCGTGTCGTCCTGGGCGATGACCGTGCCGATCGGCTCGGACAAGATCGTCGAGACCTCGCGCGAGCAGAGTTCGGCCCTCCTGTTCAACCTGGCCGGGCAGCACCTGGGGGCGACCGTCGCCACCATCGGCTCCCTCCTCTTCGTGACGAGCCTCTTCGCCGCGCTGATCGCCTTCCACAACACGATCTCCCGCTACATCTTCGCCCTCGGCAGGGAGAGGGTGCTGCCCGAGACCTTCGGTCGTACTTCCCCCCGGACCGGTGCCCCGATCAACGGCTCGCTGGCGCAGGGTGTCATCGGGCTGGTCACGATCGTCATATACGCGGTCTTCGGCCTGGATCCGGTCGTCCAACTGTTCTTCACCGTCGGATCGTTCGGTGGCCTGGGGCTGCTCATGATGCTGGCGGCCACCTCGATCTCCGTGCTGGTCTTCTTCGCCAAGAACCCCAACGAGGAGAACGCCTGGCGGACCAGGATCGCCCCGGGTATCTCCTCGGTCCTGCTGATCGTGGTCATCGTGCTCGTCATGGCCAACTTCGACACCGTGCTCGGCGTGGCCCCCGACTCCCCGCTGCGCTGGATCATGCCCGCCGTCTACTTCGTCGCCGTGGGGCTCGGCGTCATGTGGGGGCTCGCCCTGCGGGCCAACCGGCCGGAGGTATACGCGAACATCGGACGGGGCGCCCAGGCGGCCGTGGGAGGGACCAAATGACAGAGATCATTCGCGTTCAGAACACTCCCGGAGCCGCCGAGACCATCGGCGCGATCATCGCCACCTCCTTCCACGAGCAGGAGATCTCGGCCTGGATGATCCCGCCGGACGACGATCGCCGCCGGGTGATGCCCCCCTTCTTCTCCATGATCACCGAAAGCGCCCTCATCCACGGCGAAGTCCACGCGACGGCCGACATGTCCGCCGTGGCCGTGTGGTTCCACAAGGGCGCCGGGCCGCTTCCCGAGATCCCCGACCGGGACGCCCGGGTGGAGGCGTTCGCCGGTCCCCACGCAGAGCGCATCGGGCAGATGGGAGAGGAGATGGACGGTCGCCACCCCCACGACCCGCACCACTACCTGGCGTTCCTCGCCGTGCTCCCCGGGCACCAGGGACGGAAGACGGGGACCCGGCTGCTCGAGGAGTACCACCGCGGGCTCGACGAGGCGGGCATACCCGCGTACCTGGAGGCCAGCAGCACCCACAGCCGCAGGCTCTACCTGCGCCACGGCTACCAGGACCTCGGCGACCCGATATTCATGCCCGACGGCCCGCCGATGTTCCCGATGTGGCGCCCGTCGAACCCCTGACCCGAGTGCTGCCCCCGCCCCCGGCCCATCGTGACGCTGTCGGCGAATCAAACAGAGAGCGCCCTCATCACCCTGTGATGAGGGCGCTCTCTGTCGTGTTCTCCCTGGGGAGGAGGTCATCGATGTCCATGCGTCCGATGAGCTGCGATTCGGTCCCCGCCGGCCACTGCACCGAGGCGACCGTCACCACGATGGCGCCCAGTACGAGGACAACGACCCAGTCACTCGCCACGAACGACTCCTCGTAGGTGGTCTTCACCAGTGATTCACTACAGCCCTCCCTCGGGGGCTCGGTAGGAATGGCTGTGAACCCGACGATGTTGCCGTTGAGCTACAAAGGCTCCTGGGAACATGACCACGAGGACGATAGGCCAAGCTCTGTCCACGCAGGTCAGACGCATATCCGTTGGATTTTCCGCGATTACTACCGGCCCCCCTCGACGACGCGGGGGCCTCAGAGCGGGTATCACGAATCCGCCATACCGCCGGCAGCGGCAGGGTAACGGCGGTTATGGGGATGGCGGTCCCGGCGCTGGTGATCAGAACGGGGCGAGTGTCGAGAAAGGCGGCGGGGGACGATCGGCAAACAGGTGCTCAGTACCACGATTCCCAAGTCGATCGGAGACCCGGTGGGATGCAGCCCTGCGTCTGCGGCACCTCGTCCATCACACAGCAGGCCTTCCCGCCGACTCCGAGATCGATGCCATCATCGTCGGTGAGGCCGATCGGGACCACCCTGGGCATCATCCGAGCACTCACCCAGTTCCCTGCACTGGACGGCCGGTCGGGCACTGAACACGTTTATTCCAACGCCGATTCACGATGTCCGGCGGGGGATGCAGGCCAGGCCCTCGCTGCCGGGCACTTCCACCTTGGCCGTCATTGTGCCGGTACGCAGATCCACCACCGACACGTACGGTGCCTCCTTGTTGCTGGCGTAGCCTGTGTTGCCGTCCGGGCTGATGACGGACCAGTGCGGCCCCTTGGCGCCGGTGCCGATGCGGCCGATGGACTTGCGGGTGGCGAGGTCGACGACCATGACAGCGCCCGGCCGGTCCTCGGCCCCTTCGACGCTGACGTACAGCAGGTCCCGGGCGGCGTCGATGGCGAGCCCATGCGGTGCGTGCTCGGGCGTCAGGTCGATCACGTCCACGATGCGGCGCTGGAGGGAGGCCCCGCGCTGCGGCAGGGCGAGGTGGACATCGAGCTCGGCGTGCTGGACGACCTCGACTCAGAGATCCGCACCGAACCGCTGGCCCGCATCGTCATGGTGGCCGTGGCCAGGAAAGACCACCCGCTGTTCGCCGAGCCCATCACCCCGCAGCGCTTCGCGCAGGCGCCGCACATCGGCATCTCACGTCGCGGAAGATTGCGCGGCCCCATCGACGCCGCTCTGGCCAAGCACGGTCTGGGCCGCCGAGTGGCCGCTGTCGTTCCCAGCCACACCACCGCCATGATGCTGGCCGCCACCAGCGACCTCGTCTGTCTGACGATCGACGGATGGCTCGGTCAGACTCTCACCGCGCTGGGCCTGCGAGCCTTCCCCATCCCGTTGGACGTGCCCCCGATGGCGATCGGCATGGCCTGGCACCCACGCCACGCGGCCGATCAGGGACACGCCTGGCTCCGCGGCCAGCTCCGCATGGTCACCAGCACCCTTGTCGAGAGCGCCGCCTGATCGCGCTGCATCCGTGTCGAGAGGGTGTCTTCGATCCTTGGGGGTCGCGCGGATAGGTGACGGTCATCGGCGTCGATGGGGTCGGGAGTCCCAGCGGTGAGTGTGCCAGGCTCGGCGGATCAGGCTACGGACGGTGACGATGGCGTCGGCGAGGTCGAAGAGGCCTCCACGGCCTGCGCTCGTCGTTCGTGACAGCGGGCCAGGCGGGTGAAGGCGTCATGCCAGGCGTTCGTCCGCTCGATATACCGGCGCGCTGTCGCGCCTGATCGCCCGCCTGGAGCGGGCCGGACCGGTGAGCCGGGTGCCCGCACCGGTCTCGTCACGACCTCCGTCCGGGCCTGCCGCCGAAGATTCTCGCACCGCCCTGGCCTGCGCGTACGCCGGGCGGCTGACGGCGGCCGGCAAAACAAGACTGTTCTTCGCGGATTTCCCCGCGCATGGTTGTCGGCGTCCCCCGACCACGCCGACAGGAGATCCACCATGGCCGAGACCGTCCCGCTGCATCTCGCGGGCAACAACGCGCCGATCGCGGAGGAGGTGACGCTGGAGCCCGCCAAGGTGACGGGCGAGATCCCCGCTGAGCTGTCGGGCCAGTTCTTCCGTAACGGGCCCAACCCGCGCACCGGCTGGTCGCCGCACTCCTTCGCGGGCGACGGCATGATCCACACGATCGCGCTGGACGGCGGCCGGGCGCGCTGGTACCGCAACCGGTACGTCCGCACGCCGCTGTACGAGCACCCCGGCGAGTCCCGGTTCGCCCTCGCCTTCGATCCCGGCACGGGCCGGATCGACTACCGGGTGACCACAGCCAACACGCACCTGATTGCGCACGCGGGCAGGCTGTTCGCGCTGGAGGAGGGCGGCTTCCCGTACGAGGTGACGCCCGACTTGGCCACCATCGGGGCGTACGTCTTTGACGGGGCACTGCAGACGCCGATGACCGCGCACCCGAAGACCTGCCCGATCACCGGTGAGCTGCTGTTCTTCGGGTACCGGCTGCGTCCGCCGTACCTGACGTACTACCGCGCCGACGCTGCGGGGAAGGTGGTGCAGACGCGGGTGGTCGACGTGCCGCGGGCGACGATGATGCACGACTTCACCGTCACCCGCGAGCACGTGATCTTCCTGGACCTGCCGGTCGTCTTCGACGCGGCCCAGGCCGCCGCCGGTGCGCCGCCATGGCGCTGGGACGACGCCCATCAGGCCAGGTTCGGCGTCCTGCCGCGCACGGCCGGCGACGACGCGCCCGTACGCTGGTTCGACATCGCGCCGTGCTACATCTGGCACACCATGAATGCCTTCGAGGACCCCGCCACCGGCACGATCACGGTCACCGGCACCCGGGTGCCGTCGCTGTGGCGCGGCGGCACCGAGGACGTCGGCGGCGGCCTGCCCACATTGCACCGCTGGACCCTGGACCCGCGCGCGGGCACGGTCACGGAGGCCCCCATCGACGACGCGCCCAGCGAGTACCCGCGTGTCGCCGACAGCGCGATCGGGCTGCCGCACCGCTACGGCTACACCACCAGCTTCGCCCTGGAGGCCGAGCCGGAGCGGTCGGAGATCTACGCCTATGACCTGGCCGACGGCGGCGTACGGGCGGTGCACCGCTTCCCGGCCGGGCACACCTGCGGCGAGGCGGTGTTCGTGGCGGCGGGCGCGGCCGGGGAGAACGACGGCTACCTGATGACCTTCGCCCACGACCGCGCCACCGACCGCAGCTATCTGGCCATCCTGGACGCCGCCGACCTGGCTGCGCCGCCACTGGCCGAGGTGCATGTCCCGGTCCGCGTCCCGGCCGGCTTCCACGGCAACTGGATCCCGGCCTGAGCATCGGGGTACCGTTCGCGGAGTCTCAGTGATCCTCAGCTGAGCGGTCGCGCGGATAGGTGACGGTCATCGGCGCCGATGGGGTCGGGCGTCCCAGCGGTGAGTGTGCCAGGCTCGGCGGATCAGGCTACGGACGGTGATGACGGCGTCGGCGAGGTCGAAGTGGCCTCCACGGCCTGCGCTCGTCGTTCGTGACAGCGGGCCAGGCGGGTGAAGGCGTCATGCCGTCGACCTGAGTGGAGGGCCTTGACAGCAGCGGGGCGGATTCGCCGACAGCATCCCTTCGGGTGGGGGCGTCGATCATGTCCGCCTGCTCTGGCCGGCGCGACGAATGGGTCTCGGCCGACCGACGCCCCCGCACTGGTCCTCTAGAGGATGTCGAGTCCGATGCCACCGATGCCGATCAGGCCACCGACCCCGACACCGTGGCCGACCCCGCTGCCCGAGCTCTCGTAGTAGCCGCCGCCGTAGTAGCCGCCGCCGAACAGGTCACTGAGAGGGTCCGCCGCTGCGTGGGCTGAGCCGACGGCTACAGGCGACGCCAGGACGGCGCCGACGCCGATCAGCGCGGCGACGATCGTGGTGCGGTTCACGCGGTTCTCCTTCGAGCAGGGGTGTGCCGCCTGCTGCGGACACCCTCTCCGGTTACTGCACGCCCCATACGACTACCTGGAGTGAGCGAGACCAAGTTTGCCGGCATCCAGGCGTGTCCGCCCGAGTCGGACAGCGAGAGGGTGTCGTCATGCCTGCCTGTTCGGCCACCTGTGTGGAGCATCCCGGTCGCTCGCGGCCGTCGTCCGCCGTGCCGCTCGGACCTGAATCGCGCGCTGCGGGTCATGGAGCCGTACGCACCGAAAAGGGTTGAGCGATGCCAAAAAGATCACGCCCGCAAGAACCGCGCCCGCGGGCGTCAGCAAAGCGCGCCCGGTGCCGCCCACAATTGATGACGTGCGTGTGCTCGGCCAGCGGACAACCCGCTGGACGAGCCGGGGGCCACCGTCAGAGTCGAGATGGACGACCCGCACCGGGCCGGCATCGCCGTCGCCCTGACCCTGCGACGACCGATACCACTGGTCGTCACCCCTGACAGCACGGCCGAGTGACCGGGGAGGGTTGCACACCTGGACGACCGCCGGGAGCGGCATACCGCACCTTGCCCAACCCGGCCTGGCGTCAACGGAGCCGTCGGTAGCGGGTGGCGATCGCGGCGGCGCGGTCGCGCAGGGAGTCGCGCAACCACTGCGGGGCCAGGGCTTCCGCGTCCGTGGCGAGCTGCCACAGCGCCCATTCGGCGTGTCTCGGATCTTGGAAGGTCACCTCCAGCCGCAGCCGGCCGTCTGCGTCGGCTTCTTCGGCGCGGACGGCCAGCGCGGTGCCCACCAGGTCCTCCCGCCGAGCCGGGTCCACCCGTACCAGCACGGTGACTTGGTCGCCGCCGGCCCGGAACCGCGTGCTGCGTTCCTGCCAGGCCTGGTCCAGGTCGACCCGGTCTGGTCGCTGCGCGGGTTCGGCGAGTTCCTCGGCGGCCAGGATCCGGGACAGCCGGTAGGTGCGGTCCGCGCCAGACCTCGTGGCCAGCAGATAGCCCCGGTCGCGTACGGTGACCAGGCCGATCGGGTCCACCGTGCGCCATTTCGGGGTCTGGTCCACAGCCGCGTAGTGGATGCGCACCTTGTGTCCGGCGAGCACCGCGCGCAGGACCTCGGCCACTATGGCGTCAGGCGCCTCCTCGGCGACCAGCCGACGCGAGAGGAGGTCGATCTCCGGGTCGATGAGCAATCGCTCGGCCGCGCCGGCCGCGGTGTCCCGATAGCTTTCGGGTAGCGCGTCAACCACCTTGAGCATCGCCGAAGCGAGCGCCGAGCCGAGGCCGAACGCCTGCGCGCCGCGCCGCGATCCGGCGACCAGCAGGGCGAGGGCCTCGTCGTGGTTCAGTCCGGTGAGCTCGGTCCGGAAACCGGGCAACAACGCGAAACCGCCGTGTCGGCCGCGTTCGGCGTAGACAGGGACGCCGGCCGCGGACAGCGCCTCGATGTCGCGCAGCACGGTGCGGGTGGACACCTCCAGCTCGCGGGCCAGCGCGGCCGCGGACAGCCGACCGTGCTGCCGCAGCAGCAGCACCAGCGAGACCAACCGATCGGCGCGCACGTCAGAACTTTACAGAGATATACGACAAAGGATGTCGTGTATTCGCTGCGAAGCTGATCAACGTCACGGAGAAGACGGTGGCTACCGAGCCGACGGACGTACGTAATGTCGGCGAATCGAATGGAGCTGATATGGCAATGGAGCGAACGGCGGTCAACCCGTGGGCGTGGTCGGTGGAGATGGGGTACAACCAGGGTGAGATCGTTTCCGGGCACACCCGGACCCTGTACTGCGCCGGACAGACCGCGATGAGCGGCGACGGCAAGCCCGAGCATGCCGGTGACATGGCGGCGCAGTTGGCGCTGAGCCTCGACAACCTGGAGGCCGTGCTCGGCGAGGCAGGCATGTCCCTCGCGAACCTCGTCCGGCTCAACGTCTACACCACCGACGTCGATCGGCTCTTCGAGCACTACGGCGTGCTGGCGTCGCGGTTGGGCGCCACCGGGGTGGCACCGTCCACCACGATGCTCGGGGTGGCGCGGCTGGCGATCCCCGACCTGATGGTCGAGCTTGAGGGGACCGCCGTCGCCTGATGAGACCTCGCCGCCTCCGGCAGGGCTGCCGGAGGCGGCACGAGCAGTGGGCAGGTGGGTGATTTCCGGTGCTCAGAATGGCGACAATCGGTGTCTGCGGCTCCGGCGACGAGCCCTTCCCGCAACGACTGCGGCACGCGGACGTTCGTCTGCTCCTCGACGTACGCCGGCGCCGCGATGCCCCCGGACCCGAGCGCTCCTGGGCGAACTCACGCCGGCTGCGGACGGCGCCCGCCCATGCTCGGATCGTCGACTCCCAGGACGGCGTCGACGGACGGCCACTGCCGCCGCAGGGCTTCTCCCTGGACCGAACCGGTTCTTCTTCGCCGACCAATAGCCGGACTCCGCGCTGGTAGCCACGGTCGGCGCTACTCCAACGGTGCCGCTCGGCGGCGGCCTACGCATGATCTAAGCCGATTTTCCGGCTTTTACTTATATACCCATACCAACCCACCCATCGAACCTTCAATAAGCGTGATCGTCATTGAAAATATACGCATGCCGCAAGTAGCCCATCCGGAAGATGGCACCCATGGATGCGATGCAAAAATTGATCAGCGGCCACCCTGTTTATTTGCACAATGATATATGAAGTTTTTTGGCATTTTTGTTTCACGTGACGATGAAGTGATGTTAATGCAGGGTACGCATGCTCTTGAGTCGTCACACATCCGACCGTCCGGATGCTCCTGGAAGGCCTCACATCCTGACGGTGCATCTCGATCTGCCTGTCCGTTACAGGTGAGGAACGATCCAGGGGCCCGCGGATGCCGGTGCTTTCCCCGGATCGTTCCTCACCGGACCATGAGCAGGGCGGCCCGGTAGCGGCCGCTTCCCGATTTCGATCGTATGCCGGCTCATAAGTGCATGTTCCGCTGAGGGCGAGCGAGGGGCGAACGGTGGGTTTTCGACGATGGGGCGTACTGGGGGTCGCAGCTTCGTTTTTCTTGGTCATGTCGTGCGGGAACAGCGGGCCTCAGCCCGCGACCACACCCCCGCCACAGTCGGACGGTCCGGACGTCGGAGGGGACGTCCAGCCACGGGCGACAGACATAATCGAGACCCGTCTCACCAGGAAGCAGCTGCGTGACATCATCAAAGCCTGCGGCGAGGCAACCGAGTTCGGCGGGAGCCAGGATCCCTGCCCGAAGGCAATCGTAGAAACAATTGAAAACAACAACAAGGACAAAGACAAGGACAAGCGCAAGGACAATATGAAGTGTGGGCCGCACGACCGGTGCTTGAAGGTGTACGGCCTCCCTCACCCCGACTCCGACGAGGCCGGGTTCATCAAGATCACAGACAACCGGCCCCGAGGGGAGTCAGTGTGTGAATCAGGACCCGACCATGTATGCCTGCGTATCGGGGTGAAGACGTCGAGCGTGCTCGACCAGATCGTCGAAACGGCACGGTCGACCACGTCTCCCATGGAGGCCCCGACCTCGACGGAGACCTTGACGGAGACCTCGACCCCGACCCCGGCGGAGACCGCCCCGACGGCTTCACCAGTCCAGCCGCGGCCCCCGAAGCCAGAACCCACCTCGGCTCCGACCGGAAGTCCCTGACACGTGACTACCAAAGCGACCGATCCGTCCGCCGACGATCGGGGGCTCGGCCCGTTGATCCAGCTCGCCGGCCAGGTGCTGGCGCCGGCCGGCGTGCTGACGGCGGTTCTGTACCACTTCGGGTATGTACGCGAGAAGGAACGCCTTGCCTACTTCGGCGTGGATCTCGGCAGTGTCGGGTTGTCGACGACGGACTACCTTCTGAGCAGCGCGGGCCCGCTGTTCTCTCTATTGGCAACCGTGGTGGTCATAGGGGTCGCAGCGGTGATCGCTCATCACCTGCTCTCTTACCTGCTGAGTCGCGCAAACCACCGATGGCAACAGATCACCTGGGTGGCTCTCAGCGCCATTGCCCTTGTTCTGCTGGCGGTTGGTTCGATCGGCATGCATTGCAGTTTGGACGCCCTTGCCCTTGTCTGGCTGGCGGTCAGCGCGTTCGGCCTGCGGTGCAGTTCGGACGCCCTCATCTTTCCGGTGATGCTCGGCGGCGGCGCTCTACTGCTCGAGTATGCAACGGAGAACGCAAGGACCTATAAGGTGGTGCCGGAACAGTTGTCGACGGGCCTTGCCGCGGCACGGATCCTTCGCCGTGCCCTGGTCGTCTCACTCGTCCTGATCGCCGCTTTTTGGGCTACAGACGTCAAGGCAAAGCAGAGCGGACTCGACGCTGCTTACGCAATCGAATCGGCACTCCCCTTCCTGCCTCAGGCGATCGTTTATAGCCGCGACCGCCTGTATATCTCCGGCCATGGGGTCGGCATGACGCCACTCAGCGATTCGAACGCTTTCGCCTTCCGCTACAACGGCCTGCGCTTACTCAAGCACGCAGGGGGGCGCTGGTTCCTGCTCCCGGTCGGTTGGAGGCGCGACAACGGAGCGACGGTGAAATTGCTGCCGGATTCGAGGAACGACATCCGAGTGGAACTCGCGCCCTGACCACAACTCGAAAAGAATCCGAACCCCCGTGCCAGACAAAGTTCATCGTCCGCAGGACTCGGGGTCCGGTAAGGCTCGATCCCGTGCACCACAAGGCGTTGTTCATCCGTAATGAGGTGAGGGACCGCCCTCGTGCTGCCGTCGTAGCGGTGGGGTGGAAGGAGGACATCGCAGGACGGCTTTGGCCAGGTCGATGGGGGTTTCCGTGCTGGTGTCGACCGTTATGTCATAGGCGAAGCCGTGCTCGTGAACCGTACGCAGGTGTCCACGCGCGAGTCCACTCTCGTTGCCTCGCGCCACCTCCCGCTCCTCGGCCACCGGCAGCGGGCACATCACACCCACCAGCAGCACGTCCAGGCCCGCCAGCGCGTCCATCCACACCGGCAGCAGATCCGGGGACAGCAGCATTTCATCGATGACAAGGTCGTCGCCGCCGCGGGCGAAGGCCGCCGCGGCGGTACAGGCCGAGTGCAGCATCCGGCGGCCGACCGGACCGTAGCGGATGACCACCGATGGGTGGCCGTCCTCGTCACGGACGGTGCGGTCGTACCAGAAGCCGGCGCGGCTGAGGGGACCGCCGCGACCACCGCCCCAGTCCGGTGGGACGAGGTGGAACAGGGTGTCGATCCCCCAGTGGACGAACGGAGTATCGCTCTCGTCCTGGATGGCCCGGGCCAGGGTCGTCTTGCCCGAGCTCGACGTCCCGTTGAGGAAGACGACTCGGCCCGGGGGTTCGGCGTTCCGCACGTCGGCCACTGTATCCAGCACGGCGGGCGGCGCCGCATCATGTCGGTTCAGCTCAACGGCTCCCTGATGACGCTCAGCCACCACTTCACGGGCTTCGCGTCGGAACCAAGCGCCTTGCTTCCCTCCGTAGGGCGAGTCCCCGGCCCCACTCGTGCGTGAATCCTTCATGATCGAAAGTGAAGATCTACCGAGATGGTGGAAATGAGACAAAGGCGGGTGTTGATGTAGGGGCGATGGATGATTCGGGTTCTGCTCGCCGAGGACATGCACACGGTCCGAGGGGCGCTTGTCGCACTGCTGGAGCTCGAACCTGACATCAAGGTGGTCGCGGAGGCGGCGACCGGCGACCGGCGACCGGCGACCGGCGACGAGATCGTGCCCCTGGCGCCGCTGCACGAGCCGGACGTGGCGGCGGTCGACGTCGGGTTGCCCGGCGTCGACGGGCTCACCGCGACGGCCGAGCTGCGCAGGCGGCTGCGCAGCTGGCACGGCGCCAGGGCGAGGCGGWGACGATGCGGAAACAGGCAGGGCGGTCAACGCCCTGGGCGCCGGCATGGCCGCCCAGCAGCGGAGCAAGGCCACCGTCCGGGACTGACGTCCTTCCCGCCGACGGGCTCGTCCAGGTCATCGGCTCGGGGTTGCGTGAGGGCACGAAGATCGGGAGGGCCACGGGATGGTCCGGCTCACCGGTGTCAGGAAGGAGCTGGGGCCGTGAACGCGGAGCCCGGTCAACGGACGGCGAACGTGGTCAGCACGGCGGCGTGGTCGGAGGTCCAGGCGTTGTCTCTGTGGTCCGGAATCGGCGCCGGGGTGCCCTCGACGACCGCGTCGGACGACTTCACCTTGAGATCGCCCTTGTAGTGGACGAAGTCGATGCGGTCCTGCGGCTCGGGCTCACCCTTGTGGCCGTCGTGATCGTACCCGCCGGTGAACGTGGTGTAGATCGGCGACCAGGTGGTGCCGGGGGCGGCGACCGGATCGGGGTGGGCCACGCGATAGGAGTCCTTCATCCCGGACTGCTCAGGAGCGACCGAGGTGGGCCAGGGCACGGAGTCGTAACCGCACTTCTTGGTCGCCGCGGTCCAGTCGAGGTGCGAGGGGGCGTTGAAGTCACCGGTCAGCAGGACGGGTGTATGGCTCGCCTCCGCGAGGTCGCCGGACATGGCCGACATGATCTCCTGGATCTGGCGCGTGCGCTTCGACTCGGCCTCCCTGGCCATCAGCCGCTCGACGCTCCATTTTCCGAAGCACGCGTCGTACGGGCCGTAAGGGGTGTAGCCGAGGTGCACGTTCCAGACGGCCACCTCGTGCCGGTCGTCCAGCCTGATCTTCGCGTTGATCCCCGCCAGGCCCGACTCGGAGGGCAGCGGCCCGCGCGAGACGATCGGGTACCGGCTGACGATGCCCAGGTCCGCGCCCGCCTGGTAGTAGTCCCAGCCGAGCGCCTCGGCCAGCTCCTTGGCGGACGTGGACGACGTCTCCTGCATGCCGACCACGTCGACGTCGCGGTCGAGCAGGAACTTCAGCTGCTTCTCCCTGCCGCCCTTGACCTGGCTGCCGCCGTGCCACAGGTTCCAGGACATGGTCGTGAGCTCGGGCACCAGCGGCCCGCCCGGAGGCCGTACGCGGACGCCGACCGTGGCGGTGGCGCTCTCGCCCGCCTGGTTGCGCGCCTCCACCGTGAAGGTGGCCGTCTTCGCCGACGCCGACGCCGGCGGCGTGCCGGTCACCGTGCCGTCCTGGCCAATCCGCACCCAGGCCGGGCCGTCCGCCTTCCGGAAGCTCGCCTCACCGCGGACCGTACCTTTGACGGTGGCCGTGTACGGGGACTTGGCGCGGGCGTTGCGCAGGGTGAACGCACGGGTCACGAAGTGGAGCGGCTCGCTGCTCGCGATCTTCACCTTCACGGGTGCCGCCAGCCACTCGTAGCCGTCCTTGGCCAGGGCGTAGGTGATGTAGTCGCCCGGTTCGAGCCCGTCGGTGGGCAGGGTGGCCGTGCCCGAGCCGGAGGGGATGTACACCCACTTCAGCGAGGGACCGACGTGCTTCTGGTCGACGGGCCCGTTGCCCGGGTCGGTGTAGAGGCCGATCCAGTTCTTGGAGTCGGGGCGCGGCGTGGAGTAGGACAGCTCTATGGGGTCACCCGCCTTCACGCTCGCCGTCCGGAGCGAGAGCGTGCCGTCAGGGGCACCGGCGTGGGCCGGGACGGCGGGCAGGGCCACGGCGGCCAGCAGCCCGATGGTCAAGGTCAGAAAACGCGACATTTAACGTCCTTATTCGCCAGTCGGTCGAAGGAAGGATCTAGTGCGCGAAAGACCGTGAGATTGCCGCAAACTGACCAGAAGTAATCTTTTTGGGAACGCGTGGTCGCGGGGCTCCGCGCCTGCCGGAGAAGCGAGCGAGAACAGGGTTGAGCAAGCCGAGTGGTCCGTCAAGGCTCGACATGATGGACCGGCGTCAAATACCGGAATCGCGGCCGTAGTCGTCTTGGAGGCGCTCGATGTCGTCCTCGCCGAAGTAGGAGCCGGTCTGCACCTCGATGAAGGCCGCCACCTCCTCGCCGGGGTCGGCGGCCAGTAGAAGGCCGAGCGCGACAGCTCGCGGGCCGCCGCCAGGTGCCTGTCGGCGTCCGGCACGTCGATGACCGGACCCTCCAGGTAGTCGATCATCGCCCAGTTGGCGAGGGTGATGTCGCTCGCGTGGGCGCCCCGCGTGAAGTTGCGGCGGGCGGCGATCCTGCGGAAGGTCCACAGGTCGGCGGCGCCCTCGGCGTGTTCCACTCCCCCATCGCCTCGGACAACGGCCGGGTGGCAGCGCCGTCGTTCGGCAACCAGGATGGCGTCGACTACATGTTCTACGAGGCCGGCCAACGGCTGAAGGCACGCATCTGCATCGCTCGCGCCGTCTGACTCCACGGCCCGGCGGTCGGATCGGCGCCGCAGGGAGCGGAACAGCTCTCTGTGACCGCATGTCAGTGTCGGCAGACCGCGGAATGTCGAGCGCCTCGGCCAGGTGCCGGCAGGTCACAGGCGCAGCGCTACGGCTGCGGGTCGGGCGCGGAGCAAGGGACAGGCGGGGCCACCGTCCGGGGTGGTCGTGAAGCGCGGGGTGCGCGACCAGGCGCTCCAGGGCTTCCCCGGCCGCGGTGGTCACTTCCACCGCGCGGACTTCCCGCCACTTTCACTTTATATCAGCTTCGCGCGCCTCATGAGGCGCCAGAAAGTGCTTCATACTGCCCGTTGCGAACCGACCCGACGGACGATGGAGCAACGGAATTGGGCTACGTGCTGGGTTTCGAGGAGATCGACTCGACGAATGTCGCAGACGTCGGCGGAAAGGGGGTGCACCTGGGCGAGCTCTCGCGGATCAACGGCATCCGCGTGCCGGACGGCTTCTGCGTCACGACGGACGCCTTCCAGCGGGTCGTGGCCGAGGCGCCGTCGATCGACGCTCAGCTCGACCTGCTGTCGCGCGTGGAACCGGACGACCACGCGGCGATCCGTACCCTGAGCGCCGATATCCGCCGCGTCGTCGAAGGCGCCGTGATTCCCGACGACATTGTGGCAGCGATCAGCGAATCACTCGCCCGGCTCGGGGAGCAGGCCTCCTACGCGGTGCGTTCCAGCGCGACGGCCGAGGACCTGCCGACGGCGTCCTTCGCCGGCCAGCAGGACTCGTACCTGAACATCGCGGGCCTGCCGGCGATCCTTCGGCACGTCCGGAGGTGCTGGGCCTCGCTGTTCACCGAGCGGGCAGTGACCTACCGGCGCCGTAACGGCTTCGACCACCGCAAGGTACGGATGGCCGTGGTCGTGCAGCAGATGGTGTTCCCGGACGCGGCCGGGATCCTCTTCACCGCGGACCCCGTGACCTCGAACCGGAAGGTCGCCACTGTGGAAGCCGGCTGGGGGCTCGGCGAGGCGCTTGTCTCCGGTCTGGTCACCGGGGACGTCTACACCGTGCGCGACGATCAGGTCGTCACCACAGCGGTCGCCGCCAAGCCGCGGTCCGTCCAGGCGTCACCGGGAGGCGGTACCCGGGACGCACCGGTCGAACCGCAGCGGCAGACGCAGCCGGCTCTGACGGATGAGCAGGTCGTGCGCCTGGTGCGGCTGGGCCGGCGCATCGAAGCGCACTTCGGCAGGCCCCAGGACATCGAATGGTGCCTGGCCGGCGATGACTTCCACATCGTCCAGAGCCGACCGATCACCACCCTGTTCCCCGTCCCCAGGACCGATGACCAGGAGAACCATGTCTACGTCTCCGTCGGTCACCAGCAGATGATGACCGACGCGATGAAGCCGCTGGGACTCTCCCTGTGGCAGCTGACGACCCCACGGCCGATGCACGAGGCCGGCGGACGGTTGTTCGTCGACGTGGCCCCCCTCCTGGCGACGCCCGCGGGTCGCGCGAACCTCCTCGGGACCCTGGGGAAGTCCGACCCACTGATCCGGGACGCGCTACAGACCGTCCTCGACCGCGGCGACTTCATCCGCTCGCTTCCGGACGAAGATCCCATCGCCGCACCCGCCGGTGACCCACCCGCCCCKATCGAGACCGATCCGGCCGTTGTCACCCAGCTGATCCGACACAGTCAGGCGTCCGTCGCCACCCTGCGGAGCGAGATCCAGACTCTGTCCGGGCCGGCGCTGCTCGACTTCATCCTGGCCGACATCGCAGAGCTGAGGCGCGTCCTGTTCTCTCCGCAGAGCTTCCAGGTGATCATGGCGGGGATGGAGGCGACCTGGTGGCTCAATGACCACCTGGAGGCGTGGCTGGGCGAGAAGAACGCGGCCGACGCGCTCACGCAATCCGTCCCCCACAACATCACGTCGGAGATGGGGCTGGCGCTCCTCGACGTCGCGGACACAATCCGACCGCACGCGGACGTCGTGACGTTCTTGCACCGCGTCGTGGACGAAGGCCGGGAGGGCGACGGCTTCCTGGACGAGCTGGCCGGGCTGGCCGGCGGACGGGAGGCACGTGACGCCATCCGGGGCTACCTCGACGAGTACGGCATGCGCTGCGCGGGCGAGATCGACATCACCAGAACGCGCTGGAGCGAGCATCCCGCCACGCTCGTGCCCACCATCCTCGGCAACATCAAGAACTTCGAGCCGGGCGCCGGCAAGCGACACTTCGAACAAGGACGCCAAGAGGCACGCCGGAAAGAACAGGAACTGCTGACGCGATTGCGCGCCCTGCCCCACGGGGAGCAGAAGGCCGAGGAGACCAAGCGGATGATCGACCGCGTCCGCACCTTCGCCGGATACCGGGAGTACCCCAAGTACGGCATGGTCAGCCGCTACTTCGCCTACAAGCAGGCGTTGCTGCGGGAAGCCGATCGCCTCGTCCGCACCGGCACCCTGCGCGAGAAGGAAGACATCTTCTTCCTCCGGTTCCCGGAGTTGCAGGAAGTCGTGCGCACCGACGACGTGGACGCCGAACTCATCGTGGAAAGGCGGGAGGCGTTCCGGTCGTACGAGGCGCTCACACCGCCCCGGGTCCTCACATCGGACGGCGAGGCCATCACCGGCCGGTACCGGCGTGACGACGCCCCGCCCGGCGCGCTGGTCGGCCTCCCGGTCTCGGCCGGGACCGTCGAGGGCCGTGCCCGGGTCGTCATGGACATGGCGCAGGCCGACCTTGAGGCGGGTGACATCCTGGTCACCGCCTACACCGACCCCAGCTGGACCCCCCTGTTCGTCACCGTCGCCGGACTGGTGACGGAGGTGGGCGGCCTTATGACGCACGGGGCGGTGATCGCGCGGGAGTACGGCTTGCCGGCCGTCGTGGGTGTGGAGCAGGCCACCCGGCTGATCCGGGACGGGCAGCGGATCCGCGTTCACGGAACCGACGGGTACGTCGAGATCCTCGCCTGAACCGTCGCCTCGGACCCGGGACTCCAGCACTTGATGGTGCGCCGTCCAGCGACAATTCGCGACAGTCGAACAGGCGACCTCACCGGTATCGGCTCCGGTGACGCGCGCTCCCGCGGTTCGCGGTAACGTCGTGATCAGTTTCTCCGAGCGGCAAGGTCGCTTTCGGTCCCGGTATATCGTGCGCGAAGTCGGAGGTGATCACGGTGCATCCGGTCCCATGACAGCCCCAGCCCGGGGCGTCACGGAGCCGAAAGGTGACCGTATGAGCAAGACCGACAAGACCCGGCCCTGGTGGGTGCGGATGGCCGACGCGCCGATGACGACCTGCCTGCCCGTACATGATCATCGGTTCGGGCCGTGCAGCCTGCCGGACGAGATCACCGCCGACAGCGCGTCCCTGAGCCGCCGCACGGGCGGCTGTCACTGGAGCGCCACCGCCTACGCCTACCACCTGTTCGGTTACGGCGACGGGGGCCGGGAGTGGCACTGCTTCCGGCGCGAAGAGCGCCGCCGCAGCCGTCACCAGGCACGCCGCGAGCTGCGCGCCTATCACGGCGAAGACTGAAAGGAAGACTGGAAGAAGGCGGAGGGCCGGATATCAGCGGGCGCTGCCCCTTTCCCCGTCCGGCCGGGGCGGGGAAAGGGCGGGGGCGTCACGCACGGCCACTGATCAGTGTCGACGAGTCCGCCGCTGCGGCGGACTCGGGCCTGACAGCCGCCGGCGGGTGAGCACTCATGGCTACCGGGCCTTTTCAGGTGGCCGGTAGCGCGGTGGCCAGCAGCACCACGCCGACCGACCCGACCAGCGCCGCCAGCGCCGTCGCCCGCGCGAAGCCGGGACGCCCCGCGCCGGTGGCCCACCCGTGCAGACCCGCCGCGACCATGACCGCGCAGAACAACGCCAGCTTCGCCGCCAGGATCCGCCCGTAACCCGGCTCGGCCAGCGACGCCCACGTGACCCCCTTGTGCCAGGCGATGGCCACCCCGCTGCCCAGCTGCACGGGAAGGAACACCGCCCCGGTGAACATCCCGAACCGCCGGCCCACCGCCCGCATCACCTGCTCGCGCCGCTCACCGTCCAGCAGCCGCCGCGCCAGCGGCAACACCACCAGCGAGACCGTCAGCTGCCCGCCGACCCACAGCGCCGCCGACAACACGTGCAGGAACCGCACCACCGACCACCACGTCACCGCGCACCCACCTCCATCGGCACCGGCCGCTCTGCGGACCTCACGGCGCGTCCACCTCGAACAGACCGTGCGCCCCGCCCTCGGCCTGACGCATCGTGTGGTCCACCACCGGATACCTGCCCGGCTCGGGGAAGACCAGCTCGACGAACCCGCCCTGCGCCGGCGCCAGGTCCAGCACCTGCGCGCCCCCCGCATCACCCTCGCGCAGCAGGTAGGCGCCCTCCTTGTAGACGGTGTCGAACGGCGCCCCCACCACGTGCAGCGCCGTACCCGAGCTCGGCCCGGCGGCCACCGCCCAGATCCGCACCCGCTCACCCGCCTTCGCCGCCAGCGGCGCATGATCATAACCGGCCGCGGTGCCGTTGAACATCCACCCGTCCGGACGGCCCTCGCGGATCTTGGTGACCTGTGCGTCGCTGCCCGGCTCACCCAGGTACAGCTCCCCCTGGACCAGCAGGAACTCCCGATCCACCTGCGACAGGTTCGGCGGATCGATGACCACCGCTCCGTACATGCCGCCTGCGATGTGCTGCGTCATCGGCATCGTCGAGCAGTGGTACAGCCACGCCCCCGCGTGCTCGGCGCGGAACCGGTAGGTCAGCCGCTCACCCGGCTGGATCGTGCGCATCACCCCGTCCGGCGCGTTCGCCCCGGCGTGGAAGTCGATGCCGTGCCCCATCGTGCCGCCGTTGACGAACGTCACCGTGAACACATCGCCCACCGTGCCGCGCAGCACCGGCCCGGGCACGGTCCCGTTGAACGTCCACATTCGCTGCCGCACGCCGGGCGCGACCTCCAGGACCGCCCTGTCGTCCACCCGGATCTCCACCTCGTGCTCGGCGCCGCCGGGCGCGGGCGCCAACACCGCGTCGTACGGCTTCCACCCCGGCGACATGGGCGCGGCCAGGTCCAGGCCGGTCTGACCGGTGCCGGTCACCGGGCCGCCGTTCCCGTCGGGGGATGTCGCCTGTCCGGCCGAACCGTGCGCGCCGTGCCCGGTAACGGTGCCGGGCCGGGCGAGCGCGCCGGTGGGCACGATTCGCATCGTCATGCCCGCCGCCCGGTGCCCGGCCACGGTGCACCAGCCGTCGACCGCCTCGCCGAGTGGGGCGAGCGTCAGTATCGCGCTCTTGCCCGCTCCCAGCAGCGGGGTGCGTTCCCCGGTGGCCAGTCGCAGGTCGTGCCGTTGGGCGTCGGTGTTGGTGACGCGCAGCGTCAGCACGGTGCCCCGCGCGGCCTCGATCACCGCAGGTCGGACCCGCATGCCCGAAAGCGTGACCTCGACCGTCCGAGTGCCGGTGGCGACAACGGTGGTGGCGGGGCTGGAGCCTCCGGTGACGGAGACGACGACCGCGGCGGCCGTCAGCAGGCACCCGGCCATCACCCCGGCCAGCGCGGGCGAGGCGAGCGCCCGGCGTTCAGGGTGCTCGACCGTCCAGGCCCGCGCCAGGGCGGTCACGGCCAGCACGACGAACGCCGCGGCCGATGCCAGCACCAAGGCCCAGCCCAGCAGGGCCAGCGGCCGCGGCACCGGCAGCGCCAGCAGCGGCACGCCGACGTTGAGTGCGGCCAGGCGGACCGCCCAGCCGCGCTCCAGCAGCGCCATGTTCTCCTTGAACCGGGCCGGGCCTCCGCCCAGTACCGCCGGTAGCAAGTGCAGCAGCGAGCCCAGCAGCACCTGGCCGACGAACCCGGCCAGCACCAGCGGCAGCAGCGGCTCCAGCGCGGCGGCCACCTCGCCCGCCGGGCGGGTGACCACGATCACCGCGTCGGCGACGAGCACGATCTCGAACCAGACGACGCCGGCGGCCAGCGTCCAGGCCGCCCCGGTGTGCGGGCGGCGCGCGCGCACCGCCTCGGTCAGCGGCAGCAGCGCAGCCAGCGCACCGGCCGCGTACGCCGCCAGCCCGGCCGCCGCCAGCCAGCGCAGATCCGCCAGCAGGCCGCCGGTCAGCAGCGCCAGCCCGGGCGCGGCCAGTCGCAGCCCGGTCAGGGAGGCCTTGCGGGTGCGCTCCGGCATGCGGGTGCGGAGCACGGTCGGCCAGAGCGTGAACAGCGTGCCGAGCACGGTCAGGCCGATCCAGCCGAGCAGGTTCACCTGGGCGTGCGCGGCGTGCAACCGCTCGTGCGTGGCTCCGTGGCCGACGTGGGCGGCCAGCAGGCCGCCGAGGACGCCGCCGGTCGCCAGCGCCCCGGCCCCGCACACGTACCAGGCGATGACGTGGCGGAACCGGCTGGGCAGCGCCTGCCGCGTCAGCCGTACCAGCGCGGCGGCGTGCCAGAGCACGACGGCCACGATCACCCCCGCCCCGGTCACCGCCACCGCCGCGGGACCGGCGGCCATGCCGTACAGCACGGCCGCCGTCGCGGTGTTGAGCAGGGCGAGCCGGGCCAGGCTCCAGCGCGGATCCGGTGTGCGGGCGCGCAGCAGCGCGACGGCGAAGTGCTCGCTCCAGATCAGGATCGCGGTGCTGACCGCACCCAGCAGGAAAACATGGATCAGCAGCCAGCGCGGCGCCGGCAGCCCCTCGCCGGCCAGCGCGGTCGCGACCGTCAATCCCAGCCAGACCACCACGAGCGCGTTGGCCCGCAGGTGCCAGGGGGCACGGCGGCGCACCGGCCCGGGGAGTGGCCTGGCCGGCGGGCCCTTCTCGATACGCACCTCGACCGGTGTCACCTCGGGTCACCTTCCCATCGATGCCCGGCGCCCCAGCCACACCAGCGTGGCGGCGCACCCGGCGAACACGAGCAGAGCTATCTCGGCGAGCAGCCCACCGGCGGTGCGCACCGCGTCGGCGGCGGCCAGATCCCCTGCGAAGCGGACCGCCACGGCTGTGTGCAGCAGCGCCAGCGGCACGTACAGCACCGGCCGGTACGGCAGGCTCATCCGCAGCACGGCCGGCAGGATCATCGGGGCGTGCCCGAACACCATCGACATGACGAATCCCAGGAACAGGGCGTGCAGCGCCGCGTCGTACAGGTGGGACCCGGCCGTCAAGCCGGTGGCCGCCCACAGGACCCCGGCCGCCGCGAGCCAGCCGTATCCGGCCAGCAGGCACACTGCCGCATACCGGGGCAGGCCGTGGCCGCGGACGGTACGGCGGGCGATGTCGTGCCAGGCCAGCCAGGCCGCCACCGCCGCCATCCCCACCCCGGCCACCCGCGCCCCCGCACCTGGCGCCCACACCGAACAGACCGCCCCGGCGCCGAGTACCACGGCGGCCGCCATCAGCCCGTCCGACGCCCCCCGCCGCAGGAACGCCACGTGGGCCAGCTCCAGCCGCTCCCCGGCGATGGTCAGCACGTGGAACGCGGCGAACCACACCACCAGCTCCGGCACCGGCCGCCCGCCCAGCCAGAGCAGCCCGGCCGCGTACCAGGCCAGTGCCCCGGCCAGTTGTACGAGCGTCTCGCGGCTGAGGCGCCGGCCCAGCAACGCCAGATAGATCCCGACCAGCCAGCCGCCGGCGGCGGTCAGCGCCAGCCGGCCCGTCTGCTCGGCCCCGGCCGCCAGCGTCACGGCGCCCAGCGCCGACAGTGCCGGGGCGGTGTAGCCCCAGCGGCTGCGCAGCGCGACCGCCCGCTCCAGGCAGATCAGCGTGCCCAGAAAGCCGAGCGCCATCAGCGGCCCGTGCTGCTCGGCGAACGCCGCCGGCACGGGTACCTCGGTGATCAGCAGCGCGACGCCCCCGTACAGGCCGGCGAGCAGGGCGGCGGCACCGGCCAGCAGCGGGAGCCGGGTGAGCGCGAGGCGGGCGCCGGACGCCGCGGCCCGGGGCGCGGAGCCCGGACCGCCCTCCGGAAACGGGCGGCGCCCAGGAAAGTTCCCGCGGGAGCGCTCCATCATCGGTTCTGCGGCCACGGCCCGGGATCTCTCCACTGATTGTCATGTAGGGGCTTCATTCACGCTAGGCCCCGCCGGCCCGGCACGGACCAGGCTCAAAGACCACCGCCATAGGGACCAAAGTCCTCAGTCGTTCTCTCACCGGACCAACCAGGAGGAGTTTCCGAACCGGCTCGTCTGTCACCGGCGATGGCACCTGGCAGCCGGATGGAAGGGAACGGAAGGGGCATCGGCGCGGGCAGGAGAGGACTTTCGTCCCTGCCCGCACACGCAGCCGATCAGCGATCCTGGAAGGTATGAAACTTGACTCCGCCGGTCTGCAGGTTCTCCTTCCCCAGGAGTGCATGGCTCTGTTGGCGACGGCGCCGATCGGGAGGATCGTCTTCACCGACCGCGCCCTGCCGGCGGTGCAGCCGGTCAACTTCGTGCTGGATGGCACTGACATCGTCATCCGTGCCACGGTCGGCTCCAAACTGGCCGCCGCGACCCGCCGGGCCGTCGTGGCCTTCGAAGCCGACGACTTCGATCCGCAAGGCCGGACCGGCTGGTCGGTGACCGTGGTGGGGCATGCGCGGGCGGTGGACGACCCGCAGGAGGCGGCCCGGCTGGCGGGGTTGCCGCTGACGCCCTGGGCGCCGGGTGAGCGGGACCATTTCATCGTCATCGCGGCCGAGCAGGTCTCCGGCCGCCGGATCACCGGCAGCTGACCCCACCGTCCGTGCCCGGCCTCAACGGGCCGCCGCCTCCGATCGGACGGGGTGGCGGCCCGCTGTCATGTCCCGGCCTCGGCGCTCAAACGGTCGCGCCGAGATACTTCCCCAGGTCCTCCTGGTAGGGGAAGTCGCCGGGCACATACGAGCACCACGGTTCCTCGGCCAGGACGTCGCCGCTGGTGGCGTAGGCCCGGGAGCGGGATCCGCCGCACACGGCGCGGAACTCGCAGGCCCCGCAGCGTCCGGCCAGCAGGCCGGGGTCGCGCAGTGAGGTGAAGACCGGCGAGGTCCGGTAGATCTCCGTCAGCGGTCGGTCGCGGACGTTTCCGGCCGGCAGCGGCAGGAATCCCGACGGGGAGACCTCTCCGGTGTGGGAGACGAACACCAGGCCGCGGCCGGCGCTGACGTCGATCGGGGGGCGGCGGGTGCGGGTGGCGCGGACGAGACCGGCGCGTACGGCGCGCCGGTGCAGGGCGTGGTAGACCGGCCCGAGCCCGAGGGCCTGCACGTGGTCGGCGCCGCGGTCCTGCAGGATGTGCCGCTGGATGGCGATGCGGCGGAAGTGGTGGGCCTCGGTGGCTTTGACGGGGACGGCGGCTCCGATGTCGTAGGCGAAGTTGAGGACGTCCTCGGTCTCGGCGGCGGTCAGCGAGGCCAGGCTGCGGCCCCGGCCGGTGGGGATGAGCAGGAACAGGCTCCACAGCAGCGCTCCCCGGTCGCGCACCAGGCGGGCGATATCGGGCAGGTCCATCAGGTTGGTCTTGGTGACGGTGGTGTTGATCTGCACTTTGAGACCGGCGTCGCGGGCGGCCTGCCAGGAGCGCAGGGTCCGGGTGAAGACGCCGTCGAAACCGCGGAAGCCGTCGTGGCGTCCGGCGGTGGCCCCGTCAAGGCTGAGGGAGATGACCGAGGCGCCGGCGTCGCGCAGGCGGGTGAGGGCGGCGGGGGTGAGGGCG
>NZ_NGFP01000118.1 GCF_002149035.1 Streptosporangium minutum
CCCGGTGGCGAGGCCGGCGACGGCCGGGGACGGAGCCTCGGCGGGGGAGGCCCCCCGCGGCCGGGGCGGACCGGCGGGAGCCGGAAGCGGTCTGTCAGCGAGCAAGGGAACTCCTCGAATGCGCTTGGCCATTCGAGGTCTCCTTCACCCGCATGTCGCGGGCGACCGTCCGGGGATGCCGTAGGGCGTCCGTACTGACCGGGGCGGTTCTTGGGAAGTACTCCCCTCGTCCTCCCAGGTTAGGGGACTCCGGCGTGTCACTCCACCTGTCTGCCTGATCCGCCCCGCCGATATGTCTGTCTCGCGATGCATATGTCATCAATTGGCCACGGTCATCCCGTGCCGCAGGGGACGCCGGCCGGGAACGCGGGGGCGCGGGCCGGAACGGAGAACCCGTCCGGCGCCGTGATCCGCGGCCGGCGGCGGATCGGGGCGCCTGTCCGGGATCCGGATCATGAGGGTGCGAATGCACCTGGGGGGTGCGATCCGGTCCTGACGCGGCGCGGCGGCGGACCCGGCTCCGCCCCTTCTTCCCGCCCGGAACGCCTGTCCTGCCGACAGTCTGCGGATCCGGAAAGTTCTCAAACTCCTATAAGTCGGCTCGCTTGCTGCCGGAAAAATTGAGACTTGTCTTAACCATGTGACGTGTGAAATTTTACATACGATTAGCCGTCCGGTTGTTGACCAGACGGGATCGCTCCCTTCCCCCCCAGGAGTGACATGCGCAGCAAGTTGCGCCGAACGATCACCCGGATGGTGCTCGTCGGCTCCGTTCTCGGCTTAGGCGTCGGTACACAGATCGTCTCCGCCTTACCGAGCACGGCGGTCGTACGGGCCGGCGGGCCCGTGGCCGACCGGGACGTCTCCGGCGCCCGCGACGAGAGGACGCCGCACGTCCAGCACGAACCTCTCACCCCCGACGAGCTTCCGCCGCTGTCCGCTTTCGTCGAGCAGCAGCGCGACGACTACGACGCGCCACCGGACACCGGGAGGCAGCGCGCCGCGGCGGCAGCGGTGTGCGACGTGGCGGACTTCACCGGCCAGAGCGGCGCCGCCCTGGTCACCGCCATCAAGAACGCCGAGCCCACCTGTGTGAACACGCTGTTCAGGCTGACCGGAGCCGAAGCCCGCGCCACGTTCACCGAGACGAAGATGGTCACCGTGGCCACCGCGCTGCGGGACAACGCCGTCGCCTACGCGGGTGACAACAGCACCGGCACGCTGCAGCTCGTGCTGTTCCTGCGGGCCGGCTACTACGTGCAGAGCAAGGCCGACAACGGCATCGGCGCGTACGGCACGGCGCTCCGGAACTCGGTCCGCTCCGCGCTGGACGCGTTCTTCGCCAACGGCCGCTCCGGCGACGTCAACGACGTCAACGGCGACACGTTGAACGAGGCCGTCATCCTCATCGACAGCGCGCAGGAGAACACCCGCTACATCTACGTGGTCAAGCGGCTGCTGACCGCCTACAACAGCTCCTACAACGCCTACAAGTACATGCGCAGCGCGGTGAACAGCGTCTTCACCGTGCTGTTCCGCGGCCACTACGACCCCGCGTTCGTCACCGCCGTCACCGCCGACCCCAGCCTCCTGGACGTCGTCAACGGCTTCGCCGTCGACCACTCCGGCCTGCTCGGCGGGGACTACTACTACCTGCCCTACAACGCCGGCCGTGAGCTGAGCCGGTTCGTCCAGCACGCCTCGCTGCAGGCCAAGGTCCGTCCCATGGTGAAGGCCCTGATCGGCCGGAGCGCCATCACCGGCCCGACGGCCAAGATGTGGGTGGCCCTGGCCGACATGGTCGACTACTACGACAACGCGAACTGCTCCTACTACGGCGTCTGCGACTACCGGGCGCAGATCATGGCCACCGTGCTGCCGATCAGCCATGACTGCGGCCCCACCCTGCGCATCCGGGCCCAGGACATCACCACCGCCCAGCTCAACGCGAGCTGCGCCAGCCTGGCCAACCAGGACGCCTACTTCCACAGCCTCGTGAAGGACGGCGGTCCGGTCGCCGACGACCGGAACACCTCCCTGGAGGTGGTCGTCTTCAACTCCAGCGTGGACTACCAGACCTACGCGGGCGCGCTGTACGACATCGCCACCAACAACGGCGGCATGTACCTGGAGGGCAGTCCCGGCGTCGCGGGCAACCAGCCGAGGTTCATCGCCTACGAGGACACCCGGGTCCTGCCCACGTTCGCCATCTGGAACCTGAACCACGAGTACACGCACTACCTCGACGGCCGCTTCAACATGTACGGCGACTTCAACGCCAGCCAGTCCACCCCGACCACCTGGTGGACCGAGGGCTTCGCCGAGTACGTCTCCTACTCCTACCGCGACGTCGTCTACGACGCCGCCATCACCGAGGCCGCCAAGAAGACCTTCACCCTGCGCGAGGTGTTCGACACCACCTACGAGCACGAGGACACCACCCGCACCTACCGCTGGGGTTACCTCGCCGTCCGCTTCCTGCTGGAGAAGCACCCGGCCGACGTCGCCACTGTCCTCGGCCGCTACCGCGCCGGCGACTGGAGCGGCGCCCGCTCCTTCCTGACCGGCCTGAACTACACCACCGACTGGAACACCTGGCTGACCGCCTGCGCGAGCGGCGCCTGCGGCGGTGGCGGCACCCCGGCCAACACGGCGCCCGTCGCGGCCTTCACCACCGCCGTCAACGGCGCCACCGTCGCCTTCACCGACGGCTCGACCGACGCCGACGGCACCATCGCCTCGCGCGCTTGGGACTTCGGCGACGGCGGCACCTCGACCGCGGCCAACCCGTCCAGGACGTACGCCGCCTCGGGCACCTACACCGTCCGGCTGACCGTCACCGACAACGGGGGCAAGACCGGCACGGTCACCAAGACCGTCACCGTGACCGCGCCGCTGCCGCAGTGCTCCGGCTCCGACGTCCGCATGCTCGGCAAGAACTGCGTCCGCGCCAACGTCGCCGCGAACACCGGCGGCCACTCCTACTTCTACATCAACATCCCCGCCGGAACCGCCCAACTCAAGATCACGACCTCCGGCGGCACCGGCAACGCCGACCTCTACTACAGCCCCAGCTCCTGGGCCACCACGAGCAACTACAGCAAGCGCTCGGCCACCGCGGGCAACGCCGAAACCCTGACCATCACCTCACCGCGGGCCGGATACCACTACATCACCCTGTACGGCACGACCGCCTTCACCGGCGTGAGTGTGAGCAGCGAACACTGACCCACCTCCGACGAGCCCTCCCCGTCCATGGACGGGGAGGGCTTCCGCCGTCAACGCGGCCACGCCCTCTCCCCGGACATCGGAACCGGCCGTGGGCGGTGGACCGGGTCCCGCCACGGGCTGCCGGTGCGGAACCGCCGCATCACCGTCCGGACCCCGCGGACAGGGCCCTAGCTCCCCGCCCCCGCCAGGGGCACGTAGTCGCAGTCGTAGCCGAAGTAGCGCGGCCCGACGAGCGCCAGACCCTCGGGGGTGGTCCACCGGGGGTCGCAGGGGGCCGCGATCACCGTGACGCGCAGGCCGTACCGCATGGCCTCGGTGGTGACCGGCTCGCCGGTGTCGGTGTCCAGGACGCAGATCAGGTCGGGGGTGGTGGCGACGACGGCGCCGTCGCGCACGGCCATCAGGTGCTCGTTCTGGATGCTCAGCTCAAGGGTGCCCGCCGGGCCCTCCAGCAGCGCCCGGCCCCGGGCGAAACCACCGGTGGTGCGGCGCTCCATGTCGACCACCTTGCCGATGAGCAGGTGGACGCCGCCCAGCAGCCGCGTCGCGGCGGCCACCGGGTCGGCGTGCTCGGCCCGCGCCAGCCGTACGGCACGGCCCTGGTGCTCACCTCCTTCGACGGCCCGCTCCCCGTCACGGCGACGGCCCTGGCCGATCGGGGCGCGCTCGCGCTGCTCGCCTTCACCGGAGATCTCGCCGAGCTGGCGGTGGCGGCCGAGCGGGTCCTGTCCGGCTCGGCGGCGGACGCGCTGGTCCGGGCCGAGGCGGCGACCGCGTCGGTCCTGCGCGCGGGCGGCGACCCCGACCGGATCACGGCCGCGGCCACCCACTCGCTCGGCGTCCCCGTCCACACCGACGGCACGGCCTTCGCCGCGGACCCGCCGGGAGGCCATCTCGCCCGTGCCGTCCGGCTGGTCCTCGGGGTCGCCGCTCTCGCCGCGGCCGGCGGCCACTCCGACGACCACCCGGTGCGGTCACGCTCGCAACTGCTGACCGAACTGCTGATCGCCCCCGAGGAGCAGGCGTTCCGGCTCGCCACCCGCGCGCGTGCCCTCGGGCTCGCCGTCGACGCCTGGCACATCGCGCTGCGGGTGGAGCCCACCGAGCTGGCCGGCTCGGACCGCTACGCCGTACTCGACGCGGCGGGGCCCGTCGCGGCGCGCCTGCTGCGGTCGGCGGGCGGCCCCGACTGGCACCTGGCCCGCGCCGACGACGCGCTGATCATCATCCGCACCCAGCAGCTCGACCCCGGCAGGGACGGGCTGCGGGCCGCCGTCGCCGACGCCGAATGGCTGCTGTCCCATCTCCGCGACCGCTTCGCCGGCGCGGGACTGCGCTGCGGGGTCAGCGGCGCGCACCGCGGCCCGCTCGGCCTGCGCGCCTCGGCCCTCGAAGCCCGTACGGCGCTGCTCCGCAACCCGGCCTCCTCCTCCCCGGTCACCGCGCACGACGTGGCCGGGCTCGACCGCATGCTCGTCGAGTGGTACTCCTCCGACGCCGCCCGCCAGGCCGTGCAGGAACTCCTCGCCCCGCTGCTGGCCCTCGGCGCGAAGCGGGCCGAACCGCTGGTGCGCACCCTGCAGTCCTACCTCGACCACCAGGGCTCGCCCGCGCGGGTCGCCGAGGAGCTCCACCTGCACCGCAACGCGGTGAGCCAGCGGATCCGGCGCATCGAGGACCTCCTCCACACCGACCTCGGCGACCCCCAGCAGCTCCTGGCCCTGCAGCTCGCCTGCCGGGCGGCCCGCATCTGACCTCGGAGGGCCGGCGACGAGGAAAGCCCATGGCCGCCGGGTAAGGCGGCCATGGGCCGGGTTCCATGAGCGTCTGCACCGGGTCACGGCGACTCATGGCCGCAGGCGGACCAAGGGAGGAGGCGGCCCGCCTGCGAGGTTCGGGGGTGGGTGCGCCCTACCGGAGGGCTGCCGCCTCGGCGGCCAGCTTCTCGATCCGCGCGTAGTCGCCGGCGGCCAGCGCGTCGGCGGGGGTGAGCCAGGTCCCTCCCACGCAGCCGACGTTCGGCAGCGCGAGGTAGTCGGGAGCCGTCGCGAGCCTGATCCCGCCCGTCGGGCAGAACCGCACGTCCGGCAGCGGACCGCCGAGCGCCTTCAGGTACGGCAGGCCGCCGGTCGCCTCGGCCGGGAAGAACTTCATCTCCGTCAGCCCGCGCTCGGCCAGCGCCATGACCTCCGACGCGGTCGCCACGCCGGGCAGGAACGGCACGCCGCTCGCCTCCATGGCGTCCACCAGCTTCGGCGTGCTGCCCGGACTCACCAGGAACCGGGAGCCGGCCGCCACGGAGGCCGCCACGTCGGCCGGGGTGCGGATGGTCCCGGCGCCGATCACCGCTTCGGGCACCTCGGCGGCGATCCGCTCGATGGCCCTCAGGGCGTCGGCCGTGCGGAGGGTCACCTCGATGACCGGCAGGCCGCCCGCCACCAGGGCGCGCGCCAGGGGCACCGCGGTCTCCAGGTCGTCGATCACGACGACCGGCACGACCGGGGCGATGTCCAGCAGACTCATACGTACTCCATATTCGACATGTTCGACAGGCGCTGGTTCAGCCAGGCCGCCGCGCCGACCAGCGCGGGCTGCGGGGCCACGATCAGCGTCGTGGCGATGGCGGACAGGTAGTCGTTCAACGTCGGGGTGGCCTCGAACCGGCGGCGGAAGTCGCTGGAACGGACCCGGTCCACGATACGGGGCAGCACGCCGCCGCCCAGGTAGACCCCGCCCCGGGCGCCCAGGGTCAGCGCGACGTTCCCGGCGAAGGTGCCGAGCATGCCGCAGAAGACCTCGACGGTCTCCGCGCACAGCGAGTCGTCCAGCCGGGCCACGATGTCCGAGGCGGACAGCCGGGGCGCGTCCACGCCGTGCACCAGCGCGAGACCGTGGTGCAGCCGGGTCAGTCCCGGCCCCGACAGCAGGTGCTCGGCCACCACGTGCTCCAGGCCCTCGGCGCGCAGCGCCTGGACGATCGCGTGGTCGCGCTCGTCCAGGACCGGCACGGTGACGTGCCCGCCCTCGCCGGGGATCGGCACCCAGCCCTCGGCCGCGGGCACCAGGCCGCCCACGCCGAGTCCCGTTCCCGGGCCCAGCACGGCCTTGACCCCGCGCGACGGCCCGGGGCCGCCCAGGGAGACCAGGTCGTCACCCACCAGGTGCGGCAGGGAGGCCGCCAGCGCCTCGAAGTCGTTGAGCAGCTCGGCGTCCGGGATGCCCAGGTCGCGTACCGAGCCCGTCCAGCCGGCGTTGGTGAGCCGGTAGCGGTCGCCCTCGACCGGACCCGCGATCGCGATGCAGGCCGCTCCCGGCTGAACTCCGCCCGCATGGTCCGCGAGATAGGCGGCTACGGCTTCGGGGAGCCCGTCGTGATCCGCTCCGGCCAGTACGGCCACCGCCTGCGGCTGCCCGCCCGGTTCCGTGACCAGTCCGAACCGGGCGTTGGTGCCGCCTATGTCGGCGACGAGCCAGGGAAGGCTCACCAGGCCTCCTTCGCCGGGCTCGTACGGGGGACGTTCCGCCCGTTCACGGCCGGACCCCGTTCGCGGCGGCGGCGACGCCCTCGGCGTGGCCGTTCAGGGCGAAGATCCCCGCGCCGCGCTCGGCGGGGCCCGCCGTACGGCGGAAGGCGGCGAACAGCTCGCGGCCGGTGCCCACCCACTGGGCGTCGGTGAGCGGCGCGCCCTGCGGCGTGCGGGCGGCCAGTTCCTCCGCCGGGACCAGCAGCTCCAGGGTGCCGGCGGTGGAGTCGAGGCGGATCGGGTCGCCGTCGCAGACCAGCGCGATCGGACCGCCGTGGGCGGCCTCGGGCGACAGGTGGATGGCGGCCGGGACCTTGCCGGACGCGCCGGACATGCGGCCGTCGGTGACGATCGCCACCCGCTGACCCCGGTCCAGCAGCACCGACAGCGGCGGGGTGAGCTTGTGCAGCTCGGGCATGCCGTTGGCGCTCGGCCCCTGGTAGCGGATGACCGCCACGAAGTCCTGCCCGTCCAGCTCGCCCGCCTCGAAGGCGCGCAGCAGCTCCAGCTGGTCGTCGAAGACCTTCGCCGGGGCCTCGACGACCAGGTGCTCGTCCTTGACCGCGGAGACCTTGCTGACCGCGCGGCCCAGGTTGCCGTCGAGCATGTGGATGCCGCCGTCGGGGGAGAAGGCGTCCGAGACGGGACGCAGCACGTCGGGGTCGGTACTCCCGCCGGTGCGCTCCTCCCAGACCAGCTCGCCGTCCTTGAGCTCGACGGACGAGCGGTAGTGGTCCAGCCCGCGCCCGGCGATCGTCAGCACGTCGCGGTGGAGCAGCCCGGCGTCCAGCAGGTCGCCGATGAGCACCTGCATGCCGCCCGCGGCCTGGAAGTGGTTCACGTCCGCCTGCCCGTTGGGGTACATGCGGGTGAGCAGCGGCACCACCTTCGACAGCGCGGCCAGGTCGTCCCAGAGCAGGTCGATGCCGGCCGCCGCGGCGATGGCGACGATGTGCATGGTGTGGTTGGTCGAGCCGCCGGTGGCCAGCAGCGCCACGCAGGCGTTGACGATCGCCTTCTCGTCGACGACCCGGCCGACGGGGGTGTACTCGTCGCCGTGCGCGGTCAGCTCGACCGCGCGCCTGCCCGCCGCCTCCGTCAGGGCCTCGCGCAGCTCGGTGCGCGGGTTGACGAAGGTGGAGCCCGGCAGGTGCAGGCCCATGACCTCGATCATGACCTGGTTGGAGTTGGCGGTGCCGTAGAAGGTGCAGGTGCCGGCGGAGTGGTAGGACTTCGACTCGGCGTCGAGCAGCTCGTCCTTGCCGACCTTGCCCTCGGCGAACAGCTGGCGGGTGCGGGCCTTGACCTTGTTGGGCAGGCCGGAGGTCATCGGCCCGGCCGGCACGAACACCGCCGGCAGGTGGCCGAAGTGCAGCGCGCCGATCAGCAGGCCCGGCACGATCTTGTCGCAGACGCCGAGCATGAGCGAGGCGTCGAACATGTCGTGCGAGAGCGCGATCGCGGTGGCCATCGCGATGACCTCGCGGCTGTAGAGCGACAGCTCCATGCCGGCGCGGCCCTGGGTGATGCCGTCGCACATGGCCGGCACGCCGCCGGCGAACTGCGCGACGCCGCCCGCCTTACGGACGGCCGCCTTGAGGACCGCCGGGTAGGTCTCGTACGGCTGGTGCGCGGACAGCATGTCGTTGTAGCTCGACACGATCGCCACGCCGGGCTTGACGTTGGCCCGCAGGTCCAGCTTGTCGGAGCGGCCCGCGGCGGCGAAGCCGTGGGCCAGGTTGGCGCAGCCCAGGCTCGCCCTGGCCGGCCCGCGCAGGCGGGCCGCCTCGGCCTCGGCGTCGAGCCGTGCGAGATAGGCGGTACGGCTGGCGCGGCTGCGCTCGACCAGGCGGTCGGTGATCTCCTGGATGACGGGGTTCATCCGGCCTCCTCTGTCTTCGTCGGTTCGGTCTGCGTGTCGTGCTCGTTCTGCTCGGTCGCTCATGAGGGGTCCTCCTCGTGCCAGAAGCGGCCGCTGCGCAGGACGAGTTCGTGGGCTCCGGCCGGTCCCGGGGAGCCCGCCGGGTACGGCTCGGGCGGCGTTCCCCACGAGTCCCACTCGCGGAGGATCGGGTCGATGAAGCGCCAGGCGGCCTCCACCTCGTCGCGCCGCATGAACAGGGTCGGGTTGCCGGTGAGGACGTCCATGAGGAGCCGCTCGTAGGCCTCGGGCACCCGGGTGGTGAAGGTCTCGGCGAAGCTCAGGCTGAGCGGGACCGGCTTGAGGGCCACCTCGCCCGCGCCCGGCTCCTTGGCCATGATGTGCAGCTCGATGCCCTCGCTGGGCTGCAGCCGCAGCACCAGGCGGTTGGGCGCGCTGCCCGCGAAGATCGAGTGGGGCACGTCCTTGAACTGCACCACGATCTCCGAGCACCGGTACGGCATGCGCTTGCCGGTGCGCAGGTAGAACGGGACGCCCGCCCAGCGCCAGTTCTTCACCTCGGCGCGGATCGCGGCGAAGGTCTCCACCTGGCGCGAGGCCTCGGTCGGCGCGGTGTTGTCGGGCTCGTCGAGGTAGCCGGGGACCGGCACGCCGCCGGACTCGCCCGCGGTGTACTGGCCGCGGACGGTGAAACGGTCCACCTCGCCGCAGGTGATCGGCCGCAGCGACTCCAGGACCTTGACCTTCTCGTCACGGATGGACTCGCGGTCGTTGCGCGACGGCGGCTCCATCGCGACCAGGCAGAGCAGCTGTAGTAGGTGGTTCTGCACCATGTCGCGCAGCGCGCCGGCGTGGTCGTAGTAGCCGCGGCGGCCCGGCGTGCCCACGGTCTCGGAGGCGGTGATCTGGACGTGGTCGATCCAGAGGGAGTTCCAGATCGGCTCCAGGAAGGCGTTGGCGAACCGGAGGACGAGCAGGTTCTGGACGGTCTCCTTGCCCAGGTAGTGGTCGATGCGGTAGATCTGCCGCTCGTCGAAGATGGCGCCGACCTCGTCGTTGATGCGCTGCGCGCTGGCCAGGTCGCGGCCGAGCGGCTTCTCCAGCACCACCCGTGAGGCGGGGGTCACCAGACCGGCGCGGTGCAGCTCCCGGCAGAACGGGCCGAACGTCATGGGCGGGCTGGCCAGGTAGAACACCCGGTCCCGCTGCTCGTGCCCGGCGAGCAGACCGGTGATCTTCGCCCAGCCGGTCGTGTCCTCGCCGCCGATGTCGACGGAGACGTGGTGCAGGCGGCCGAGGAAGCGCTGCCAGGTGTCCAGGTCGTCCACCGGCACGGAGCCCCGTACCTCGGCGTCCACCTTGCCGCGGAAGTCGGCGTCGTCGAGCCCGCCACGCGACATCGCGATGATGCGGGTCTCGGGGGACAGGCGCCCGTCGCGGTCGCAGTGATAGAGGGCCGGGAGAAGTTTCCGCATGGAGAGGTCACCTGTACCGCCGAAGACGATCAGGTCGGCGGATTGCGGGTTCTCGGACATGGGGAGTGCTCCGTAGTGATCTACCGAAATTGGGGATAGATCGGACAGTAGTCACATCTTGCGCTCTACACAAGCGGAGTTTTGTAATCTGAGATGAGAAAGATGGAAGTTTTCATTTCCTAAGTGGGTGTGATTCACTTGGCCGATGCCTCGACGTCCCGCTGCCGCGCTCGCCACCAGCGGTGAGGTGCTCCGCCTCATCCGCGCTGGTGAGGCTGTCACGCGCGCGGACATAGGGCGGGTGACAGGCCTGTCCCGGCCGGCCGTCTCCCTGCGTGTCACCGAGCTGCTGGACCGGGGCCTCGTCGTGGAGGACAGCGAGGGCCCCTCCACCGGCGGCAGACCTCCCCACAGGCTGGCCTTCAACGCCTCCGGCGGTATCGTGCTGGTCGCCTCGCTGGGCGCGAGCCGCGCGCAGATCGCCGTCTGCGACCTCGCCGGACACGAGCTGGCCAGGGAGAGCCTGGCCGTCGACGTGGAGGAGGGCCCGGACGTCGTCCTCCCCCTGGTCATGGACACCTGGAGCAGGCTGCTCGCCGGCCGCCCGCTCTCCCAGGTGCGCGGGGTCGGCCTGGGAGTCCCCGCCACGGTCGAGTTCGCGGCCGGCCGTACCGAGAGCGCCCGCATCATGGCGAGCTGGACCGGCGTCGCCGTCCCGCCGATCATCGCCGAGCGCTTCCCCGTCCCCGTCTTCCTCGACAACGACGTGAACGTCATCGCGATCGGCGAGCACCGCGCGGTCTACGCGGGCGAGGCCGACGACCTGCTGTTCATCAAGGTCTCCACCCGGATCGGCTCCGGAGTCATCGCGGGCGGCGAGATCCTGCGCGGCGCGCTCGGCGCGGCCGGGGAGATCGGGCACATCCCGGTCCGCGACGGCGGGGGAGTGCTGTGCCGCTGCGGCAACATCGACTGCGTCGACTCGGTGGCCAGCGGCACCGCGATACTGCGCGACCTGCGCGCCCGCGGCCACGAGGTGAAGACCCTGGCCGACGTGGTGAGCCTGGTGCGGGCGGGCGACGCCGAGACCATGACGGTGGTACGCAACGCCGCCCGGATGCTGGGAGAGGTCGTCGCCAGCGCGGTCAACCTGCTCAACCCCGCCGTGGTCGTCCTCGGCGGCGACGTGGCCGAGACCTTCCAGCCGATGGTGTCGGGCGTGCGCGAGGTCGTCCACCGCCGCTCGACCGCCCTGTCCACCCGCAACCTGCGGATCGAACGCAGCCGCCTCGGTCCCGGCGCGGGCATCGTCGGCTGCGCCCACATGGTCCTCGACCACATCCTCTCGCCCGAGGCCGTCGACACCCTCGCGTGACCGGACGCCGTGCGCGGGCGTGGCCGGGCCGCCGCGAAGGCGGAACCCCGTGTGCGGGCGTGGCCGGGCCGCCGCGAAGGCGGAACCCTGGGGCGGAGACGGGCCGGCGGAGTGCCGTCCCGTCGGCCCGTCCGGAGCCTCAGCCCGCTTCCGTGGTGGTGCCGCCGGGAGTCCGCGACTGGCGGCGGAGTGCGAGGGCGATGTCCACGATCGCGATCACAGCCAGCACGGCCATGGCGATCATCAGCCATTTAAGGCCGGCCACGAGACCGAGCACGCCGATGGCGATGATCGCTATCAGGGCGAACGAGCCCAGGCGGATGTGGACCACATCTCGCGGTGTCGCGCGGACCATGGGCTTACCGGCCGCGGACCTCTCCTCCGGCTGTCCTTCGAAAGTCATTTGTCCCCTCCTTCGATCAGACGGACCCTGTACCCCGATGTCCGCCTGTCATGTCATGTGTGGTCTCTCCTCAAGTGCCCTCACCAGTCCTTCGGGATCGGCCAGGGTGAGGGTTGCACCGGGATGGGGCAGCAGCCCGCCGGGCAGGAGCGCGGGCACCGGGGTGCGGAAGCGGACGCAGACGCCGCGCCTGGGATTGGTGCCGAAGGTGACTCCCCGGTCGGCCAGCGAAAGGTGCACTCCGACGACCTTCAAGGTCGAGTAGGGGCCGGTCAGCGTGGTGCCGGTGACATTGGACAGGGGTGTGCGCAGCAGCCAGTGACCGAAGCGGACCGTGAGCGCGCCCTCCTCGACGAGGGCGAAGGCCCGCTCGGGGGTGACCCCGAACAGCCGGAGCGGGATCTTCCACGCCGGCTCGATCGCGAAGTCGAAACGTGGCATGGTCAGCGGTCCCAGGGAGGGGTGTCGTCCATCTTGGCGTAGTACTTGGCCAGGTGGGCCTTGATCCGATCGACGTCCTCCTTGGGCACGTCGACCCCGCCCCGAGCGCCCTGTACGACCGCGCCGGCGGCCATGACGGCGCGTGGCACCGCCTTGAGCTCGCCGTCGACCACATCGGCGAACGGCAGCTTGTAACTCCCGAATTCGTCGGGGCTGTCACCGTCGTACCAGATGTGCGCCTCGCGGTACTTCGCGTTGGGCTCCTCCTCGGCCCCCGCCCACGCGCGGACGCGCTTGTCCGCCTCGTCCGCGTCCCAGTGCCGGTCCCGGTCGGCGAGGGGGAGATCCTGAAATCGCGTCACTGTCATGGTGCTGCTCCTTTCCTCCAGTTTCCTCCAGCAGGTCCGTACCCGGCTGTCCCACTCCATGCCTGGTGGGCGGCATATTTAGTCCTTTGTCGGGGAGAGGGGGTGTCATGACCGATGACCGTGAAGTGAGTGAGAAGGCCGGCGGACACGACCCCTCGCAGGAGGACCCGGCGTCCGCGGCTCCGCGGGGCGCGGACGGGGAGGATCCGGCTCCGGCGGCTCCGCAGGACGGGGAGGATCCGGCTCCGCAGGGCGGGGAGAATCCGGCGCCGCAGGGCGGGGAGGGGCCGGCGCCCGAGGCTCCGCGGGGTGAGAAGGATCCGGCACCCGAGGCTCCGCGGGGTGAGGAGGGCCCGGTGCCCGCGGCTCCGCGGGGCGCCGACGGGGAGAGCCGGGTCGTGGCGGAGAGGTCGGGGGCCGACACCTCCTTTCCCGCGCGTCCGCTCCTGGCCGACCCCGATGACGCGCGCGACCCCGCGGGTGCCGCCGAGGAATCCGGTGAGGGTGTTCCCGAGCCCAAGGTGGGACCGACGGCCTGAGCGGTGGGCCGGCGTTTTGCGCGTGTCCTGGTCGGTGGGCCGACGTTCTACGCGTGTCCTGATCGGTGGGCCGGCGACTTGGGCGTGTCCTGATCAGTGGGGCCGACGTCCTGAACGTGCCCTGAGCGCCCTGAGCGGGCGGCGGCACGCGCGCAGCAGGCTTGAAGCAGCAGGCTTGAAGACGAAGAGTGCGGTCGCACTACGTGAGGCGGGTCCCGCAAGCGCGGCGGCGCAACGCGGAAGAGGCCCCGCAAGCTGGCGGCGCAACGCGAAGAAGGTCCCGCAAGCTGGCGGCGCAACGCGAAGGAGGCCCCGAAAATCGGGGCCTCCGCCGTGGATCCATCCGGCCGCGCCGGATGGACGGTCAGCTCTTGAAGGCGTCCTTGACCTTCTTCATGCCTTCCTTCGCCTTCTCCCCCGCCTGCTTGACGTTGCTGTCGGCCTGGTCGGCCCGGCCCTCGGCCTCAAGGCTCTCGTTGCCGGTGGCGCGACCGGCGCCTTCCTTGACCTTGCCTCCGAGCTCTTCGGCCTTGTTGGAGATCTTGTCGTCAGCACCCATGGTGTGATTCCTCCCTTTACGCGAAGTTCTCATCGTGCAGAGATACTTAGTGTCCGCAGATGAGAGGGGTAAACATGGGCCACGCAGTTCCTGTGGCGACGGTGGACGACATCCTCGTGCCGGGGGAGCGGCCTCCCTGGCGCGTCCTGCTCCTCTGTGGCGCCTCCGGGGCCGGCAAGAGCCGGGTCAGCTATCCGCTGGCACGGCACTACGGGACGCCGATCGTCGAGGTGGACGATCTCGTCGAGGCGCTGCAGGCCATGACCACACCACGGCAGCAGCCGCTCCTGCACCACTGGCGCACCCACCCCGGAGCCGCGCTGCTGCCCCCGGCCGACGTCGTCGAGCTGCAGATCGCCATCGCCGAGGCGCTCGTCCCCGCCGTGGACGCGGTCGTGGGCAACCACCTGGAGACCGACACCCCTGTGATCATCGAAGGTGACTACCTGCTGCCCGCGTTCGCCGTGCGCGACAGCTTCGCCGGTGTCCCGGCGGGCGGGCAGGTCGCCGCCGTGGTCCTCCGCGAGCCGGACGAGGCCCAGCTCCTGGAGAACTACCGCCGCCGCGAACCCGGCGGCGGCGAGCAGCTCCATCGCGCCCGGGTGAGCGCCCTGCACGGTGAGCGTCTCGCCGCGCAGGCCGCGGAGGCCGGTGTCCCGGTTGTGGCCGCACGCCCCTGGGGCGACGTGTTCCGGCGGGTCGTCACGGCCCTCGGCGGCGCGTCCCTCCCGGCGGTGACCGCTCCCTGAGGGGGCCGGGACGGTCTCGCGAGGTACGGAGACCGTCCCGGTGGCGCCGCCGCGTCTGATATAAATAATGAACAGTCATTATTTAATTGAGGGGTGGGGAAGTGGCCGGGCGGCCTCGTACGATCAGGGAAGAGGACATCATGGCCGCTGTCGCGGCGGCCGTCGGAAGCGCGGGGCCGGTCCGGTTGACGCTGGCGGACGTGGCCAGGGCCGCCGGGGTGTCGACGGGGGCGCTCGTCCAGCGGTACGGCAGCAAGCGCGGCCTGCTGCTCGGCTTCGTCCGGTGGGGGCTGACCCGGGAGGCGTTCGTGGGGCCCATGCGCGCGGCGTTCGCGACGGCCCCGGATCCGGTCGAGGGGCTGATCCGGGCCGTGGTGCGCAGCGCCGGGCACGAGACAGGGCCGGAGGAGTTCGCCAACAACCTCGCCTTCCTCCACCTGGAGCTGGCCGACGACGAGTTCCGCGCGCTCCTGGGCGATCACCTCCGTGGTGTCCGGGCCGAGCTGCGCGGCTACCTGGAGGCCGCGGTGGCGAGCGGCCACCTGACGGGCGGCGCCGACCTCGGCGCGCTCGCCGCCGCCGCCGACTCCATCCGCAACGGCACCCAGCTCACCTGGGCGATGACCAGATCGGGATCGCTCGCCGAGGCACTCCGCCGGGACCTGCGGACCCTGCTCGACCCCTATCGCACCAGCAAGGAGGACCGATGAGCGACGGACAGGTGGCCCTGGTGGCCGGAGCGACCCGGGGCGGCGGCCGGGGGATCGCGGTCCAGCTCGGCGCCGCCGGCGCGACCGTCTATGTCACCGGGCGCACGACTGCGGCGTCGAGGTCGCCGATGAACCGGCCCGAGACCATCGAGGAGACCGCGGAGCTGGTGACCGCCGCCGGCGGCCGCGGCATCGCCGTACAGGTCGACCATCTCGAGGAGGACCAGGTGCGTGATCTGGTCGCCAGGATCGGCGTCGAGCAGGACGGCCGCCTGGACGTCCTGGTCAACAACGTCTGGGGCGGCGACCCGCTGACGGTGTGGGACAAACCCCTGTGGGAGCAGCCGCTCCAGGACGGCCTGCGGCTGCAGAGCCAGGCCGTGCACACCCACATCATCACCAGCTGGCACGCGCTGCCGCTGATGGTCGCCCGGGGCGGAGGTCTCGTCGTGGAGGTCACCGACGGGCTGGCCGACCACGGCTATCGGGGAACCTTCTTCTACGACCTGGCCAAGGCCGGTGTCATACGGATCGCCCAGGCGCAGGCCGGCGACCTGAAGCCGTACGGCGTGACGGCACTGGCGCTCACCCCGGGATTCCTCCGCTCGGAGGCGATGCTCGACCACTTCGGGGTGACCGAGGCCACCTGGCGCGACGGGATCGCCAAGGACCCCTACTTCGCGATGTCGGAGACCCCGGCTTATGTCGGCCGCGCGGTCGCCGCGCTCGCCGCCGACCCCGACGTCCACCGCTGGAACGGCAGGTCCCTGGCCAGCTGGGAGCTGGCCGGGGAGTACGGCTTCACCGACGCCGACGGCTCACGTCCGGACTGGGGCCGCTACTTCGCCGACGCCCAGCGGGGTGCGGCGGGGGATCCGGCGGACTACCGGTAGTCCTGTGACACGGCGGGAACCCCGCGGGAGTACCGGTAGTCCCGTGACACGGCGGGAACCCCGCAGGAATGCCGGTAGTCCCGTGACACGGTGAGTGACCCGCGGGACTGCCTGCAGTCGCCCGCGATGCCGGATGCCCTCCCCTCACATCAGGCCCGCCGCGCGCATCCGCTCGGCGACGACTTCGGCCTCGGGGAGGTCCATGGGCGACAGTATGTCGAACGCCGTCCGCCAGTGCTTCTCGGCGTCCTCGGTCCTCCCCAGGGCGTGCAGGGCGTTACCGAGCCCCGCGTAGGCGAATCCTCGCTGGTAGGGATCGTCCGCCTCGTCGGCGTAGACCGCCGCTTCCCGGTAGTGCTCCAGGGCGGCCCGGCTGTCCCCGCTCGCCAGGCAGGTCTCTCCGAGGCTGCTGAGCAGTTCACCCTCCAGCGGCCTGCTCCGCAGCGTTCTCGCGAGGGTGAGCGCCTTCTCATGGTGGTCGAGAGCCTCCGCATGGGATCCACGGTGGCGCAGGACCACGGCGATGCCGTTGAACACGTCGACCTCGATCCGGAGATTGCCCTGGCTCCGCCCCAGGGGAAGCGCCTTCTCGAAAGATTCCAGAGCCGTCGTCAGATCGCCCAGCTTCGTGTGGACGGCGCCCATCTGGATGAGGCAGTAGGCCTCGTCATACTCCCTGCCCTGTTCCCGCCAGTAGCCATGGCACTTCGACAGGGCGTCAAGCGCCTCCTCGTAGCGTCCCGCGACGTGGTAGCTGATCGCCAGGTTGTCCAGCGCGGTGAACTCGCCCGTGCGATCTTCGAGTTCGCGGCTCAGGGCGAGACACCGCTCGCCGACCTCGATCGCCTCGATGGGCCGTCCGGCCAGCTGCAGGGCGTAGCTCACGTGGCGCAGCCCTTTCGCCTCGCCCTTGCGATCCTTGACGGCACGCCAGATGTCCAGAGCCTGCTGCTGGTGGCTCAGGTGCTCGGCGTATCGTCCGGTGAACATCTTGGCGTAGCCCAGGTCGCTCAGGATCTCCGCCTCGCCTTGCCGATGACCGATCCGCCGGGCGGAGGACAACCCGACCTCGCCCGTCATGAACAGGTCGTCGAAGTGGTTCTTCGCGTAGAAGAACCACGACAGCAGGGCGGCGGTCTGCCATGCGTGGATGTGCCGATCCCGCTCCGCGGCGTGGACGATCACGGCCATGAGAACGTGGCGTTCCCGTTCCAGCCAGGCCATCGCCTCATCCACACCGGGCAGGTCCGGTATCCCGTCGTCCACGGGAGTGATCGTCATTGAGGCGCTGTCATCGGAGGACAGATGTTCCATGGCTTTCAGGAGCGCGTACTGGTACCAGTCGAGCATCCTTGTCAGCGCGCCGTCACGATCCGCCTCGCTGTCGTCGGCCTCGTTCCGTTCTCCCGCGTAGACGCGTACGAGGTCGTGCATCGACAGTCTCCCGTCGCCGTCCCGCTGGAGCAGGTGCGCGTTCAGCAGCGCATCGACGGCCGCCGACGCGTCCTCGGCGGACATGGCGGTGAGAGCGGCCACTGCCTGGAGGTCGATGTCCGGCCCCGGATGCACGCTGAGCAGCCGGAGCGTCCGCCGTGCCGGTTCCGGGAGACTCCGGTAGGACAGTTCGAGAGCGGAGCGGACCCCGGTGCCGGGGTCTTCCCTGAGCTCCAGAACGGTCAGCCGGTTCTCCTGCCGGAGCTTGGCGGTGAAGTCGCCGATCCGGGAGGCGGGTTCTCCCGCGAGCTGCGCCGCGGCCAGTCGCAGTGCCAGCGGCAGGTATCCGCACAGCCGGGCCAGCTCGGGGACCGGATCCGTCTCGTCGTCCGTTCCGTTTCTGCCCAGGAGCTTGTTGAGCAGCGCGGTCGCCTCGTCGGCCGGCAGCACGTCGAGCACGATGCCGCGGACGTCGTGGGTGACGGAGAGCCCGCGCAGGGCATCCCGGCTGGTGATGACGACCCTGGAGGGGGAGGAGCCGGGCAGCAGGGGACGGACCTGGTCCGGGGTGGCGGCGTTGTCCAGGACGATGAGCATCCGCCGGTGCGCCAGCAGCGAGCGGTAAAGCCCCGCGCGCTCGTCGACGTCGTGCGGGATCTCGTCGTCGACCACGCCGAGCCCGCGGAGAAGCCGGTCCAGTGCCTGAGCCCCGGTGGTGGCCCGCCCCCGTGAGTAGCCGTGCAGGTTGACGTAGAGCTGCCCGTCGGGGAACCGGGCGGCCACCCGGTGTCCCCAGTGTGTCGCCAACGCGGTCTTGCCGACCCCGGCGGTGCCCGCGATGGCCGAGATCACCACGGTCGCGGTGCCCTCCTCCTCGGACAGGAGCAGGTCGAGCTGGCGGAGCTTCTCCAGGCGGCCGGTGAAGCGCGTGACGTCGGCGGGCAGCTGCCGGGGCATGGGTGGGACGGGTGCCGCGGGGACGGGTGCCGCGTCGGCGACGCCGGGAGCGCTCTCCCCGTTCCCGCGGGACTTTCCGGTCTCTGCGGCCTCTCCGGAGAGGATCGTCTGGTGGACACGGGTGAGTTCCTCTCCGGGGTCCAGCCCTAGCTCGTCGCGGAGGTGCAGGCGGCCGGCCCGGAACTCATCGAGCGCCTCCGCCGTACGGCCGGCACGGTGGAGCGCGCGCATGAGCTGGCCGCGCAGTTCCTCGTTCAGCGGGTGCTCGGCGACCAGGAGGCGCAGCTCGCCGATCAGCTCCGGGTGACGTCCCAGGGTGAGATCGGCTTCGATGCGACCGATGAGCGCGGCGAGGCGCAACTCCTCCAGGGCCGCCCCCTCCGTCGCCTGCAGCTCGGGGTGGGTGCCGCCGAGCGCGGGGCCACGCCACAGGGACAGTGCCGTGCGGAACCTCTCCGAGGCCTGGGCGGTCTCACCTTCCGACAGGGCGGAGCGGGCCCGTGCCGTCTCGGTGACGAAGACATCGAGGTCGGAGGCGCCCGGCCGCAGGCGCAGCAGGTAGCCGGTGGGCGTGCTCTCCACGGCGTCACCCTCGGTGAGCAGCCGCCGCAGCGACCACAGGTGGTTGTGGAGCAGCCGCCGTCCGGTCGCCGGGACCTTCGCGCCCCACAACGCGGTCAGAAGCCGATCGTGGGAGACCACCCGATTGGCGTGAAGAACCATGACGGCCAGCAAGGTCCGTTGTTTCAGCCCGACGATCGCGGTCGACCGCCCATCACGCCAGATGTCGACCGGACCGAGAATCCTGATTTCCACTTCAACCCCCGATGAAATCGCGGTCGTCCCACGGAGTGGACTCTGCTGCGGGCAGGAATGTTTACCGCCGTCTCTCTTCTCACCTGGGGTTTCCCTGCAAGAAACAGACGTCGGCGGATCGAATACCAAGATCGCGACATTCTATCCGACAAGATCAACAGCGCCAACACTGATGCTTATGGCGATCATGTCCGGCCGGATGCTCCCATTTCCCAATATCTGGCCGGTTCACCCTCTAATCGCTGGAGGTAATCGGTGGGGTTCCCCTTACCGAATCGCCCTTCCACGCCGCCGCCACGGCGTGGATCGCCCAAACGGATCACTCCCACGGTCGTGACCGTCTCGGCCCTGGCCGCGTCACTCCTGGTAGCCGGCGGCACCATGCCCGCACAGGCCGACCCGGAACCCGGCGCCCCGGCCACTCCCGCCGTCCCCACGGCGACGGAGTTCCCCCGTCCGGCGGATCCCGACGCGCCGCAGAGGGCCGCGATCGCGGAGGCCAGGAAGCAGAACAGACCGGTCGAGGTGACCGACGCGTTCACCGAGACCTCGCGCACCTGGGCCTATCCCGACGGCCATCTCACGACGCAGTCGTATGCGGGGCCGACTCAGCTGAAGCAGCAGGACGGGTCATGGGCGTGGATCGACACCACGCTGGTCGAGCGCGACGGGGTGCTCCGGCCGAAGCTCGCCAAGGCCGACATGGAGTTCTCCATCGGCGGCGCCGGCAAGCCGTTCGCGTCCATGCAACGCGACAAGGGGCAGCGATTCGCCCTGTCATGGCTGAAGGACCTGCCCCGGCCGCAGGTCGAAGGCAACACCGCCACCTACCGCGACGCCGCCGGTCAGGGGGCGGACCTGGTCGTCACCGCGCTGCCGGCGGGTTTCCGGCATGACGTGGTGCTGCGTGAGCGCCCCACCGCTCCGGTGGAGTTCCGCATCCCGGTGCAGACCGAGGGGCTCACCTTCGCCGAAGGCAAGAAGGGCGGCCTGAGCCTCACCGACGCCAAGGGCGAGCAGGTCGCCTCGGCGCCGGAGCCAGTGATCATGGACGGCGGCCCCGCCCCGGCGGGCGCCAAGAGCGCGGCCGCGGTCTCCGCACGCCTGGGCAAGATCGACACGCGGGTGGTCAAGGAGAAGGGCCGACAGGTCCTGGTGCTCAAGCCGGACCCGGCGTTCCTGGCCGACCCCGCCACCCACTACCCGCTCGTCGTGGATCCCACCACCAGTTTGACCCTCCTGAGGGACTTCTACCTTCAGTATCACTGTGGCGCCACCTATGTGCTCGGCAGTGAGCTACTCAACGTCGGCAGCTCACCGAACAGCGGCTGCAGCACTCAGCCGGTCACTTACATGCGCTCCTACCTGAAGTTCGACACGACTCCACTCGTCGGCAGGGCGGTGGCCTCGGCACGGCTGGAACTGTGGGCCTCCGGCATAGCCAATGGCTGCAGCACCACAGGGGCGTTGAAGGTGTCGCGTCTCACCGCGGACTGGCCGGACCCGCGCTCCTACACGTGGGCCAATAAGCCACCCGTGGCCGAGGCGGATTCCCAGTTGCAGGTGTGCCCGGCCTACAACCAGCTCCCGCGCGCGGTGACCTGGGACATCAAGGGCATCGCCACCACTTGGGCGGGCGGCGTCACCGATTACGGCCTGCAGTTGCGCGGCCAGTACGAGCCCTGGGACTCCTCGGGCGGCACCCCGGGCTGGACCGAGTTCGAGGCCTCCGACAAGACCGGTGGACATCCGCCCAAGCTGACCGTCGACTACATGCTGCCTCCCGAGATCCCCACCGTGACCGCCGAGTCGATCGACTCGCTCAACGGCAACGACGCGATCGCCCGCAGCACCAGCGTCAAGGTCGGCTTCAAGTCGAGTGTCCCGGAGAGCACGGCTCTGAACTACACCGTCGCGGTCAACGACTCCACCATGCTGCCTCCGCCGAGTCTCCCGACCGGCCACGTGGCGCACTGGAAGTTCGACGAGGCGGCAGGTGCGTCCGCCGCGGCAGATGCCAGTGGTAATGGCTACACCGCCACCTACTCCGGCAGCAGGCGTAAGACCGTCACCGGCAAGCTCGGATCGGCCATGCAGCTGAACGACATGACCGGAAGCAACGGCTGCTGCCTACCGGACTCCTACGCCGCCACCAGCAAGGCGGTACTCAGCCAGGACTCCAGTTTCTCCATCAGTACCTGGGTCAAACTGAACGACAACGAGCACATTCAGTATGTCGCAAGCCAGGACGGCAATCCGTTCGGGCTGAGCGTCTACTATCTGGGTGGCAGCTCACAGAACTGGCGTCTGCAGATATCGGGCAGCGGCGGATCCACCGGCTACGGCGTATGGGTCGACTCCGCCAAACCGGCCGCGGTCAATACCTGGACCCATGTGGTCGCGATGTACGACGCGGGCGCCGGCAAGATCCGGCTCTACGTCGACGGCGCGCTGTCCGCCGAGGCGGACTACCAGCCCTCCGGGACCACCACCAGCGGCCCCTTCCGTATCGGCGCCGCCAAGTCGGGGTCTCACCACCTGCAGGGCGTGGTTGACGACATGCGCCTCTACCGGCGCGTCCTGACCGCCAAGGAGATCAAGGACCTGTACGGCGAGGTCGCCGCCACCAGCTACAACACCAAACCCTCCGGCCAGGTCATCGAGCAGACCTTCACCCTTGACAACCCGGCCAGCTTCAAGTTCGTCGTCAAGGCATGCCGTACCGGCGTCACCCCGCCCTCCTGCAACGAGAGCCCGGCCTACCGCATCACCTCGGATGCGCCGTTCCTGCCGACGGACACCGAGACCGGCATGGCCGACCCGGCCCGGCCCATCCTGTCGGGCATGGTCTCGCGTCCCTCAGGCGGCCCGGTCACGGCCAAGTACTTCCTCTACGACAACGGCGGTTTCCCGGTCGGCTCCAGCCCGCTCGGACAGCGCACCGTCAACGGCGGCGAGCGGGCCTCCTTCCAGGTGCCGGAGAACACCGTCCAGGCCGGCCGGACCTACACCTGGCAGATGCTCGCCTGCGTAGGCCCGCAGAGCACCACACCTACCCCTGATCCGACGCCGACTCCCACCCCGACGCCCACTCCCACGTCCGACCCGTCGCAGAAGGCACGCTGGGCTTTCGACGAAGGCAGCGGCACCGTCGCGGCAGACTCCTCCGGAAACGGCCGTACGGCCACACTGAACGCGGCCTCGTGGGGAGCGGGCAAGAGCCAGAACGGCCTGGTGCTGAGCGGTACCTCAAGCTACGGGGTCACCAGCGGGCCGGCGGTGCACACCAACGACGGCTACACCGTCAGTGCGTGGGCACGCCTGGACGCCACCACCCGGGAAGACTCGGTGGTCAGCCAGGACGGCGCGGTCAACAGCGCGTTCAAGCTCGCCTATTCCTCCGGCGACAAGAAGTGGCGGATGGTCACCTACCAGTCCGACACCACCAACGCCGCGCCCGTACGCGCCCTGTCCACCCAGAACGCGGTGGCCGGCCAGTGGACCCACCTGGTCGGCGTCTACGACGCCACCGCCAAGAAGATCCGCCTGTACGTGAACGGCGTGCTGAACGCGGAGGTGGCCTACACCAGCACCTGGGACGCGACCAGCAACGTCCAGATCGGCCGCACCAAGGTCAACGGCGCGCACAACAGCTACCTCAAGGGCACCGTCGACGACATCCGCCTCTACCAGAAGTCCCTGACCGCGGCGGAGATCACCGCCCTCTACAGCGGCGCCGCACAGTCCGCCACGGCGCAGGCGCCCACCGCCGGCACCCAGGCCACCACCGAAACCGGTGGGGAGATCTGCACCGCCAAAACGGCCCCGGTCAGCTTCTCCATCCCCGGTACCCCGGCTGAGCCGCCCACCGAAGACGTCCGGCACCTGACGCTGCTGAAGGACAACTTCGTCATCAAGACGGCGAAGACCGACCCCACCGCCTGCGATGGCGCACCATGCACGGTGATCGACGACACGGTGATGCGGATCGGTGGCACCGGCACCGACAAGACCGCCGCCGTCATAGGGTTCAAGCTCCACGAACTCCCTGATGGTGCCGGAGTCTCGGAAGGCATCCTCAAGCTCGGCGCCCCGACTTGCCCGGCAAGCACCTGTCCGGCGGACGCGGTCATCACCGCCACTCCGCTCAAGAGCCCGGTCACAGCAGAATCAAAGAGCTCGGACCTGGCGGCAGACGCCGACCCGAACACCACGCCATACTCGCTGCCGTTGAGCGGCCCACGGGCCGATATCGCCGGAAGCGAATACCAATGGCTGCTGCTCACCTCCAACACCGATGAGGCGATCACTTTCGCCGACCCGGCAGTCGCCGAGCAGCCGACGCTCGCCCTCACCTACCTGCTTGCTGGCCCACCCAGCAAGGTACTCAACCTCAACGCGTCCGGTGGCGACGCCAGCGCCATAGCCAGTTGGGGCCTGCCAGAATCCAACGGCGGCATCGCCATGCTGGATGGGTACGACGTTGAGGTGACTGACAACAGCGGCACTGTCGTCAAGACCCTTGAGGTGAAGGACCCATACGCCACCATTTCCGGCTTGGCCAACGACATCACCTACACCATCAAGGCGCGGGCCAAGACTGCCTTCGGGGTGGGTGATTGGGAAGCTGCCACCGCCACCACCAAGGCCGTCCCACCACCACCCTCATCAGGCAGCGGGGAGGGAGGCGCAGCGTGCATGCCCGAATCCCCTTCGGGTACCGCGGCCGCCAAGGTCACCGCTGCTAGCGAGTCAGGCACCCAGGAATACCTCGACCGGGTCAAGCATTATTTCCAGGCTCAGGACGCCGTCCTCGAAGGCCGTGCGACAACTATCTGGGACGCACCGGGTGTCACCCCAGAGGCGCCCAATACAGCGAAACTCTCGCTTCTCAACACCGTCCTGGTTCAGGGGCGAGCGGCTATACAGCGAGCCGGTCTTACCCGCAGTGGGTCAGCGGTGGAGTTGCTCAACAGTGTGATCCAGGCAACGCCCGACGGTAGCGTCCAAGTCACTGCAGAGGTAAAGCGCACCTGGACCGAAGCAAGCGGCTCCGCGCCGAGCACGGCCCAGAGGCGATCCGTCGTTGGCACGACCGGCCTCGTTGAAGGCATCGAATCCACGATCTCCATTTTCGTCTTCGACCGCTGCGGTGGCCTGACCATCATTGATGCTCCGCTGCCGAACTACGAAGATTCGACCGACGGCTACGACCCATGCTCCGGCATGGTAGACCCCGATGGTTCGGTCACGGAGGTATGCGGCGTATCAAGTGGTGGTGCCAGCCCGGGGGGCGGGTCAACTTTCGGGGGTTGTGATAAAATCGTACGGACCACAAAGAATTCTTGCTCGTGGTATCAAGCAACGCCCCAAACCCCGCTGTCTGCGAATCAGAGAACTCCGATTAAAGGTATGACAATCCGTGCTTCTGCTATGCATGCATGGAAGCCCATTTGGGCTGTTGAGCTCGAGGAGCTCAACATAGCTAAGCATCGCGTATGGGCGCAGGTCTATGTCACTGCCTCGTTCCTGAAGAAGTACGGTAAGTATCAATTCGTTAAAGGTCTGCAAATCGAGGTTAAGGATAGCCTGTGCGCACGGGCCTTCACCGGGTCGATAAGCATTAGCTATCCGCCCGGCTTCAATCCCGGTAGTACAGAGGGCTGTTTCGACAAAACCGTTACAGGCGCTCCTGGGGATAGAGTTCTTCACTATCCCACACAGGGGGACGACAACATCCAGTACCGATGCCGTGATGGCCTGTTCTGTAACATCACGGATTTCCGGACCGGGTTTGATGTGCTTGTTACACTGCCCTTCAAGAACCCGGATTCGGCTGACGGCCGCGTCAGGCTCGTCGGCTCATCGTGCTGGGACGTTCCGGATCGAAATGATCCGCCTATTGCGCTTGGTCATTCCTGCCCCAAGTATATAGGTCGTATACACCCCGACGACTGAGGAGTAGTTTCAAGAGTCACCAGCGGTAAGCGGGAATGCTGAAACTTCCAGCATTCCCGCACTTCTATTTTTCTCACATATGGGGACCGGTGAACGGGCGTAATATTTTCCTTACCGTCGGCGTTATGTTATTTACTCTGAGCATCTATACTACTTCAAAAATCAGCGAACATCCTCGAGGCTGGGCTCTAGCGCTTACGCTTTCCATTAGCGGCTTGGGATTCATGGTGGGTGCGATTGCCTTGGCGCTTGCAGGGGGCCGCAATAACAAGCCCTAGTGAAAGTGTGAGAGAATACGGCCTCGACATGTTGAAGGCTTGACCTTTGATCGATTTCTTGCCTACAGTTCACGCTGACATTTACGGCAGGTAATAACGGGCTCAGGGTGGGTGCGAGAAAGAGTGCGACTTCCGAAGATTGAGGTTTCTCAAGACCGTCCAATCGAGGAGGAAGCGTGCCTGCTACCCTAATCGTCGTTGACCTCGATCTAATGAGAGCTAACGGGTCGCCGTTCGGCAGATTCGGGACCGTTAGCCACCTGTAGATGCGCATCCTCTCGACCTGGATCGAGAGTGCTGATGAAAGACCATGCCCCTGCCGGTAACCGACGGCATGAAGGGTCTCGCCGACGAGCTGAGTCGGTCAATCCCGCAAGGAACAACAACCTCATCAGAGCTGTAGGACTACTTTTTTGCACTGTTCGGCGTGAATAATTCGTTTGTCGATCTCCAGTCCATCATTGCCCGGCCGACTGCCCGGAGGGCCGGACGTCGCCTTGCGCGATGGCGATCATGACCGTGCCCCGTTGGCTACCGTGGATCCATGATCAGGAATGTCTCGTTGCCGGATGACTGGGAGCCGAGGATCCGGGAGTCCCTCGACGGTGTGCTGCCCGAGCTGCGGACCGCCCCGCTCAGGACTCTGGGAGCCGGGTTGGACAATGTGACGCTGCTGTTGAACGAGCAGCTCGTCCTGCGGCTGCCGAAGAACGCCGACGGGGCCGAGAGCGTCGATCGGGAGGCCCGGCTGCTCCCCGAACTCGCCCTCGACCTGGCCATTCCCCGGTTCCTGTTCACCGCGCCCAACCCGCTCGGGCCCGGCTCTTTCTGCGGTTACCCCCTGGTCCCCGGTGAGGTGCTGTCCCCGGAGCAGTGGCACGCGCGGGGACTGGTCAGCCGGCTGGGGCCGGTGGAGAGGGTCGCCGCGGCGCTCGACGCCATCCACGACTTCCCCGCGGACGAGGCGGAGAAGCTCGGGATGCCGGCGTGGGACCTGCGGGAGGACTTCACCGAGGATCTGGCCGCCGTCCGCGAGGAGGTGCTCCCTCGACTGGAGGCGGGGGAGAGGCGGGCGCTGCTCGCGGCGTGGGAGGGCTATCTGGAGGACGACGGCAACTTCGCCTACCTTCCCACACTGACGCACGGCGACCTGAGCCTGGACCACCTGCTCGTCACCGGGGAGGAGATCACCGGGCTCATCGACTTCGGCGACGCCGAGGTCGGCGACCCCGACTACGACCTGGCCTACCTGTGGGCCGAAGCGGGGGAGGATTTCGTACGGCGGGTCCAGGCCTGTCGCGGCCTGCCGTTCACCGGAGGACTCGCCCGGAAGCTGGACTTCTGGGCTCTGGCCGACCCGGCGCGGGACGCCGTGTACGGCCTGGAGATCGGCGAGCCCGATCTGGTCGACGACGCGCTGCGCACGCTCCGCGCCCGGCTCGCCGCTGGGACGGGACGGGGGCGCGGCGGTGTGTGACACGGATCGGTGTGCCGGTGGAGCGGGTCGGGCCGGCGGGGGGCTGCCTGATCCGGCGGCCGGCTGCGAAGGTGTCACGGTTCTGGCCGACGGCGCCCACCCGAGCACCGGCCTGGCCGTCCCGCACCGGCGGATCTGTCTTACGGCAGGAGCTTGGTGAGAAGGGTGCGAAGTTCTTGAGCGTCGTCCGGGCCGAGGATGCCGTCGATGTCGCTCTCCATGCTCTCCAGGGCTTCACGCACCGCGGGGATGCGGGCGCGGCCGAGGTCGGTGAGCTGCAGGGCATAGCGGCGTCGGTCGTGCGGGTCCTGGCCACGGGACACGATGCCGGCTTTCGCCAGTTCCTCGATGAGTGACGCGGTGGCCGGTTCGGTGAGGTGGAGGTATCGGGCCAGTTGCTCCTGCGGGCAGGGGCCGAGCCGGTCCAGGGCGGGCAGCAGGGCGAGGTGGCGGGTGCGCAGGCCGTATGCCGAGAGCCGATGATCCCCGAGGCGGCGCAGCCGGTAGTGGGCCTGGGCGATCAGGTGCTCGATGCTGTGGATGGCGGATTGCCCGCCGTCGGCGACGAGCCTGGTCAGCAGGGCGTTGAGACGCCGCCGTTCGCGCGCGGTGAGCGCGCGGGTGAGCCGGGCGTCGCGGTCGGCGACGGCGTGACGCATGCCGTCCAGGGCTGTACGGCCCGCCTCGGTCAGCGACAGCACGTAGGTGCGGCGGTTGGCCGGGTTGCGGGTGCGGACGACATGGCCCGCCTCCTGGAGCCGGTCGAGCAGCCTGACCATGATCGTGCGGTTGATGCCGAGCCTGTGGGCGAGGTCCTGCTGTGAGGGAGCGTCCTCGTCAGCGAGGATGTCGAGCACCACGAACTCGCGCGACTGCGGCCCGCCCTGCACGGCATGGGCGGTGACGGCGGTGAACACGCGGCGCAACAGGTGGCCGGTGGTCGCACGCAGCGGCCCGGACTCGTCGTCGACGACGTCCTTTGCCTGGTCGGGCACGAGCCTCACCTCCTGACGCGATGCTAGCAGCCTGATGGTTTTACCAGTGACGGTTGTGATTAAATCAGTTGCGATGCTGACAGTTGGAAGAGTGTGAACCTGGAGTCCAGGCACACCTCACCGAAGAACTCAACGATCACGGCTGCAGGCGCACCCGACCTCGCCGTCTCGCACCTTCGAGCTCGGCGCAGTTCGGCGGATCGCGGCGGCGATCACGGGGAGGCGGGTCCGCAGCCGATCGATCCGGCCGCGGCCGCGGCGCGGCAGCGCGAGGTCGCGCAGGTGCCGCGCCGCGGGTCTGCCGGTTACCTCGGAGATCGTGTCACGGTGTCGGCTGGGGTGTCGGTCAGGCGCCGACGTAGGCCGCGAGGTGCTCGCCGGTCAGGGTGGAACGGGCCGCCACGAGATCGGCCGGAGTGCCCTCGAACACGACCCGGCCACCGTCGTGACCGGCCCCCGGACCAAGATCGATGATCCAGTCGGCGTGCGCCATCACCGCCTGATGATGCTCCACCACGATCACCGACTTCCCCGAAT
>NZ_NGFP01000119.1 GCF_002149035.1 Streptosporangium minutum
GTCTGGCCGATCTCGGCGGCGACGTCGTAGGTGGGGTGGTCCGACAGCCCGACCCACTCCCGCTCGGTCCTCCTGTGCCGGAAGCGGTAGAAGTCCACCGCCTTGCGGCCCGAGAGATAGAACACCGGCTCCTTGTCCTGCTCGCGCAGGAGCGCCGCCAGCGCGTCCCCCCGGCGCAGCACGTTGTTGTTGAAGCCGCCGCAGAAGCCCCGGTCGCTGGTGGAGGCCTTCGACACGCCCACCCGGGAGGGCGGGGTGGGCGAGGTGCACGTCGTCTTCACCGAGTTCGTCTCCATGCTGACCCAGGAGACCCGCGTGCACCGGATCCTGCCCCTGGAGATCGAGGAGCGGGAGATCGGCGGCCGGGCCGAGGGCTCCGTCTCCGCCCCCCTGCCACCGTACGAGTTCGAACCGGCCCCGGGCGCCGTGCTCGACCTGCTGCTGCGGCAGTACGTCCGGGGGCGGATCTGGAGCATGCTGCTGGAGTCCAGCGCCGCCGAGCACGCCGCCCGCCGGCAGGCGATGATGTCGGCCACCGACAACGCCCACGAGCTGATCGGCCAGCTCACCCGCCGGGCCAACTCCGCGCGGCAGGCCGAGATCACCACCGAGCTCACCGAGATCGTGAGCGGCGCGGAGGCGCTGGAGCGGAAGGGGGACGAGGAGTAGGAGGCGGGGACAGAGAGGAAGATCTACCTCACCGGCTTGGCAAAACCAGACAAAGTGCCATTAAAATCCTTCGCGTCATCGTCAGTCACCGGGGGATCGAGAACATGGGCCTGTCCGCTCGCGAGAAGCGCACACTCGACGGGATCGCCGACCGGCTCCACGGGGAGGACCCACTCCTGGCGGAGTCCCTGTCGTCCTTCGCCACCGGCGTGGTCACCGCGGAACTCCTGCCCCCGCGCCGCCGCACGTCCACCCTCGTCCTGCTCCCCGTCGCCCTGCTGGCCGCGATCATGGCGATCATGGCCGTGGTGCTTCCCCCGATCTCGGGCACGGAGGCCGACCCCGCCCCCGTCTCCCAGGTGCTGCCCCGCGGCTGACACCGGCGCGCCCCACGCGCCGGGCGCGACCGGGCGCCGTCCGCCCTGGTAGCCCGGGTTTCATCCTTTCTGCCCCTGGGGACCTCATTGGGTATTGCCACTAAATGTGGTCGATACGGGGGATATGTGCCGGGGGGCGCAAGATGGGGGATTCCTTTGGTGATCGTCCACGGGGACGCACCGCCGCCGAAGAAGGAGTGATCCGCGACGACGCGGCCGAGGCCATAGCGTCCGAACACGGCAAACTCGGTCTCCCCGCAGCGACGGCACTCGTCGTCGGCAACATCGTGGGCACAGGGGTGTTCCTGCTGCCGGCCTCCCTCGCCGCCTACGGCACCGTCAGCATCCTGGCGATGGGCCTGGTGTCGATCGGCGCCATCGCGCTCGCCGTCGTGTTCGGCAGGCTCGGCGCGCGGGTGCCGGCGGGAGGCGGGCCGTACGCCTACGCCAAGGACGCCTTCGGGGAGTTCCCCGGCTTCTGGAACGCCTGGTCGTTCTGGCTGACCGCCTGGATCGGCAACGCCGCGATCGCCGTCGTCTGGGTCAACTACGTCAACTACTTCCTGCACTGGGACTCCGCCGTCGCCCAGGTCATCCTGGCGTTCGTCGCCCTGTGGATCCCGGCGCTGATCAACCTGAGCGGCGTGCGGAACATCGGCGCCTTCACACTGGTCACGACGGTGCTGAAGTTCATCCCGCTGATCTTCGTCGCGGTGGTCGGGCTGTTCTTCGTCCGCGGCGCCAACTTCGGCCCGTTCAACGCCACCGGCGGCAACTGGATCGGCGCCATATCCACCGCCGGCGCGCTCGCGCTGTTCATCTACTCCGGCGTCGAGAGCGTCACCATCGTGGCGGAGAAGATCAAGAACCCGGCGCGCAACATCGGCAGGGCCAGCGTCTACGGCGTGCTGATCTGCGCCGCGATGTACATGCTCAGCACCGTCGCCATCTTCGGCACCGTCCCGCACGACGCCCTCGTCAACTCCCCCGCCCCGTTCGCCGACGCGATCAACAACATGTTCGGCGGCGGCATCGGCGGCGGCATCATGGCGGCCTGCGCGGTCGTCTCCGGAATCGGCGCCATCAACGGCTGGACCATGCTCGTGGCCGAGATGCCGATGGCCGCGGCCAGGGACGGCCTGTTCCCGGAGATCTTCAGGAGGGAGAACAGCCGCGGCGCCCCGTGGGTGGGCATCGTCCTGGGCACCGCGCTGACCTCCCTCGTCGCGGTCTACAACTACTTCGGCACCACCGAGGGCTTCAACAAGATCCTGCTGATCGCCACCTTCACCACCGTCATCCCCTACTTCTTCTCCGCGTGCGCCCAGCTGTTCTGGCTGGTCACCGGGGCCAGAAAGGTTCACGGAGCCCGGCTGGGCCGCGACCTGGCCATCACCGCCGTGGCCATCCTGTTCGCCTTCTGGATGACCTACGGCGCCGGCACGGAGGCGGTCTTCATCGGCTTCCTGATGATGCTCGTGGGCATCCCGGTCTACATCTGGACCAAGGCGAAACGTGGCGAGTACGGCCCCAGGGGGAGAGCACCGGCCTCGTCCTCCGGACGGACTCGTTGACAACGACGAAGGAAGAGAAGAAATGACCTTTCATGTCGACTCCGAGGTGGGCAGGCTCCACCAGGTCCTGCTGCACCAGCCCGAACTGGCGCTCAAGCGGCTCACCCCCTCGAACAAGGACGACTTCCTCTTCGACGACGTGCTGTGGGTGCAACGGGCGGTGGAGGAGCACGAGCAGTTCCAGCAGGTGCTGCGCGACCGCGGCATCACCGTCTACATGCTGGCCGACCTGCTGCGCGAGACGGTCGACATCCCCGAGGCCCGCAAACACATCCTGGACGGGACCATCGACGAGCGCTACTTCGGGCCGATGGCCATCGACGCCCTCCGCAACGTGTTCGACGCGATGGACTCCGCCGAGCTCCAGCTCTACCTCACCGGCGGCATCACCAAGCGCGAACTGGTGGAGCGGGGCACCGACCCCAAGAGCCTGGCCTTCCACACCCTGGAGTACGACGACTTCATCCTGCCCCCGCTGCCCAACCACCTGTTCACCCGCGACACCTCCTGCTGGATCTACGACGGCGTCTCCGTCAACGCGATGAGGAAGAAGGCCCGCCAGCGCGAGACCGTGAACTACGAGGCCGTCTACCGTTACCACCCGATGTTCGCCACCGGCTACGACCGGCCCGGACAGGACGGCTACAACGTCTGGATGCCGGGCCTGGCCGCGGCGCCGGCCACCATCGAGGGCGGCGACGTGCTGGTCATCGGCCGGGACACGGTGCTGATCGGGATGAGCGAGCGCACCCAGCCGCAGGCGGTGGAGATGCTCGCGCGGAGCCTGTTCACCAGGGGCTCGGCGAAGAAGATCGTCGCGCTGAACATGCCGAAGGCCCGCGCGTTCATGCACCTGGACACGGTGATGACGAACGTGGACGTCGGAGTGTTCACCAAGTACGCCGGCCTGGGCATGCTGCCCTCCTACACGGTCGAACCCGGCGACACCGAGAAGGAACTCAAGATCACCGACCATCCCGCGGAGGACATGCACAAGGCCATCGCGCGGGCACTCGGCCTGGACGACATCAAGGTCCTCACCCCCACCCAGGACGTCTACGCCGCCGAGCGGGAGCAGTGGGACGACGGCTGCAACGTCCTGGCCGTCGAACCCGGCGTCGTCATCGCCTACGAGCGCAACACCACCACCAACAACTACCTTCGCGCCAACGGCATCGAGGTGATCACGACCCCGGGCAGCGAGCTCGGCCGGGGCCGGGGCGGGCCGCGCTGCATGAGCTGCCCGCTCGAACGCGACGGCATCTGAGCCGCTTCATCGTCACGGGGGACACGACGGGGGACATCCATGGCATTCAACCTGCGCAACCGCAGCTTCCTGAGGGAGCTCGACCTCACACCCGACGAGTTCAGGTTCCTGATCAGGCTGTCGGCCGACCTCAAAGCCGCCAAGTACGCGGGCAACGAGGATCCCCGGCTCACGGGCAAGAACATCGCGCTGATCTTCGAGAAGACCTCCACCCGCACCCGCTGCGCGTTCGAGGTCGGCGCCCACGACCAGGGCGCCCACGTCACCTACCTCGACCCCAGCGGCTCCCAGATGGGCCACAAGGAGTCGGTCAAGGACACCGCGCGGGTCCTCGGCCGGATGTTCGACGCCATCGAGTACCGGGGCAGCAAGCAGGCCTACATCGAGGAGCTCGCCGCCTACGCCGGCGTCCCGGTCTGGAACGGCCTCACCGACGAGTGGCACCCGACGCAGATGCTCGCCGACATGCTCACCATGCAGGAACACAGCGACAAACCCCTGCACGACGTCTCCTACGCCTACCTCGGCGACGCCCGCAACAACATGGGCCACTCGCTGCTGGTCACCGGCGCCATGCTCGGCATGGACGTGCGGATGGTCGCCCCCAAGGACCTCTGGCCCGACGAGCAGACGGTCGTCAAGCCCGCCAGGGACCTCGCCAAGCGGACCGGCGCCACCGTCACCGTCACCGACGACGTGAACAAGGGCGTCAAGGGCGTGGACTTCCTCTACACCGACGTGTGGGTGTCCATGGGCGAGCCCAAGGAGGTGTGGGACGAGCGCATCAAACTGCTCATGCCGTACCAGGTCAACGCGGAGGTGGTGAAGGCCACCGGCAACCCGGAGGTGAAGTTCATGCACTGCCTGCCGGCCTTCCACAACCGGGAGACCAGGGTCGGCGAGGACCTGTTCGAGAAGACCGGCCACGACGCGCTGGAGGTCACCGAAGAGCTCTTCGAGTCACCGCGCTCGATCGTCTTCGACCAGGCCGAGAACCGGCTCCACACCATCAAGGCCATCATGGTCGCCACCCTGGGGGACTGAAGCCGTGCACGACACCACACCGCCAAGGCACCGGCCGTCCCGGCCACCCCGGACGACCGAAGCCGCACGCCGCACCACACCACCGAGGCACCGGCGAGAGGACGGCAGATGCGCGTCCTGGTAGCCCTGGGGGGCAACGCGCTGCTGCGGAGGGGGCAGCGGCCCGACGCCGACGTCCAGCAGGAGAACCTCCGTGACGCGGTCACGTCGCTGGCCTCGCTGGCCGAGCGGCACGAGCTGATCATCACGCACGGGAACGGCCCGCAGGTGGGCGTGCTGGCGCTGGAGAGCGCCAAGGACGCCAACCTGACCCGGCCCTACCACCTCGACACGATCGTCGCCGAGACCCAGGGCATGATCGGCTACTGGATGCTCCAGGCGCTGCAGAACGCGCTGCCCGGACGGCAGGTCGCGGCGATGGTCACCCAGACGCTCGTCTCCGCGGTGGACCCCGCGTTCGACGACCCGACCAAGTTCGTCGGCGAGGTCTACGACCGGCAGGAGGCCGAGAAACTGGCCCGGGAGTACGGCTGGACGGTCAAGCCGGACGGGCAGTACTGGCGCAGGGTCGTGCCCTCCCCCACCCCGCAGCGGGTCGTGGAGACCCGGCTGATCCGCCGCCTGGTCCGCGACCACGTCCTGACGATCTGCGCGGGAGGCGGCGGCATCCCGGTCATCCGCAACGAGAAGGGCCAGCTCCAGGGCGTCGAGGCGGTCATCGACAAGGACCTCACCGGGTCGGTGCTCGCCGAGGCCCTGGAGGCGGACGTCTTCATGATGCTGACCGACGTGCCGCGGGTGGCCAGGAACTTCGGCACCCCGCAGCAGGAGGACATCGCCCACACCACTCCCCACCAGCTGCGCGCGGAGGAGTTCCCCGCCGGTTCGATGGGGCCGAAGGTGGAGGCGGCCTGCCGCTTCGTGGAGACGACCGGCGACATGGCCGCCATCGGCAAGCTGGACGAGGCCGAGCGGATCCTGGAGGGGAAGGGGGGCACGATCGTCACCCCCAACGCCACCTGGCCACTGGCCAGCACGCTCTGACCGCAGGTCCGGCCGCCGCGTTCCGGCGGCCGGGGGCCTGGCCGTTCCTCCCGGCACGACGGATGATCACCACACAGGCGCAGTCGAGGAGGGACGAGACATGGCTTCCGTGGCACATCGGCTGTTCCGCACCAAGCCCGCCGACGAGATCGTCGCCGAGGGCGGCCACGGCGAGGGCGGCGAGCTGCGCCGGACCATGACCCTGTGGCAGCTCACCCTCTTCAGCGTCGGAGCCACCCTCGGCACCGGCATCTTCGTCATCCTCGGCCAGGCCGTACCCAAGGCGGGTCCCGCGGTGGTGGCCGCGTTCGTGCTGGCGGCGATCACGGCCCTGTTCTCGGCCCTGTCCTACGCCGAGCTGGCCGGCACGATCCCCGTCTCCGGCTCCTCCTACTCCTACGCCTACGCGACCCTGGGCGAGCTCGTGGCGTGGGTGTGCGGCTGGTGCCTGATGCTGGAGTACGCCGTCTCCGTGGCGGCGGTGGCGGTCGGCTGGGGCGAATACCTCAACCACTTCCTCCAGGACCTGTTCGGCTGGGAGCTGCCGGCCTCCATCATCCACTCCCCCGGCGACCAGGGCGGGGTGATCAACCTCACCGCGATCCTGATCGTCGTGCTCGCCACCTGGCTGCTGCTGCGCGGTGCGTCCGAGAGCGCCACCGCCAACGTGATCTTCGTGATGATCAAGATCGCGGTGCTCGTCTTCTTCTGCGTGGTGGCCTTCACCGCGTTCAACACCGGCAACCTGGCGCCGTTCGCCCCGATGGGCGTCGCCGGCATCACCGCCGCCGCCTCGCAGGTCTTCTTCTCCTACATCGGCTTCGACGCTGCCTCCACCGCCGGCGAGGAGGCCAGGAACCCCAAGCGCGACCTGCCCCTGGCGATCATCCTCTCCCTCGTCATCGTCACGATCGTCTACGTGGCGGTGGCGCTGGCCGCCGTCGGCGCCATGCCGTGGCAGCAGTTCGACCCGAACACCACCGAGGCCAGCCTCGCCCTGATCGCCGACCTGGCCACCGGCTCCACCTGGGCGGGCATCATCATCTCCTTCGGCGCGGTCATCGCCATCGCCAGCGTGGTCCTCACCGTGCTGTACGGCCAGACCCGCATCCTGTTCGCGATGTCGCGCGACGGCCTGATACCGAAGATCTTCGAGAAGGTGAACCCGCGCCGCCAGGTCCCGGTGGCCAACACGCTCATCGTGGCCGTGTTCGTCTCGGTGCTCGCCGGCCTCATCCCGCTGGGCCAGCTCGCCGAGGCCACCAGCATCGGCACCCTGTTCGCCTTCGCCATCGTCAACGTCGGCGTGCTGGTGCTCCGCCGTACCCGGCCCGACCTGCCGCGCAGCTTCAGGACACCGTTCTTCCCGATCACGCCGATCCTCGGCGTGATCTTCTGCGTCATCGTGATGCTCGGGCTGGCGGGGGTCACCTGGCTGGCCTTCGCCATCTGGATGCTGGTCGGCCTGCTGGCCTACTTCCTGTACGGCTACCACCACTCCCGCCTCAACCGGAGCGTCCGATGAAGATCGAGCATGTTCTCGCCGGGTTCATCCCCGAGTCGCGCGGCAAGGACGGGCTCTGGCTGGCCCTGCTGCTGGCCAGGCAGAGCGGAGCACGGCTGACGGTGGCCCACGTGCACGCACCCGCCTGGACCACGCCGGGCCCCGGCAAGATCGACGCCGAGTGGCAGGCGTACGTGACCGAAGAGGCCGCCCAGACCCTCGCCCAGGCGCGGCGGCTGCTGGCGGACGTGGACGACGTGCCGATCGACTACGTCCTGCACGGCAACCGGGGCAGCGGGCGCGGCCTGGTGCAGCTCGTCGGCAGGACCAAGGCCGACGTGGTGGTCATCGGCTCGGCCCCCGGAGGCAGCCGGGGCCGTATCCGCCTGGGCAGCACCGCCGACCAGCTCCTGCACGCCTCCCCCGTGCCCGTCGCGCTGGCGCCCCGGGGGTACGGCGAGGAGCATCCGCCCCGGGTCCAGCGGCTGACCGTGGCCTACCGGCGCGACCCCGCCTCCGGCGAGGCGGTACGGCAGGCCGCCGCGATGGCCCTGCAGATGGACGTGCCTCTGCGCCTGATCACCCTGGTGCTGAGCGGCGGGCGGCAGGCGGGGATAGAGGAGGAGATGCTCAACCGGCTGCGGGAAAGGGTCGCGGCCGACCTCAAGGCGGCCGCTCGCGGGCACAGGCGGGTGGAGGTCGACGTGGCGGTGCTGGAGGGCAGGAACGTGGCGGCGGCGCTGGGCAACACCGACTGCGAGGGCTCGATGCTGATCTGCGCCTCCAGCGAAACGGGGCCGTTGCGCCGGGTCTTCCTCGGCGACATCTCATCGAAGATCATACGCGCAGCGCCGTGCCCGGCGATGATGTTGCCCCGAAACCCACCGAAGAAGCCCGGATCCGGCGGCAAGCAGGGGAAACCTTGATGATTCACTATGCGGGGTGGGACAAGTGCGGCGTTTGAGGAGGACCACGCCGGATCGGATTCGACATCTTTTTTCCAATCAGCTTGACCTTAGACGCCCACCGCTTTACCGTCACTGTCCGTAACCACACCTCGCGGCGTTATCGGGTAAACCCTGACGCTCCGGTCACCGAAGGTGCCTACCCCGGGCGCCAACCCGGTGGTTGGGGCATATGTTGCGAGGGAGCACAATCAAGTGAAAGCAGCACATAAGAGAGCCGGGGGGCCACACCATGCCGTCTGAGTACGCCAAGTCGCTGGGTGCACGACTCCGCGCCATCCGCACCCAGCAGGGCCTGTCCCTGCACGGAGTCGAAGAGAAGTCCCGCGGACGTTGGAAGGCGGTTGTCGTCGGCTCCTACGAGCGCGGGGACCGCGCCGTGACAGTGCAGAAGCTTGCCGAACTGGCCGACTTCTACGGTGTTCCGGTCTCGGAGTTGCTGCCGGGTGGCGCCGCCCCGAGCCCGCTCGGCCCGACACCGAAGCTTGTGATCGACCTTGAGCGTCTTGCCCAGCTCCCCAAGGAGAAGGCAGGTGCGCTCGCCCGCTACGCGGCCACGATCCAGAGCCAGCGTGGCGACTACAACGGCAAGGTGCTGTCCATCCGCCAGGAGGATCTCCGCTCCCTCGCCGTGATCTATGACAAGTCCCCCACCGAGCTCACCGAGGAGCTCATCAACTGGGGTGTCCTGGACCCCGAGGCACGACGCGCCGTCGAATCCTTCTGACGACCTGTCCGGTCGTGGGTGCGCCGGGGACCGGCGTGCCCACCCACCGGGAAATCTCGCCGTCTCGTTAGAACATCGCCTTCATCGCGCCACGGGTGGCGGTCCCTGTGGTAGGAAAAGGCAAACATGGCATTTAACGAGATGTGGTGGACATGGCAGGGAGAGAGGATCGACACGATCACTCTCGAAGACGCCCAAAAAGCCGTCTCGACGCCCTCATGGCGTCTCTGGGGTCGACCAAGACCCGCGCGTTCCTGAGGCTGCTGACCTCCGTCGGAGGCAGCAGGACCCAGGACACTCTGAAGCTGCTGCCCTTCATCGTCATGGCCGTCGTGGCCCTGATCGACTTCGGCTCCGGCCCGACGTCCGGCCTCCTGCCCCTGCTCGCCCTGGGCCCGGCCTTCGCCAGCGTCGCCTGCGGGCTGGCCAGGACCACGGTGGTCGGCGTGATCGCCCTGGCGCTGTGCGTCGCCCTGGGCCTCTACAACGACATTCTCTGGACGCCCCGCACCAACATCACCATGGCCGCCATTCTGGGCGTCACCGTGGCCAGCGTGCTGGCCAGCGCCGGACGGCTCCGCCACGAGAGGCAGCTGGCCGACGTCCGCTCGGTGGCCGAGGCCGCCCAGCGCGTGCTGCTGCGGCCCGTGCCGCGCCGCGCGGGGCCGGGGATCGGCGTGGCCGTCTCCTACACCTCGGCCACCGCCGAGGCCAGGATCGGCGGTGACCTGTACGAGGTGGTGACCACCCCGCACGGGGTCCGGATCATCGTGGGGGACGTCCAGGGCAAGGGCCTGGAGGCCGTGGAGACCGCCGCGGTGGTCCTCGGCGCCTTCCGGGAGGCCGCGCACGACGAGGCAAAGCTCCAGGGCGTGGTGGCCCGGCTGGAGAACGCCCTGACCCGGGAGCTGTCCGGCGAGCAGTTCGTCACCGGCATACTGGCCGAGATCACCGGCAGCACCTCGATCACCGTGATCAACTGCGGTCATCCGTCGCCCATGGTCCTCGGCGCCGACGGCAAGCACTGGTTCGCCGATCCCCCGGACGAGGCGCTCCCGCTGGGCATGGGCTCGCTGATGGCCGGCGAGCCGACGCCGCACCAGATCCCGTTCGAGCCGGGGGACCAGGTCCTCTTCTACACCGACGGGGTCATCGAGGCGCGCGACGGAACGGGCAAGTTCTACCCGCTGCCGGCCAGGGCGCACCTGCTGAACGGAGCCGACCCGCAGCTCGCGCTGGACGCCCTCCGCGCCGACCTGCTGCGCCACGTGGGCCGTCCGCTGGGCGACGACGCCGCCATGCTCCTGCTGCGCCACCGTGCCGCCCGCCCCACCTCCTCGGCGGCCTGACCGGCGGCCCGGCGGACGCCGGGCCTAGCCGGCGAGGGGGACGCGGCCGGGCAGCATGGGCTGGGTGGGCACGCCGAGCAGACTCTCCACCGTGGTGACGAAGCGCTCCGCCTCGGAGATCAGCTCCTCGGCGTCCCGGGCCGACACCACACGGGTCATCCCGGCCTCGGCGGAGGCCCGCTTGGTGGCGCTCACCTCGAAGTAGGGGGCCCAGTCGGCGAGCCGCGGCTCGGCCTCGGGCAGCAGCTCCCAGGCGCTGCGCAACCGGCGCCTGCGGCCGTCCATGGGGCGCGGCCGTGCGGCCAGGACGGCGGCGGCCGCCCTGAGCGCCGCCAGGTGGGCGGCGACGTAACGGGTGGCGGGGGTCCGGGCGGCGGCCGCCTCTTCCAGGCAGTCACGCGCGTCGGTCAGGTGCGCCCGCACCGTGGGCGACAACCGGGGCCCGCCGGAATCGCTGAGCCGAGGGGTCATGTGCTTCAGCCTCCTAGGTCGCAAGCGGCTCCCGGCGACTTCGCCGGTGATGTCAACACTTGCAGACCCCACCGACAAATTCCCCGGGCGGCCGGACGAGGAGCTTCCCCTCTCCCCGTCCGCCTCGACCTCGCCCGGTCGTCTGCGACGACGGCACGGGCACGATCGACCGCCCTGGACGTGATCCGCGAGTTTCACGTCATTACATCGAACATAAATTCGACCACTCGTAGTGTCAAGTAAAGCGACGAACAAAGGTTCGATCTCTATGGAGACAGCGAGGCCCCGGGAGATCAAGATCTCCCGGGGCCTCGACCTGCGGCTATCGGACGAACCTGCCCCGCACGTGCACCGGGACGCCCTTGCCCAGCAGGCCGGGGAGCATCCCCGCCACGTTCATCGGCAGCCGGACGCAGCCGTGCGAGGCCGGGGCGAGCGGCACCGACAGCGCGCCGTGGAAGGCGATGCCGCCGTTGAAGAAGATCGGGTTGTAGAGCTGGCCGAGGTAGGACTTGTGCCAGCCGTCCCTGCGCCAGGTCGTCTTGTAGTCGCCCGTCGGCGTGCGGGCGTCGCCGCAGAAGCGCTGGACCTTGCCGTTCCAGTTCGCCGTCTCGCAGTACGGGATCCCGCTCCCGGAGGAGGTGTGGCTGATCAGCTTCACCCGCCCGTCGACGTAGAGGACCATCACCTGCTTGGCGAGGTTCATCTCGACCCGGGTCGGCTTGCCGTTGGGCACCAGCACCTTCGGCGTCTTCGGCGCCTCCAGGGCGTTCCAGGTCCTGCGCGCCACGGTGCTGGTCGGCGAGATGCCGTTGACCTTCTGGAAGGCCCAGACCGCGGCCTGGGTGGCCCCGCCGTACCGGCCGTCGATCTTTCCGGGCGCGTAGCCGAGCTCCTTCAGCCGGGTCTGAAGCACCTTGACCTCGGCGCCCTTGGCGCCGATCTTGAGCGTCTTGCCGGGCGCGACGAACGCGGCGGCTCCGGCCTCCGCCACGACGACCCGGGCCGCCGAGGGGGCGGTCTGGGCGTTCGCGACGCCCAGGGAGCCGAGCGAAGAGACGAGCACGGCCCCCGCCGTCATGAGCGCGGCCACTCCGAGCCGCCGGTCAACCCCCACGTAAAATCATCCCCTCATGTCACTGATGTCCGAACCAAGAGACCATAGTGGATGAACCGCTTGTCTCCGCCAGAGGTGATGAAGCGGTAATCAATGGTCAATCTGTTTAGAGTGGCCGGGTGCCAGAAAAGTTGCATCCCAACATCGAGAAGGTCGCCGCGGTCCTGGGCGAGCACGGCGTCCCCGGCGAGATCGTCGTCTTCGCCGAGGCCACCCCGACCGCCGCGACCGCGGCCGCGCAGCTCGGCTGCGAGGTCGGCGCCATCGCCAACAGCCTGGTCTTCGACGCCGACGGGGCACCGCTCCTGGTGCTCACCAGCGGCGCCCACCGGGTGGACACCGGCCTGATCGCGGAGACCGTCGGCGCGGCCGAGGTGAAGCGGGCCACCCCGGAGTTCGTACGCGCCGCCACCGGTCAGGTCATCGGCGGCGTCGCGCCGATCGGCCACCCGGCCCCGCTCAGGACGCTGGTCGACACCTGGCTCGGCAGGTACGAGGTCGTCTGGGCCGCCGCGGGCCATCCGCACACGGTCTTCCCCACCAGTTTCGCCGAACTGGTCCGCATCACCGACGGCACTCCGGTGGAGGTGGAGCGTTGACCGGGTGGAGCGCGGGCGTCCCCCGGCGCGGCGCCCCGCCCGCCGGTCCGGCGCGGGAGGGCCGATGACCACCGTCTGGCATAATCCTCGCTGCTCCAAGAGCCGCGCGGCGCTGACGGCCCTCGCCGACTCGGGCCGGCAGGTGACCGTCCGCCGCTACCTGGACGATCCGCCGACGCCCGCCGAGCTTTCGGAGGTCCTGGACCTGCTCGGCCTGGAGCCGTGGGACCTCACCCGGATGGGTGAGGACCGGGCCGTGGAGCTCGGCCTGGCCACGGCCGAGCGCGAGCGGGACCGGTGGATCGCGATCCTGGTCGCCAACCCCGTGCTGATCCAGCGCCCGATCGTGCTGACGGAGGACGGCCGCGCGATGGTCGCCCGCGACCAGGAGGCGCTCAAGGACCTGCTGTAGTCCGGGCGCTCAAGGACCTGCCGCGGTCCGGGCACTCAATGATCTACCGCGGTCCGGACGGTCAGAGGCCTGCCGCGGTCCGGGGCGGAGGGGGCGGCGGGTCCACGCCCTCCGCCGCGCCCGCGGCGGCCGGCCGCCGTCCCCTCCGTGTCCGCGGTTAAAAAGCGCTCCAGCATTTATGAAAATTACCAAACATCACTTACGCGCCTTTCATTTCAACTCCCCGGGCAATGTCTGCCCTGCTAGGGTGCGTGGCGTGATCGGACTGCGACGGGTCGGCCCCGATGAGTTCACCACCCGGCTGGACGCGGTCCTGGAGATCTACATCGCGGCGATGAACCCGCCCGTCGACCAGCTTCCCGGCCGAAAGACGATCATGGGGAACCACGCCGTCCACCCGGGATTCACCTGCCTGTTCGCCGAGCGCCCCGACGGGACGCCGGTGGGTCTCGCCTACGGCTTCCACGGGGTCGCCGGGCAGTGGTGGCACGACGTCGTCCACCGGGCCATCGCGGAGCGGAACGGCGAGGGCAGCGCGCGCGGCTGGCTCGGCGACGCCCTGGAACTCGCCGAGATCCACGTCCACCCCGACCACCACGGCAAGGGCATCGGCCGGGCGCTGGTCATGGGCATGTGCGCCGGCCGCCCGGAGCGCACCGCCGTGCTGTCCACCCGCGACCAGCCCACCGCGGCCCGGCATCTCTACCGCAGCGTCGGTTTCGTCGACCTGCTCACCCAGTTCGTCTTCCCGGGCGGCTACGAGCGCTACGCGATCCTCGGAGCCGTGCTCCCGCTGAGGGGGTAGGCCCTTCGAGGAGGCCCGCGGGCAGCGGCTCCGGCCCACCCTGGGCGGCCGCCCGCGCTCCGGCGGGACGCGCCCACCGTGGCGGGAACGCACCAGGGCCCGGTCCCGCCGGACGGCCGGTCCCGCCGGACGGTCAGCGCGGCCTCCGCGCCGGTCCCGCTAGGCGGTCAGCGCGGCGTCCGCCGGCGCGACGTCGAGGGCCTGGTAGACCTCACGGGTCGCGCTGGAGCGGTTGAAGGTGATGAAGTGGATTCCGGGCACGCCCTCGTCGAGCAGGGTCTGGCAGAGCTCGGCGGCGTGCTCGACGCCCAGCCGCCGCACGGCGGCCGGATCGTCGGCGACGGCCTCGAACCGCGCCGCCACCTCCGCGGGGAACGGCGCGCCGGACAGCTGCTCGGACCGGGCGATCGTGCTCATCTGCGTGACGGGCATGATGCCGGGGATGATCGGGGTGTCGCAGCCCTTGGCCGCCACCCGATCGCGCAGCCGCAGGTAGTCGTCCGCCCGGAAGAACATCTGGGTGATCGCGTAGTCGGCGCCCGCACGGCACTTGCGGACGAAGTGCTCGGTGTCGGCCTCCACCGAGCTCGACCTGGGGTGCTTGTAGGGGAAGGCCGCCACGCCGACGCAGAAGTCACCGGCCTGGCGGATCAGCCGGACCAGCTCGTCGGCGTAGAGCACCCCCTCGGGGTGGCGCACCCATTCCCCCGACGGGTCGCCGGGCGGGTCGCCCCGCACGGCGAGGATGTTGCGCACGCCCGCGTCCGCGAAGCGGCCCACCAGGTGGCGCAGCTCGCGGATGGAGTGGTCGACGGCGGTGAAATGGGCCACCGGGGTCAGCGTGGTCTCGTGGGCGAGCCGTTCCACGAGGCCGACCGTGCGGTCGCGGGTGCCGCCGCCGGCGCCGTAGGTGACCGACACGAAGGCGGGACGCAACGCCTCCAGCTCCCGGATGGCACGCCAGAGCTGCCGCTCTCCCTCGTCGGTCTTCGGAGGGAAGAACTCGAAGGAGAACGACCGGCCACCGGCGGCGAGAAGCTCGCGGACGGTGGGCACGCGGTCGGGAAGGATTGACGGGCGACCCAGAGCCATATCCCTAGGGTACTGGCCGCCCGGCCGGCCGCCATAACCATGAGCAGGGGACGAAACACCCACCTCTACAGATAGGAGTCGTCGGTCTGGCCAGATAATGTCAGTGCATGACCACTTCCGCCGCCGCGCTCGATACCATCCGCTTCGAAGTGGATCGTTCTCTCAAAGAGTTCGTCGAGCGGCAGCGACCCCAGCTCGGCGTGCCCGAGGTGGCCCCTCTCATCTCCGCCGCCGAGGAGTTCCTGGCGGGCGGCAAGCGGCTGCGACCGGCTTTCTGCTACTGGGGCTGGCGCGGCGCGGGCGGGGACGACGATCCCGCGCTCTTCACCGCCGCCGCGTCGCTGGAGCTCCTCCAGGCCAGCGCCCTCGTGCACGACGACGTGATGGACGCCAGCGACCTGCGCCGGGGCATGCCGTCGGCGCACCGCAGGTTCCAGGCGCTGCACGAGAAGGCTGACTGGCACGGTTCCGCCGAGCAGTTCGGCGAGGGCGCGGCCATCCTGCTGGGCAACCTCATGCTCATCTGGTCCGGCGAGATGTGGCGCGGCAGCGGCCTGCCCCCCGCTTCGCTGGCGGCGGCCCAGCAGGTCCACGACCACATGCGCACCGAGCTGATGTGCGGTCAGTATCTGGACCTGCTGGAGCAGGCCCACGGCGAGAACACCTTCGACAGCGCGCTGCGGGTCGCCCTCTTCAAGAGCGGCAGATACTCGGTGGAGCAGCCGCTCCGGCTCGGTCTGGTGCTGGCCGCGCGGGACCGCGCCCCGTGGATCGACCGGCTCTGCGAGGAGTACGGCCGGTCCGTGGGCATCGCCTTCCAGCTCCGCGACGACATCCTCGGGGTGTTCGGCGACCCCGCCGAGACCGGCAAGCCCGCCGGTGACGACCTGCGGGAGGGCAAGCGGACGATGCTCGTCGCCCGCACGCTCGCCGTGGCCTCCCCCGCACAGGCGGAGGCGGTGCGCGGCACGCTCGGCGACCCGGCGCTGGACGCGGCCGGGGTCGACCGGCTCCGCCAGATCATCGCGGAGACCGGGGCGCTCGTCGCGTGCGAGGAGATGATCAAGAACTATCTCGAAGACGCCCTGACCTCGCTGGACCACGCCCCGATCACCGAGGAGGCCCGCGTGGCCCTGGCCGACCTGGCCGTGGCCGCCACCTCCCGCCGCACCTGACGCGGTCCGGCGGGCTCAGCCCGCGGCGGCCAGCCTCCGCTGGAACTCCTCGGCGGCCGCCTTCGGGTCGTCGGCCTCGGTTATCGCCCGCACGACCACGACCCGGCGCACGCCGTAGGAGATGACCTCGTCCAGGTTGGCGAGGTCGATGCCGCCGATGCCGAACCAGGGCCGGTCGGTGCCCAGGGACGCGGCGTGCCGCAGCAGGCCGGGCCCCGGGGCGTGCCGCCCGGGTTTGGTGGGCGTCGGCCAGATCGGGCCGCAGCAGAAGTAGTCGACACCGGGCTCGACGGCCGCGGCGGACGCCTCCTCGTCGGCGTGAGTGGAACGCCCGATGAGGATGTCGTCGCCGAGCATGTCGCGCACCACCGGCACCGGCAGGTCGTCCTGGCCGAGGTGGAGCACGTCGGGACGGGCCGCGTAGGCGATGTCCGCCCGGTCGTTGACCGCCAGCAGCCTGCCGTGGCGGTCGCAGGCCGCGCGGAAGACCTCCAGGAGCGCGAGCTCCTCGCGCGCCTCAAGGCCCTTCTCGCGCAGCTGCACGATGTCGACCCCGCCCGCGAGCGCCGCGTCGAGGAAGTCGGCGAGATCTCCCCTGTCACGGCGCCCGTCGGTGCACAGGTAGAGGCGGGCGTCAGAAACCGAGGGCCTGGGCACGCCGCTTGACCTCGGTATGGCGGCCCGCGACGATCGCGTCCACCGGTGACCCCGGCAGGGTCTCGTCCGGGGTGAACAGCCACCGGAGTGACTCGACGTCGCTGTATCCGGCGTCGAGCAGCACGGTGAGCGTGCCCGGCAGGCCCTTGACGACGTCGTCGGCCCCGAGGAACGCGGCGGGGACCTGAGGCTCGCCGCCTCCCCGCCGGACTCCGATGAGCTTGCGGTCCTTGAGAAGTTGCTTGGCACGACCGGCACTGAGGTTGAGCCGCCTGGCCACCTCACTCAGGGTGAGCCACTCGCCCACCAGTTGGTCGGTTTCCCGGTCGATCTGCGCAACAGAAAGCGTCACGAATCCACCACTACCACATCGAGCCCTTCGCCAAACACCCGGCGGCGAGGTTACGCCGCCGTACAGTCGCGCAACGCTACCGCAGGGTCGGCCAGGCGCTCGACGTCGAGCCGCTGGCCGCGCTCGATGAGACGGCGGCCCTGGACCAGGTCTCGGGGGCGGTTGACGGCGAGGACCGCGGCGAGCCTGTGGTCGTCGGCCACCCAGCAGACCGCCCATTTGGCGTCGGTGGCCGGATCCCCGCGCAGGACCAGGCGCTCGCCGTCGTGGTGGCCGGCGTACTGCACCATGTGGCCGAACTGCTCGGACCAGAAGTAGGGCACCGGGTCGTAGACCGCGTCGTCGCCCAGCAGCGCGGCCACGGCCACGTCGGGGGCGCCCAGCGCGGTGTCCCAGTGCTCGACCCGCATGCGGCGGCCGTAGCGGCGCGACCACCAGGCCGCGCAGTCGCCCACGGCGACCACGCCCGGCATCGAGGTGCGCAGGTGCTCGTCGGTGACGACCCCGTTCTCGAGTTCGAGGCCGGAGCCGGCCAGCCACTCGACCGAGGGCCGCACGCCGACGCCGGTGACGACCACGCCGGCCTCGACGGCGGATCCGTCGGCCAGGGTCAGCCCGCCCTGGTCGACGGAGGCGACCGCGGTGCCCAGGCGCAGGTCCACGCCCGCCCGGGCGTACCAGGAGACGGTGTGCGCACCCACGGGGCCGAGGGCGGCGCTCAGCGGGACGCCGGCGGCCTCGACGACGGTCACCTCGCAGTCCGCCCTGCGGGCGGCGGTGGCGACCTCGGCGCCGATCCAGCCCGCGCCGATGACGGCGACCTTCGTCCCGGGGACGAGCAGGGCGCGCAGTTCGAGCGCGTCGTCGATGGTGCGCAGCACGTGCTGCGGGCCGTCGCCGCGCAGCCGGATCGGGCGCGCGCCGGTGGCGATGACCAGCCCGCCGTAGGCCAGCTCGCCCTCGGTGGTCTCCACCACGCCCTCGCGCAGGCCCTTGGCGGCCACGCCCGCGCGGAAGTCGACCTCCAGGGCGTCCAGGTCGGAGTCGACGACCGTGGAGTCGGTCTCGCCCAGCAGGACGCTCTTGGACAGCGGTGGACGGTCGTAGGGCCGGTGCGTCTCCTCACCGATCAACGTGATCGTGCCGCCGAACCCACGGGCCCGTAGCGCCTCGACACTCCGCACACCGGCCAGGCCGGCGCCAACCACCACGACATGATTCACAACTCACGAGCCTAAGCGGCCGGGCCGACCCGCTGCCAACGCGGTTTGATAACGAAAACGGTATTTAGCTCACACCGAGCGCGATAAGAGTGTTGTGCCAGCCCTTAGGGTGGGAGGGACAAGACGCGCGGGAGCCCGGAACGCACCGGGCTGAGAGGAGGGCTGCGGACCGACGAGGACCGCGGGGAGCTCGGTGACGTGCGAGAACGTCGCGCCGCAGGCGCGGGCGAGCACGACACGGGGCCGACGGCGGGCCGAGCGCGGCCGCGAGCGGGCCCTCGACCGCCACGAACCTGATCCGGGTCATGCCGGCGAAGGGAGCGGAGCACGTATGGCGCACCGTTTCGACGTCCTCGTCATCGGCGGGGGCGTGGTCGGGCTCTCGGTGGCCTGGCGTACGGCCAGGCAAGGGCTTTCGGTGGCGGTGGTCGATCCCGCCCCGGCCTCGGGAGCCTCACACGCGGCGGCGGGCATGCTGGCGCCGGTCAGCGAGGTCACCTACACCGAGGAGCCCCTCCTCCGGCTGGGCCTGGCCTCCCTGGCGAGGTGGCCGGCGTTCGCCGCCGAGCTCACCGCCGACAGCGGTCACACCCTCGACTACCGCTCCGACGGCACGCTGGACGTCGCCTTCGGCGCCGACGACCTGGCGGTGCTGGACGACCTCGCCGCGTTCGTCGAGAAGCTGGGACTGCCCGCCGAGCGGCTCACCGGCCGCGAGTGCCGCCGCCTGGAGCCGATGCTCGCACCGTCGGTCCGCGGCGGCCTGCTGGCCGGCGCGGACGCGTGGGTGGACCCCAGGAGGGTCACCAGAGCCCTCCTGGCCGCCCTGGAGCGGCGAGGGGGCGCACAGGTCCGGGCCGGGGTCACAGGGCTGGAGACGGCCGCGGGCGCGGTCACAGGAGTACGGCTGGCCGACGGCGGGACCGTCGGTGCGGCGCGGGTGATCCTGGCGGCCGGGGCCTGGTCGGGCGCGCTGGAGGGGCTGCCGCCCGAGGTCCTGCCGCCGGTGCGGCCGGTCAAGGGCCAGATCATGCGGCTGCGCTCCCCCGAGCCGATCCTCCGGCGGTGCGTGCGGGGCGTCGTGCACGGCTCACACGTCTACCTGGTGCCGCGCGGCGACGGGGAGCTGGTCGTCGGGGCCACCCAGGAGGAGATGGGCTTCGACACCCGGGTGACCGCCGGAGGGCTGTGGGAGCTGCTGCGCGACGCGCGGGAGCTGGTCCCCGGCGTGACGGAGCTGGAGCTCGCCGACGTGGTCGCGGGCCTGCGCCCCGGCACCCCCGACAACCTGCCGCTGGTGGGACCCACCGCCCTGCCGGGCCTGTCCCTGGCCACGGGGCACCACCGGGGCGGGGTGCTGCTCGCCCCGCTCACCGCCGACCTCTTTTCCGGCGAGGCGGAGCCGGAACTGCTGAAGATCTGCTCACCACTCCGCTTCCGGGAGCATCGATGAAAGTGACCATCAACGGCACCGCGCACGAGCTGCCCTCCGGGGCCACCGTGACGCAGGCCGTGCAGAGGCTGACCGGGACCAGGAGCGGCGTGGCCGTGGCGGTCAACGACGAGGTCGTCTCGCGGAGCTCGTGGGACTCCACGGCGCTCGTGGAGGCCGACCGGGTCGAGGTGCTCACCGCGGTACAGGGAGGTTGAGGGACGTGGACGACGATCTGACCATCGGCGGGGAGAAGTTCTCCTCCCGCCTCATCATGGGCACCGGGGGCGCGCCCTCGCTGGAGATCCTGGAGCAGGCGCTGGCCGTCTCGGGCACCGAGCTGACCACGGTCGCGATGCGGCGGCTGGACCCGTCCGCGCCGGGCTCCGTGCTCGACGTGCTGCGCAGGCGCGGCATCAAGGTCCTGCCGAACACCGCCGGCTGCTTCACCGCGGGCGAGGCCGTGCTGACCGCCAGGCTGGCCAGGGAAGCCCTGGAGACCGACTGGGTCAAGCTGGAGGTCATCTCCGACGAGCGGACCCTGCTGCCCGACCCGATCGAGACCTTCGACGCGGCCGAGCGGCTGGTCGCCGACGGGTTCGTGGTGCTGCCCTACATCGGCGACGACCCGGCCCTGGCGCGCAGGCTGGAGCAGGCGGGCTGCGCGGCGGTGATGCCGCTGGGCGCGCCGATCGGCTCGGGGCTGGGCATCCGCAACCCGCACAACATCGAACTCATCGTGGAGTCGGCGAAGGTGCCGGTGATCCTGGACGCCGGGATCGGCACGGCGAGTGACGCGACGCTGGCGATGGAGTTAGGTTGCGACGCGGTGCTGCTGGCCACGGCGGTGACCCGGGCGCAGCGGCCGGACCTGATGGCGCAGGCCATGCGCTCCGCGGTCGTCGCGGGCCGCCAGGCCCGGCTGGCGGGGCGGATCCCCCGGCGACGCTACGCGGAGGCGTCGTCCCCTATGAATCCATAGGAAACAGTCAACTTCTCGGCATCGGTTTGGAACACCGGGACCCTGCGAGCGCCAAATCGCCCGTAAACTCAGCCGGGTGGACACGACGCTTACGGACCCCCTAGTCGGGAAACTCCTCGACGGGCGTTACCGCGTTGAGTCCCGGATCGCCCGGGGCGGCATGGCGACCGTCTATCTGGCTCTGGACATCCGGCTCGACCGCACGGTCGCCGTGAAGGTGATGCACCGCTCCCTCGCCGAGGACCCCTCGTTCGTGCGGCGGTTCATCGGCGAGGCGAAGTCGGTGGCGAGCCTTTCGCACCCCAACGTGGTGCATGTCTTCGACCAGGGCACCGACGGAGACAACGTCTACCTGTCGATGGAGTACGTGCCGGGGCGCACCCTGCGCGACGTGCTCCGTGCCCGGGGCAGGCTGCCCGCCCGCGAGGCCCTCGAGGTCATGATCCCGGTGCTCGCCGCACTGGGCGCCGCGCACCAGGCCGGGCTGGTCCACCGGGACGTCAAACCGGAGAACGTACTGCTCAGCGATGACGGCCGGGTCAAGGTGGTGGACTTCGGCCTGGCCCGCGCGATCGAGGCGACCAACCAGACGCGGACGGGCGTCATGATCGGCACCATCGGCTACATGTCGCCCGAACAGGTGACCTCCGGCGCCACCGACGCCCGCAGCGACGTCTACTCGGCCGGGATCATGCTGTTCGAGCTCCTCACCGGCCGCCAGCCGTACGAGGGCGACACCCCGATGTCGGTGGCCTACCGGCACGTGCACGACACCGTGCCCGTGCCCTCGGCGCTGCTGCCGGGCACCCCGCCGCTGCTGGACACGCTGGTGGCGCAGGCGACGGCCCGCGACCCCGCGACCCGCCCGGCGGACGCCACCGCGCTGCTGGTCGCCGCGGTGGACGCGCACCGGATGCTGCCCAGGGAGAGCGGCCCGGTGCCGTCCGTCCCGGTCGGCCCGCCGCAGAGCCCGGACCCGGCGCCCCCGCCGGCCAACCAGACCCTGATCCAGCCCCGTGTCGACCTGCTCACCAGCCCCGTCTCCGACGTCGCCGAGCCCGCTCCCCGGGCGCGGCGGGGTTTACGGCCCAACTGGTTCCTGATCGCGCTGGCCGTGGTGATGGTGATCGCGGTCGGGGTGACCGGCTGGATGTTCTCCCAGACCACCACCGTCACGGTGCCCTCGCTGGTCGGCAAGAACGTCACGATCGCCGAGAGTGAGGCCAGGAGGCTCGGCTTCCTGGTCGAGGTCGGCAAGGCGGAGAACGACGAGAAGGTGCTCAAGGGCAACGTGTTACGGACCGACCCGGTGGCGGGCACCGAGACGGAGGGCAAGACCAAGCTGGTCCTCATCGCCTCGGCGGGCCCCAAGCGGGTCGCCGTGCCCAACGTCGTGGGCCTTGACGAGAACAGCGCGCGGGTGAAGCTGGCCGAGGTCGGACTGGTCGTCGACGACGTCAGGAAGCAGCAGAGCGAGACCGTGCCGCGCGGCCAGGTGATGCGGACCAACCCCGCCGTGGGCAACCGGGTCCGGGAGGGCAGCAAGATCGATCTGGTCAAGAGCGCGGGCCTGGTCATGCCGGACGTCAAGGGCATGCCCCGCGACCAGGCCGACGCCATGCTGCGCAGCGCCGGCTTCAACCCCCAGTTCGTCGAGCAGACCGACGCCGCCCAGCCCTGCACGGTCATCGCCCAGGATCCCCAGCCCAACGCGGAGATCGACAAGGGCGCCGTCGTCCGGCTCACCCTCTCGCAGTGCAGCAACGGCAACTGGCGCTGGCCGTGGGAGAACGACGGCGACGACGGCGGCGGCGGTGATGACAAGATCATCATCATTCCCAACGTGATGTTCAAGGACGTCAAGGCGGCCCGTGAGGAACTGCGCGTGGCGGGGATGAGGGTGAAAATAAAAAAAGGTCCGGGCCGGGGCGTAGTCCTGGCCCAGATCCCGCCGGGTGGGCAGCAGGCTCCCCCCGGAACTGAGGTGACCCTCTGGCACTGAGCCGGCGCGCGAGGCGCCGCTCAGCGCCGCTCAGCGCCCGTCAGCGTTCGCTGAGCAAGCCGTGCAGGCGGACGCGGGCGAGGCCGCCGTCGGGGTAGACGTCCACCCGGACGTGGGTGGCGGCGGGCGCGTCGCCGAGGCGGAAGCGGTGTGAGGTGTCGGGCTGCAGGCGGGTCCTGGGCAGCAGCTCGAACCAGGTGTCCCCGTCGGCGGTTCCCGTGATCGAGACCGATCCCGGCGCGTTGAACAGCAGGTTGGTCGTGTCGATCTCGGCGAGCTTGACGACGCCGGCGCCCGCCAGGCGGATCAGCAGCCAGTCGTTGCCGTCGTCACGGCGGCGGGCGGTCTCCCAGCCCTCGGCCTGGTGCCGGGCGAGGCCGGGGGCGATGACGTTGTTGGGCGAGGAGTAGAACTCGTCGGAGCAGCCGGTGACCAGCGCGCCGTTCGCCAGCGCGGCCAGGTCCAGGCCGAGGCCGTCGTACAGGGTCAGATCGGGCCTGACCTCGCCGTGCACGCGCAGCCGGGCGATGCCCCCGTCGGGGAAGATGTTCAGCCGGACATGCGTGTGGCGCCGTCCGTCGGTCACGTCGAACAGATGCTCGGCGTCACCCGTGAGGGCGCTCCTCGGGACGATCTCCACCCACTCGGCGGCCTCCAGCTCGGCGACCGTGGGGTAGCCCTCGACCGCGGCCGCCTCGACGGAGGCGTGGGGCGGGTAGTTGCCCTTGAACCACGCGGTGTCGATCACGACGCCGCGGATCACGCCGGGCAGGCCGAGCCGGACCATGGCCCAGTCGTGGCCGGGCTCACGCCGCCGCCGGGTCTCCCAGCCGTCGTAGACCTGCCCCTTGGGACCGAAGGTGTGCGCCTGGAAGGCGGGACGGCCGGGGCGGATCAGGCTCTCCCTCGCGGCGAACGACTCGTCGTTGGCCGCGACGACCGAGCCGCCGAGGGTGCGCAGGGCGAGGTCGGGCAGTGCGGTGAATCCACTCACGGTGAGGGCCTCTCCTCTGTGGCGCGTTCCGGTCCCGGGTGGCGGGCTCCGGCCGGGGAGGGTCGCAGGAACTCTCCGCCGGGGGTGTCGTCCACGACCCGGCCGCGCAGCCAGGTCGCGCGGACCACGCCGCGCAGCGTCCTGCCGTGGTAGGGCGTGACCGGGTTCCTGTGGTGCAGGGCGGCCGCGTCCACGGTGTGGCCGGCGTCGGGGTCGAAGGCGACCAGGTCGGCGTCGTTGCCCACGGCGATGGCGCCCTTGCCGTCCAGACCGGCCAGTGCCGCGGGGTTGGCGGCCATCCACCGGACCACCTGGCCGAGGCCGTGCCCGCGCCGCGAGGCCTCGGTCCACACGGCCGCCAGGCCCAGCTGGAGGGAGGAGATCCCGCCCCAGGCCGCGGCGAAGTCAGGCACCTTGAGGTCCGGGGTGGAGGGTGAGTGGTCGGAGACGACGCAGCTCAGCACGGCGTCGGCGAGCCCCCGCCAGAGCTGCTCGCGGTTGGCGGAGGTCCGGATCGGCGGGCAGCACTTGAACTCGGTCGCGCCCCGCGGCACCTCCTCGGCCGTCAGCGTCAGGTAGTGCGGGCAGGTCTCAGCGGTGATCCTGACGCCCTCCCGCCGCGCCCTGGCCAGGGGTTCCAGGCAGAGCGCGGAGGACACGTGCAGGATGTGCGCCCGCACACCGGTCTCCCCCGCCAGCGCGGCGACCAGTTCGACCGCGCGGCGCTCCGACCGGCCGGGGCGGGAGTCGAGGAACTCCGCGTAGCCGGGGCCCGCCGGTTCGGCGAGCAGCGCCGGGTCCTCGGCGTGGACGATCAGCAGTCCGTCGAAGGAGGCGATCTCCACCATGGCCGCCCGCAGCCCGTCCACGTCCAGGGGCGGGAACTCCTCCACGCCGGACGGCGACAGGAAGCACTTGAAACCGTGCACCCCGGCCTCGTGCAGCGGTCGCAGATCCTTGACGTTGCCGGGGACCGCGCCGCCCCAGAAACCCACGTCCACCAGGCACTGCCCGGCCGCGGCCCTCCGCTTGCCGGCCAGCGCGGCCACGCTCACCGTCGGCGGCAGCGAGTTGAGCGGCATGTCCACGATCGTGGTGACACCGCCCGCGGCGGCCGCCCGGGTGGCGGAGGCGAAGCCCTCCCAGTGCGTCCGTCCGGGCTCGTTGACGTGCACGTGGGTGTCCACGAGGCCGGGCAGCAGCGCGGTGTCGCCGAGGTCGACCTGTTCGGCGGCCTCCAGGACGGCGTCGTAGGGGTGCAGGCCGGCGATCCGGCCCCGCCGTACGGCCACCGCCGCCGGGCCCTCCCCCTCCGGGAGCACGGCCCGGCGGGACCGGATGACCAGGTCCGTCACGTCTTCGGTCCGCACGCTCATCGCCTCTCGATCTCCCCGCCCGGCAGCCGGGCGTCCCGGTGCCCGGCCGCCGGGCCGTCCGCGCCCGGCGCGGCGTGAACGGCCCGGCGGCCGGCCCCTCGTCAAAGGTGTCCGCGCGCGACCTCGCGCGCGAGCCGCTCCAGCAGCGGGCCCGCCTCGGACATGCACACGGCCGGGTCGGGCTCGATGTCGGTGAGCGCGTAGGCGGCCGTGATGCCCGCCGCGTTCAGCTCCTCGTCGCCGAGGGCGCGGCGGCCGCAGACTGCGACGACGGGGATCCCCGCCTTGGCGGCGGCCGCCGCGACCCCGGCGGGGGCCTTGCCGCGCAGGGTCTGCTCGTCCAGGGAGCCCTCGCCGGTGATGACCAGGCGGGCGCCGTCGAGCAGGTCGTGGAAGCCGAGCAGGTCGAGCAGGTATTCGATGCCGGGGCGGACGTCGGCGGACAGGAAGGCCAGGGCGGCGAAGCCCACTCCCCCGGCGGCGCCCGCCCCCGGCTGGGCGGCCACGCCCATGGGGCGGACGATCCCGTCGTGCTCGATGGCGCCGGCCAGGCCGTGGGTGTGCGCGGCGACGGCGGCGAGCCTGGCCAGGGCCCCTTCGAGCACCTTCACCTCCTCGGGCCCGGCGCCCTTCTGCGGGCCGTACACGGCGGCGGCGCCGTACGGGCCCAGGAGGGGGTTGTCCACGTCGCCGGCGACGACGAACTCGACATCATCGATCGCGATAAGTCCAGATTTATCGATTTTCTCCAGGGTGCGCAGGGCGGCGCCGCCACGTGGCAGCTCCTGCCCTCCGGCGTCCAGGAAGCGGACACCCAGCGCCTGCATCATGCCGGCGCCGCCGTCGGTGCAGGCGCTGCCGCCGAGCCCGAGCACGATCCGCCGGGCGCCGCGCCGTACGGCGTGGGCGATCAGCTCGCCGACGCCGTAGCTGGTCGCGGTCAGGGCCTGCGGGTCACCGGGCAGGCGGCGCAGGCCGGACGCCTCGGCGAGCTCGATGACGGCCGTCGGCACCTCGGCCGCGGCCGGGGAAGGGGACGGGGAAGGGGACGGCGAAGACCCCGGGCCGGCCGGAGGYGTCGAGGAACCCGGGTCTGCCAGGGACGGCGAGGAACCCGGACCGGCCGGGACGGCCGCCGCGTCCTCGCCGGCGGCCGGGCGCCGCGCGTGCTCCGCGGGCTCGCGCCAGGCGTAGGCGGCGCGGACCGGCTGCCCGGTGGGGCCGGTGACCTCGACCTCGACGCGGGTGAAGCCGCAGGCCACGACCGCGTCCACGGTGCCGTCGCCGCCGTCGGCCACCGGCAGCGCTACCGTGACGACATCCGGGCCGAGCCCCGCCGCCACGCGGGCGGCCACCTCGGCCCCGGTCAGCGACCCCTTGAACTTGTCCGGGGCGATGACGACATGTCCCGAAGACTCAGACAACCCTGCTCCCTGATGGAGAATCGGCGGACACGCGCTCCCGCCCTGCGCGGGCCGGGATGAGCGCGTTCCGGAACCCGGTGAGATGGACGACCATCATCACACCTGCCCGCCGGTGGCGAAGCCCCGCTCCCCTGCCAGGCGCATGAGACGGCGGTGGGCCTCGCCCCCCGCCCGGCCGAGCTCGTCCTGGGCGACCGTGCGCAGCTCGTCGTCCTCGACGACCGTCTCGCCGCCCACCAGCAGGCGCGCCAGAGGAGGCTGGCGGCTGCCGAAGACCAGGGTGCAGACCGGGTCGGCGACGGCCGAGGCGAAGGCGCCGTCGGTCCGCCACAGGGCGATGTCGGCGAGCTTGCCCGGTTCCAGGGAGCCGATCTCCTGCTCACGGCCCAGGTTCCGGGCCCCGCCGAGGGTGGCGATCTCCAGGGCCTGCCGGGCGGTGAGCGCGGCCGGCCCGTACCTGGCCCGCTGGAACAGCAGGGCCTGACGCATCTCCCCGGACAGCGAGGTCAGCTCGGCGGAGGCGCTGCCGTCCACCCCGAGGCCGACGATCGCCCCGCGCCGGAGCATCTCCGACACCCGGGCGATGCCCGCGCCGAGGCGGCCGTTGGAGCTCGGGCAGTGCGCGGAGCCGGTCCCGGTCCGGGCGAACGCGGCGATGTCGGAGTCGCTCAGGTGGATGGCGTGGGCGAACCACACGTCCGGGCCGAGCCAGCCGAGCTCCTCCATGTAGTCGACCGGGCGCAGGCCCACCTGGGCCAGGCAGTGCTCCTCCTCGTCGAGGGTCTCGGCGAGATGGGTGTGCAGGCGTACGCCCTTGGACCTGGCCAGCGCGGCGGCCTCGGTCATCAGGTCCGCGCTGACCGAGAACGGCGAGCAGGGGGCGACCGCGACGCGCAGCTTCGAGGAGAAGGACGGGTCGTGGTAGGCGTCGACGGCCTCGGCCGTCGCGGCGAGGATGTCGTCGAGCCTCTCGACCACGACGTCCGGCGGAAGGCCGCCCTGGGAGGCGCCCCGGTCCATCGACCCCCGGGCGGGATGGAAGCGGATGCCCAGCTCCCGGGCCGCCTCGATCTCCGCGGCGAGCAGGTCTCCGCGGCCCTTGGGGAAGACGTAGTGGTGGTCGCTGGAGGTGCTGCAGCCGGACAGGGCCAGGTAGCCCAGGCCCGCGCCGGCCGCGCCCTTGACGACCTCGGCGTCCATCGCGGCCCACACCTGGTAGAGCGCCACCAGCCACTCGAAGAGCGTGGCGTCCTGGGCCAGGCCCTGCGAGGCCCACTGGTAGAGGTGGTGGTGGGTATTGACCAGGCCGGGCGTGGCCAGGCAGCCCGTGCCGTCGATCCTGGTGGCGCCCGGGACGGCCGGGGCGGGGCCGGCACCGAGCGCCACGATCCTGTCGCCGTCGACGTGAATGTGACCGGAGGGGATCTCCGGGCCCACGACCGGGGCGATGTGGACGTTCTCCATCAGAACGACGCTCATCGGCGCTCCCCGCCGCGGTGCCCGCGGCCCGCGCCGCCGCGCTCGGCCGCCCACCCCCACCCGCTCCCGTCACC
>NZ_NGFP01000012.1 GCF_002149035.1 Streptosporangium minutum
CGCCTGGATCTCCGCCCTGACCAGCCCGTCGAGCCGGTGGAACTGGTCGGGGTGGTCGTGGGCGTAGCGGTCGTACCAGTCGTTGTCCCTGGCAGCCTGTACGGCCCCGGCCGGACGGATGTCATCGCCCTTGCTGTGCGGGCCGAGCCGGTGGGTCACGAACTCCACCACCAGCGGCCGGGCCTGGCGCACCTCCGCGACCAGAGGGGCGAGCGCGGCCCGGATCTCGTTGACGTCGGCGGAGACGACCAGGTGGTGCCGGATGCCGAACGCCGCCGCCCGGCTCCCGACGGTGCCCGCCATCTGCGAGGCGGTCGGGGTGGACTGGGCGATGCCGTTGTTCTCCACCACCACCAGCAGCGGGAGCTCCCAGAGCGCGGCGAGGTTCAGCGCCTCGTAGACCGCACCCTCCCCCCACGTGCCGTCGCCGATGTAGACGCACGCCAGCGTGCCGGGCTCGGTCCGCTTGAGGTGGAGCGCGACCCCGGCTGCCACGGGCATGCTCTCCCCCTGCACGCCGGTGGACATGTAGCGGTCGCGGTGGATGTGCTGGCTGCCGCCGACGCCCCCGCAGACCGCGCCCTCCCTGCCCATGATCTCGGCGAGCAGGCCGTGCGGGTCCCGGAACGTGGACAGGTAGTGGCCGTGGCCCCGGTGGTTGCTGAAGACGTGGTCGTCAGGGCCGAGCAGCGGGCGCAGCGCCACCGGGACGTACTCCTGGCCGAGGCAGGTGTGCGTGGTGCCGTTGAGCTCTCCCCTGCCGTACAGCTCCAGGAGTTTCAGCTCGAAGTGCCGCACCTGCAGCAGCAGCTCCAGGTCGTCGTCGCCGAGGCGGGACAGGCGGAGCCGGTCGAGGGTCTCAGTCATCGCCGAGTGACTCCACGATCCCGGCGATGGTCGGGTTGTCGAAGAATGCGTCCAGCGAGACCTCGATGTCCAGGCGCTTGCGCATGCGGGCGATGATCTGGGTGATGGTCAGGGAGTGGCCGCCCAGGTCGAAGATGTCGTCGTGGTCGTCGATCGGCGAGATCCCCAGGACTTCCTCCCAGATCTCGCGTACCTGCTCGGTGAGGGTGGTGACGGAACCCATCTCTTACTCCAGAATTTGGTTCAGTATTTCTTTGAGCGGCAGGTCGGGGTCGTGGGTGGCGCGTTCCAGGAGGAGACGCAGATCATCTGCCACCCGTGGGGCGTCCGGGACCGCCTCGGGGTCGTACCGCAGGCTGATGGTGAGCCCGCCGGGACCGTCCACGCACTGCAGGTGCAGCGCGCCGCGGACCGCGTGGTTGAAGACCGTCCACTCCACCGAGGCGTCCAGTCCGGTGAACACCGGGTCGGCCTCGTGCCGGGTGCGGTAGCTGACCGAGACGGGGACCAGCGCGGCGTGCGGCCGGATGCGGGGCATCGCCCGGGTCAGCGGCACCTGCCGGAACCGGTAGACCTGGCGTAGCTCGGCGCGGAGCCCGGTGGCGAACTCCCGGAACGTCGCCTCCGGGGACGGGGTGGAGGCGACCGGGAGCTCGTTGACGAACAGGCCGATGTGGTCCGCCGCCCCGGCCGGCCGGGTGGACAGGTCGACGGCGGTGGTCACCTCGGCGTTGCCGTACCCGGAGAGCAGGACGTGCAGCGCGGCCAGCAGCACCTCGAACCGGGTGAGCCCGGGGACCGACGGGTCGGCGGTGAGCCGCAGCACCCGGCCCTCGCCCGCTCGACGGGACCGCAGCGCCCGGCCCAGCAGCACGGTCTCGCCCGGATCGCGCCACCGGGGCGCCCAGAACTCCTTCGCGGCCGGGAGCATGGCCGCCACCCGGTCGCGCTCGGACCGGCCGTGGTCGATCCCGGGCAGCGGGGACGGGCGTTCGCCGTTGTAGAACGCGGCCAGGTCGCGGACCAGGATGTCCTTGGACTGGCCGTCGAAGATCAGGTGGTGGGCGACGAAGACGAGCAGGTGCCGTCCAGGGCCGGTCTCGAACAGGGTGAACCTGGCCAGGGGGCCGTGCTCCAGGTCGAACTCGCGCAGGATCTCCTCCCGCACGGCCGCGTCCACTCCCGCCGCCCCTTCCACGTCCGGAGAGCCGGTCGGGAACCCATCCGGAGAACCTGTCGGGAACCCATCCGGGGACCCGCCCGGAGAGCCGGTCGCCCGCCGTACGGGGACCTCGGCTCCGGGCACGAGCCGCAGCTCGTCGTCCACCTCCGCCACCACGCCGCGCAGCATCGGATGCCGGTCCACGACCGCCGCGCAGGCCGCCAGGAGCGCCCCGCTGTCCAGCGCGCCGCGCAGGTGGACGAGGAGCGGCATGTGGTAGGCCGTCCCCACCTTCACGGCCTGCTCGGTGACCCACATCCCCTGCTGGGTGAAGGTGACCTCCTGCGTTCCCCGCCGGGCCGGTGCGCCGCCGGTCATCGCGCGTTCTCCAGGCTCCGGCGCAGGGCCCGCTTGTCGACCTTGCCGCCGTTGTTGCGCGGCAGGGCGTCGACGGTGGTCACGCGCGCGGGAAGCTCGTGCGGGGCGAGCCGGTCCTTGAGGAAGATCCGCAGTTCCTCGGGGGTGAGCGGGGCCCGGGTGGCCATGGTGACGGCCACGACGGTCCCGAGCACGGGGTGCGGGACCCCGAAAGCTGCCGCCTCGATCACGTCGGGGTGCTGGTAGACGGCCTCCTCGACGTGGATCGTGGAGACCTTGTAGGCGCCCGACTTCACCACGTCGCCCTCCCTGTCGACGAGGTAGAGGTAACCCTCCGCGTCGATGCGGCCGAGGTCGCCCATCCGCACCCATCCGTCGCGGAAGGTCCCGCTCTCCGGATCGCCGTAGTAGGCGCGCGGCGCGGCCGGGGAGCGCATCCAGACCTCGCCGGTCTCCCCCGGCGCGAGCGGCGTGCCTTCCGCGGTGGCGATCCTGACCCGTCCTCCGGCCACCGCGCGGCCGACGCTGCCGGGCCGGTCCGGGTCGAACATCATGATCGTCTGAGCGGGGGCGGCCTCGGTCGAGGTGTAGTAGTTGGTGATCGTCGCGTTGGGGAAGGCCGTGGTCAGCGCCTGGGCGACGGCCGAGGGCAGCGGCGCGGCGGCCGAGCCGAGCAGCAGCACGCTGGACAGGTCGTACCGCTCGCCGACCCCGGCGTTGATCAGCTCGATGGCCATCGCGGGGACGAGGAAGACCGTCCCCGCCCGGTAGGACTCGATCAGCGCGGCGAAGCGGCCCGGGGTGAATCGCGGCAGCGTCACCACGGCCGGGTGGGCGTCGAGCGCGTTGATCAGCATGGCCTGGCCGGCGTTCGTGCCGATCGGGAATGCGTGGAGCAGATGCGCGGAGTGCGCGAACGGGCGGCGCCTGGCGCCGCAGCCGTAGGCGAGGTTGGCATGGGTGGCCGACACCCCTTTGGGGCGGCCCGTCGTGCCGGAGGTGTAGAGGATCTGCGCGAGGTCTCCGGGCTCGGGATCGGCCGTCTCATAGGACGTTTCGGTCCACAGGCCGTCAGGGGTGGCGCTCCACCCGATCTCGGGCACGGTGAGCCCGCCGGCATGGATGACTCCGGTCGCACGGCAGTGTTCCAGCATGAAGCGCAGGTCAGCGGAGGCGAGGCGGTCCGACAGCGGCACCGCGGCGGCTCCGGCCGCCAGTACCCCGCAGAACGCCACCGCGTAGTCCGCCCAGTCCGCGCTCCCGAAGACCAGACCCACCCGATCGCCCTTGGTGACACCGCGCGCTACCAGGCCGTTCGCGATCACAGCGGACCGCTCGTACCACTGGCGATAGGTGAGCGGCTCCGAGCCGTGCACGATCAGCGCGACCCCGTCGGGGTCGGCGGAGGCCCGGTCTCTGAGCAATTGGGGAACGGTCAGGTTCACCATGTGAACCTCCCAATAAAGATCGGATGTCTATGATCTCGGCGCTTGCGAGCACCCGAGTCACAACAGGAAAGAATCTTTACTATTCTAAAACGAGCGCCAGTCTTACATGATCGCCACAGCCGCGCAAGCCCTTTGGCCAAGGTTCGCCAGGGGAGGGAAACCCCTGCCACACAGGGCCTTGCGCACCCCGGGCGGAGGTGTAACACTAACCACCCAGAACTAACTGAAAGGTTTCTTTCCAGAAAGAAATCTTTCCCATTATGTGCTCAACTCGGCAAATATGCGCGGAGCGGGCTTTCGCATACCCATTTTCGGCGCCCTCGCGCGAATGCGGACCCGCGGCCGACGAAGGAGCTCTGCGTGCTTCAGCCAGAGACCATTTCCCCCGGCCAGCCAGGGACGGAATACCCGCTGTCGTACGGCCAGCAGCGGTTGTGGTTTCTCCACCGCCTCGACCCCAGCGATTCGACCTACAACACATCCTATGTTTACAGGTTGAAAGGCCGTCTTGACACGGTCGCGCTGGAGGCCGCTTTCACCGCCGTGGCCGCACGGCACGAGAGCCTGCGGACCCGCTTCCGCGAGAGGGCCGGCCGGCCCGTGGCGATCGTCGACCCGCCCGCGCCGGTGGCGGTTGAGCGGCTGGCGGCCGGGACCGACCAGGAAGCCCTGACCCTCGTCTCCGCGCTCACCAACACGGCCTTCGACCTGTCCGCCGCGCCCCCGTTCCGGGTCTCGCTGATCGAGCTGGGCCCCGACGAGCACGTGCTCTGCGTCGTCCTGCACCACATCAACGGCGACGGCTGGTCGCTGAACGTGCTCCGCTCCGAGGTCGCCACCCACTACGGCAGCGGTGGCACCGCCCCACTGCCCCACCTCCCCCTCCAGTACGGCGAGCACACCCGCGACCGGCACCCGGCGGACTCCGGGCTCCAGTGGTGGATCGAGCGGCTGAGCGGGGTGCCGCCCCTCGAACTGCCCGCCGACCGGCCGCGTCCGGTGCAGCGCAGCGGCGCCGGCGGCCAGGTCGACTTCCGGATCGAGGCGGATGTGAGCGCCGCGATCAGGGACCTGGCCCGGCGGGCACGCTGCACGCCGTACATGGTGCTGCTGGCCGCCTACCAGGTCCTGCTGGCCCGGCACACCGGCCAGAGCGACTTCTGCGTGGGCACCCCGTCGGCCGGCCGCGACAGCACCGAGCTGGAGACCATGATCGGTTTCCTGTCGACCACGCTGGCCCTCCGCTGCGACCTGTCCGGCGACCCCACCTTCAGCGAGCTGCTCAAGCGGACCCGGCGGACGGTGCTGGACGCGCTCTCCCGGCAGGACGTCCCCTTCGAGCGGCTCGTCGCGGAGCTGGACGTGGAGCGGGACCTCAGCCGCACCCCGCTGTTCCAGACCCTGTTCGCCTTCCACACCCAGGGCGAGTGGGCCGACCCGCTGCCCGGCCTGACCGCCACGCCCTTCCCGCACGGCTGGTCCCGCGCCCGGCTCGACCTGTCGGTGGACATCTCCCCCGCCGACGACGGCCACCTGCTCGGCAGCGTGGTCTACAGCACCGACCTGTTCGACCGCGGGACCGTGGAGCGGATGGTCACCCGGTTCCAGGAGCTGCTCGCGGCCGCCGTGGCGGATCCCGAGGTGCCGGTGGGCTCGCTGCGGATGCTGCCGGAGGCGGAGCTCGGGCTGCTGGCGGAGTGGAACGGGACCGGCGCCGGCCTGCCCGAGGTGACGCTGGTCGACCTGGTGCTGGAACAGGCCGCCGCCACCCCGGACGCCATCGCGGTGGAGACCCCCGCACGCGCCGGGCAGGCCGCGCCGGCGGACACGCTGACCTACGCCGGACTGGTGGAGCGGGCCGCGGAACTCGCCGGCCGGCTGGCCGCGGCGGGCATCGGCCGCGGCTCGCTGGTCGCGGTCCGGATGGAGCGCGGCACGGACATGCTCGTCGCGCTGCTGGGCGTGGCGATGAGCGGCGCCGCCTATCTGCCCGTCGATCCCGACTACCCGCAGGCTCGCGTCTCCTACGTGATCGAGGACTCCGCGGCCGCGCTGGTCCTGACCGGCCTGGACGACCTTCCCCCGGGGACCGCCGCGACCACGCGCCCCCGCCCCGGCGACACGGCCTACGTGCTGTACACCTCGGGATCCACCGGACGCCCGAAGGGCGTCGTGGTCCCGCACCGGGCGCTGACCAACTTCCTGCTGGCGATGCGCGACCTGACCGGGTCCTCGCCGCGGGACGTGTGGCTGGCGCTGACCTCGCTGTCGTTCGACATCTCCGCCCTGGAGCTGTACCTGCCGCTGGTGACCGGCGGCCGGGTGGTCGTCGCCGACGCGGAGACGGCCCGCGACGGCGTCCGGCTCGCCCGGCTCGTCCGGGACGCGGGGGTGACCCACGTCCAGGCGACACCGTCGGGGTGGCGGGTCCTGCTCAGCGGGGACCTGCCCCGCGTGGTCGGCCTGACCGGCGGCGAGCCGCTGCCGCCGCAGTTCGCCCGCGAGCTGCGTCCCCGGGTGGACAGACTCGTCAACGTCTACGGCCCGACCGAGACCACGATCTGGTCCACGGCCTGGGAGGTCCCCGAGTCTCCCGGCGAGATCGTCATCGGCCGCCCGATCGCCAACACCACCGTCCACATCCTGGACCCCGCCGGCGGCCCCGCCCCGATCGGGGTGCCGGGCGAGCTGCTCATCGGCGGCGCGGGAGTCGCGACCGGCTACCTCGGCCGGCCCGCCCTGACCGCCGAGCGCTTCGTCCCCGGCCCGGACGGCGCCCGCCTCTACCGCACCGGGGACCGCGCCCGGCTGCGGGGCGACGGCGCCCTGGAGTTCCTCGGCCGCACCGACAACCAGGTCAAGCTCCGCGGCCACCGCATCGAGCTCGGCGAGATCGAGGCCGTGCTCGACGCCCATCCCGCCGTACGGCAGGCGGTCGTCGCCGTGCGCGGGGACCGGCTGATCGCCTTCACCGTGCTGACCCCCGTGGACGCGCCCCCTCCAACGGACACGGCCTCCCCGCCGGACGCGGCCTTCCCCGCGGACGCGGCGCGGGAGCCGGGCGGCGCGGGACCACTCGACGACGTACGGGAGCACGCCGGGCGGGAGCTGCCGGGATACATGGTGCCCAGCGTGTTCGTCGAGGTGGAGGCGTTGCCGCTGACACCCAACGGGAAGATCGACCGCAACGCGCTGCCGGATGTCGACGGAGGGTCCGAGCGGACCACCACGGCGCCTCGCACCGCGGGCGAACGGCTGGTCGCGCAGGTCTTCGCCGAGGTGCTCGGCGTGGCCGAGGTCGGGGCGCACGACGACTTCTTCACGCTCGGCGGCCACTCGCTGCTGGCCACCATGGTCACCGCACGGCTGACGGCGCTGTCCGGCAGGGAGGTGCCCGTCCGGGAGGTGTTCATCCGGCCGACGGTCGCCGGGCTGGCGGAGCTGGTCGAGCCCCCCACCGGGGCCGGGGCCGGCGGGGACGGCGGACCGGGACGGGCCGCGGGCGCCGGACAGGGGACGGCGGGACAGGGCACCGGAGGCGGAGAGCCAGGACGCGCCACCGGGACCGGTCAAGGGACGGCGGGACAGGGCACCGGAGGCGGAGACCCGGGACGGGCCGCGGGCGCCGGGCACGGGGAGGTCGGCGGCCCCCGGCCCCGGCCCGTGGGGACCGTCCCGCCGCTCTCCTTCGGCCAGGAGCGGCTCTGGTTCCTCAACCGGCTCGACCCGGACGACGCCTCCTACAACATGTGCCTGGTCAGACGGCTGCGAGGCCCGCTCGACCCGGACGCCCTGGGCAGGGCGCTGGACGGCACGGTGGCCCGCCACGAGAGTCTGCGCACCCGGTTCCCCGAGGTGGACGGAGCGCCCGCCGTGGTCGTCGACCCGCCGGGCGCGGTCCCCGTCGACCGGGTGAGCGCCGGGGACGAGAACGGGGCGGCGGAGCTCGTCGCGGCCCTGACCAACAGCCCCTTCCCGGATCTCGCCTCCCGGCCGCCGCTGCGGGTCACGCTGATCGGGATCGGCGAGGACGACCACGTCCTGTGCGTCGTCCTCCATCACATCCTCGGCGACGGCTGGTCGCTCAACCTCATCTTCGACGAGCTGTCGCGCCTCTACTCCGGCCGGGCCGAGCTGCCCCCGGTGCCGCTCCAGTTCGGCGACGTCGCCCGCTGGCAGCGCGACCGCGACACCGGCGACCTGCTCGCCTACTGGCGGGACCGGCTCGCCGACCCGACCCCGCTGGACCTGCCGGTCGACCGGCCGCGCACCGCCGGGGCCGCCCGGCGCGGCGACGTGGTGGCCGTCCGGCTGACCTCGGCCGAGGCCGGCGCGCTGACCCGGCTGGGCAGGGAGCACGGCGCGACGATGTTCATGGTCCTGCTCGCCGCCTACCAGGTGCTCCTGGCCCGGCACACCGGCCGGAGCGACATCCTGGTCGGCACCGCCACCGCGGGCCGGGACCGGGTCCAGCTCGAACCGGTCGTCGGCTACCTCAGCGACACCCTGGTCCTGCGCGGTGACCTGTCGGCCGACCCCACCTTCACCGACCTGCTGCGCGACACCCAAATCGGCGTCCTGGACGCCTTCTCCCACCAGGGCGTCCCGTTCGAGGAGCTGGTGACGGCCCTGAGGACCGAGCGGGACCTCACCCGCACCCCCCTGTTCCAGACCATGCTCATCCTGCACACGCAGGACTCCGGGCACGCCCGCGACGCCTTCGCCGGACTGACCACCACGGCGTTCGAGCACGGCATGCGGCAGGCCAAGCTCGAACTGATGCTGGAGGCCTGGCAGGACGAGCACGAACTGCTGATCACCCTGGTCTACGACGCCGAGCTGTTCGACCGGGCCACCGTCGAAGGGCTGGCCGCCCGATTCCGCCTGCTCCTGACCGCGCTGCCCGAGGTCGCCGGCGACCGGGTCTCCACCCTGCCGCTGCGCACCGAGGACGACGACGCCCTGCTCCGCCGCCTCTCCGAGGGACCGGCCCAGCCGCCGGCGACCGCCGTACCGGACCTGTTCGCGGCGGCCGTGCGGCACGCCCCGGACGCGGTCGCGATCGGGTGCGGGGACAGCCTGCTCACCTACGCCGAGCTGGACGCGCGCGCCGACGAGCTGGCCGCGCTCCTCCAGTCGCGCGGCGTCGCCCCCGGCGACGTGGTCGGCGTCCGCCTGGGCCGGACCCCGGACACCGTCGCCGCGCTGCTCGCCACCTGGCGGGCCGGAGCCGTCTACCTCCCGCTCGACCCCGACTACCCCGAGGACCGGCTCGCCTTCCTGGTGGAGGACAGCGGGGCGTCCCTCGTGCTCACCGAGGCCGGGCCGTACCGGGGGACGCCGGAACCCGCGCCGCGCGACGCCGCCGCCTACGTGATCTACACCTCCGGTTCCACCGGCACGCCCAAGGGCGTCGTGGTGGAGCACGACGGGCTCGCGGCGCGGGTGGCGTGGATGCGCGAGGCGTACGGCCTGCACCCCGGCGACCGGGTCGTGCAGTTCGCCTCGCTGAGCTTCGACACCCACGCCGAGGAGATCTACCCCACCCTGGCCGCCGGAGCCCGCCTGGAGCTGCTGCCCGACGGCGGTGTCACCCTGCCCGACCACCTGGACGGGGTCACGGTGCTCGACCTGCCGACGGCCTACTGGCACGCGCTGGTCGACCAGATCGACGAGATCGCCTGGCCCCAGACGCTGCGCCTGGTCATCCTGGGCGGCGAGCAGGTGCACGAGGCCGCGGTGGCCCGCTGGCGGGAACGCTTCGGCGACCGGGTGCGGCTGGTCAACACCTACGGCCCGACCGAGGCCACGATCATCGCCACGGCCGCCGACCTCGACGGCTCCCCAGGGACGCCGCCGATCGGCACCCCGATCGGCGGCACCCGGGTCATGGTCCTGGACGGGCACGGTGAGCCCGTGCCGCCGGGCGCGCCGGGCGAGCTGTGCGTCACCGGGGCCGGGGTCGCCCGGGGCTACCTCGGCAGGCCCGCGCTGACCGCGCAGCGGTTCGTCCCCGGTCCCGGCGGTTCACGCGTCTACCGGACCGGCGACCGGGCGCGCTGGCGCGGCGACGGGCGGCTGGAGTTCCTCGGCCGCGACGACGACCAGGTCAAGGTCAGAGGCTTCCGGATCGAGCTGGGCGAGATCGAGGCCAGACTCCTGGCGCATCCCGGCGTCGGGCAGGCGGCGGTGGCCGTGCGCCAGGAGACCCTGGTCGGCTACGTCGTCGGCACGGCCACCGGCGAGGAGCTGGGCAGGCATCTGGCCGGCGTGCTCCCGGCCTACATGGTCCCGGCGCTCTGGGTCGGCCTCGACGCCCTGCCGCTGACCCGCAGCGGCAAGATCGACCGGGCCGCGCTGCCCGCGCCCGAGGTCGGGGCCGGGACGAGGACCGCCCCGCGCGGCGACGCCGAGCTGCTGGTGGCCGACGTCTTCGGCGAGGTGCTGGGGATCGAGGCGGTCGGCGCCTTCGACGACTTCTTCGCCCTGGGCGGGCACTCGCTGCTCGCCACCCGCGTCATCGCCAGGCTCCGCGCCCTGGTCGAGGTGGACGTGCCGATCCGCACCCTGTTCGCGCGGAGCACCGTGGCCGGGCTCGCGGCCGCGGTGGAGGAACTGCTGGTCGCCGAGCTCGACGGACTGTCAGACGAGGAGGCCGCCCTCCTCGTGCGAACGCCTCATGGAGAAAGGGATCTGTGATGAGTCACCGTGTCGTGGTCAACCACGAGGAGCAGTATTCGATCTGGCCCACCGGCCGGGATCTGCCGGACGGCTGGCGGGAGGAGGGCGTCTCCGGGACCAGGCAGGAGTGCCTGGACCACATCGACCAGGTCTGGACCGACCTGCGCCCGCTCAGCGCCAGGGAGGCCACGGGTGTCTGACGACTGGATCTGGGTCTCCGCGGACGATGTCAGGCAGCGCGTGGAAGGAGCCCGCAATGGTGGTTAGGGAACGGCTGGCCGCGATGGTGGCCACGGCGTCGGACGGCGCGGTGACGGCCAAGGAGGCGCTGGCCGCGACGGTCCCGCTGTCGGCGCTGGGGGTCACCTCGCTGGCGCAGATGCGGCTGATCGACGCGGTGGAGACCGAGTTCGGGGTCGAGATCGACCTGTCGGGCGAGGGGTTCGACCTGCTGGACGACCTGGACGCGCTGGAGCGCTACATCGCCTCCTCCGGCCGCTCCGGTTCCTGAGAAGTGTCACTGAAGGTGTTCTGAACGGGGAAAAGCACATGGACATCCGGTTCTCGGGGAGCCGATCGGGCACGGCCCCGCTGACCTGGGGTCAGCGGGCCATCTGGGACACGATCCAGAAGACGGCGCCGGACGACCACTACTTCAACTTCGGCCGGGTGCTCAAGGTGCCCGGACGGGCCCGGCCGCTCACCGTGGAACGGGCCGTCGAGGTCCTGGGCGCGCTGGTGGAGCGGCACGGGTCGCTGCGGACCAGGCTGGGGGCGGGGCCGTCCCAGGTGCTGGAGACCTCCGGCTCCATCGCGGTCACCCTGTCGGCCGGCGATCCGGACCGGCTGCTGGACACGCTGGCGGAGCGGGCCTTCGACTACGCGGGTGAGTGGCCGCTCCGGGTGGGGCTCGTGGTCGCCGACGAGACCGCCGCCGGAACGGCGGAGGGGACCACCGGCGACGCCGCGGGAAGGTCCCTCGGCGGGGTCGTCACCCACATCGTGCTCGTCTTCTGCCACCTGGCGGCCGACGGCCTCGGCGCGGAGGCGGCGATCACGGATCTGCGGCTGCTGCTGCTCCGCGGAGCCGTACCCGGACCGCCGCCGCCCTCGCCGCTGGACCTGGCCCGCTGGCAGCGGTCGGAAGAGGGGCTGCGGGTCGCCCGGATCGCCGCCGAGCACTGGGAGAGCGAGTACCGGCGGATCCCGCCGACCATGTTCGACCGGCCCGTGGCCGCGCCGGAGGGCCCGCCCGTCTGGCGGGCGCAGATCGTCTCCCGGGCGCTGGACCTGGCCGTCCAGCGGATCGCCGCCGTGCACGGCGTGAGCACCTCGACCGTGCTGCTGGCCGCCTCGTCCGTGCTGGTCGGCGCAGTGACCGGCCACGACGTGTGCGCGATGCTGCCGATCGTGGGCAACCGCTTCCGCGCCGACACCGCGAACGCCGTCACCACGCTCTCCCAGGAGGGCCTGTTCGTGCTGGACCTGCGCGGCGGCGCGACCTTCGCCGATCTGCTCAGGGCGGCCAAGCCGGCCGCGCTGCGCGCCTACCGCTCCGCCTACCACGACCCGGACGACCGGGACCGGCTGACCGCCCGGATCAGCCGGGAGCGGGGCGCGGAGATCCACCCCTACTGCTGTTTCAACGACATGCGCTTCGTCGACCGGGTCGACGCCTCCCACGACGAGCGGACGGTACGGCAGGCGATGGAGGAGACGGCGCTGACCTGGCCGCTCAGCCAGGACCGGCTCAACTGCCGCTTCTGCCTGCACGTGACCGGCGAGCCCGGCGGGCTGGGCGTCTCGCTGACCGCCGACACCCGTTTCCTGCCCCGGCCGGCCATGGAGCGCTACCTGTACGACCTGGAGTCCCTCCTGGTCGAGGCGGCGTTCCGCGAGGTTCTGGAGCCGGTCGGTTGACGTCCCCCCTGCGTGGCGGCACGCCGCGTTCCCTCCCCGGGTCCGAAGCCCGGGGTCTCCATGCCGGAGGTATTCGATGACGGTGTACGCCTACGCCGAGGCCACCTCCTGCGTCCAGGGCGGCGCGCTCCGCTTCCATCTCGCGCGCGCCTCCCGGGCCCCCCTGCACGGCTCGGTCCTGCTGGAGGACGTGTCGGCGGACAGGGCGGTGTCCGAGGAGGAGTTCGACGGCCCCCTGTGGACGTTCGACGTCCCCGCGGACCTGCCGAGCTCGCTCTACCGGGCGGTGTTCACCGCCGACGAGGACGCCTCCGAGGTCTACTTCGTCGTACGGGCCGCCCGGCCGCGCTCCCCGATCCTGCTGTCGATCCCGTTCCCGACCTGGCAGGCCTACAACCGGGCGGGCATCCCCGGCGAGTCCGTCTACTGGACCGAGCAGGCCACCCGGGCCTCGCGCGTCGCCTTCGACCGGCCCGGCGGTGGCCCGCCGCCCGAGCGCTGGGAGGAGGGCATGCTGCGCTGGCTGGGGCCGGCCGGGTACGAGGTGGACTACTGCTCGGGGCTGGACCTGCACGACGGCGCCGCGCTGCTGTCCGGCTACCGGCTGCTGGTGGTCAACGGCCATGACGAGTACTGGACGGCGGGGATGCGCGACAACGTGGAGGAGTTCGTCCGCCGGGGCGGCAACCTGGCCGTCTTCTCCGGCAACACCTGCTGGTGGCAGTTCCGGCTGGAGGACGACGGGCGGACCATGGTCTGCTACCGCGACGCGGTCACCGACCCGATGGCCACCGTGGAGCCCGGCCTCACCACGGTCGAGTGGTCCAGCGCGCCGGTGAACCGGCCGGAGAACTCCCTGACCGGGGTCAGCTTCCGGAGGGGCGCCGGGACGTGGGGACCGTACATGCAGCTGATGCACGAGGAGTCCTACACCGCCCGTTTCCCGGAGCACTGGGTCTTCGACGGGACGGGGCTGGGCGAGGGCGACAAGTTCGGCCAGGGCTGCATCGGTTACGAGACCGACGCCTGCGACTTCGTCGAGGTGGACGGCGTCCCGGTGGCCACCGGCCGCGACGGCACCCCGCCGTCCTTCGTCATCCTCGCCACCGCCGACCTGCGCCACTGGCACCGGTACGGCCAGGGCGGCATGGCCACCATGGGCGTCTTCGGCCTAGGCGCCGGGACGGTGTTCACCGCCTCCACCGTGAACTGGGGCAACACCCTGCGCGATCCCGCCGTGGACCGGATCACCCGCAACGTGCTGGACCGGCTGTCCGGCCCGCCCGCCGGGTGGGAGGTCATCGGTCCGGCCGGCTCGTTCCGGGCGCTGACGGTGTGCGACTCCCAGCTGTACGGCGTGGGCACGGACGGCTCGCTGTACCGCCGGGACGTCTCCGGCCAGAACCTGCGCTGGCACCGGATCGACTCCGGCGGCGGCGTGGTCGCCATGGCCACCCCGCGCGAGGCCTCCACCACCAGGCCCATCGGCCTGTACGGCCTGACCGGCGACGACCGGCTCGTCTACCGCGACCCGGGCCCCCAGGCCCCCTGGACCGTGCTCGGCGAGGCCCCCTCCGGCGGGGTCGGGCTGGCCCTGGTCGACGGCGACCTGTGGGCCGCCACAGCCGACGGCGGCCTGTGGCGGCTGCCTCCCGAGACCGCCGAGTGGACCCTGGTCGACGGGGAGGCCGGCGCCGTCGCCCTCACCGCCATGAACGGCCGCCTCTACGCCGTCTGCTCGGGCGACCGCGTCCGCACGCGCCTGCCGGTGGCGGCCGCCGCGGAGTGGAGCGACCTCTGCTCCGCCGCGGGCTGCACCACCCTCACCGCGCACGCGGGCCGCCTGATCGGCGCCGCCGCCGACCTCCCCCTCCGCTGGCGCGCCCCCGTCCCCGACCACCGGGCGAGGTGAGGCCGTGGGCAGTGGACCCGGACGGGGGCCGGGCGACGACGGGCTCAGACCCAGGTAGAGCCGTAGACGACGGGCTCAGACCGAAGCGGGGCCGTAGACGGCGGGCTCAGACCGAGGTGGGGTCGTAGACGGCGGGCTCAGACCCGGGTAGGACCGTAGACGGCGGGCTCAGATCGAGGTGGGGCCGTAGACGGCGGACGCGGCCCCGGTGGTCATGGCCCAGTAGCGGTCGCCGTAGGACCAGTGCCACCACTCGGTGGGGTAGTTGACCAGGCCGGCCGACCGCAGGGCCGTGCCGAGGAGGCCGCGGTGGTGGCGGGCCTCGGACGACAGGCCGGAGGCGTCGGTGTAGCAGGCGCCGTCGCTCTGCTCGGGGGTGGCGTTGAGCGGGGTGCCCATGTCGAGCTCGTCCCCGTCCTCGGTGCACAGGGTCAGGTCCACCGCCGCGCCCGCGGTGTGCGGGGCGACCTCCACGGGCGAGACGTAGCGGCTCGCCGCCACGCAGATCTCCTCGGGCGACATCTCCGGGAACACCAGCCGCAGCTCCGCCGAGTACTCCTCGAAGATCCGCTGCTGCGTCACCAGCGGCCGGTAGCCCTCCACCACCAGCAGCCGGTAGCCCGGCGGGAGCTGCGTCTGCGCGCCCTCCAGCCGGGCCAGCAGCCCCTCCCGCAGGTGGGCGAAGGCCCCCTCGGAGTCGGCCATCCGCCCGTCCACCCGCAGCCGCCCCCGGACGTCGGCCAGCCGCTCGCCGGACTCCTCGACGGGGATCGCGGTGACACGGGGGTCGGAGATCAGAACGATGTCGCGCATAGCGCCAATTCTCACACCGTCTGGGAGAACACCTGCTCGCGGGCCTGCTGCAGGGCCGATACCAGGGCGCCGCGCAGCACCGGGTTGCCCCGCACCTCCGTCGTCACGACCCTCGGCTGGCTCGGGCAGACCCGGGCCACGGCCTCCTCGACCCTGGTCGCGAGCGCGCTCCCGCCGGCCCTGCCGACGTCGCCGCCGAGCACGATCAGCCCGGGGTCCAGGACCACGGCCACCGCCGCCACGCCGACCGCCAGTCTCCCGGCCAGCTCGTCGAGGAAGCCCTCCGATCCGCCGGCGACGGCCGTACGGACGTAGTCGCCGACGGAGTCGCCGGCGACGCCGTGCGCGTCCGCCAGGCCGGCCACGGCGTCGCCGCCGACCAGGCGCTGGAAGGAGCCGGACTGGGGCTCGCCCACATCGGTGGGGAGCGGCTCGCCGGGGACCGGGAGCCAGCCGATCTCACCGGCGCCGCCGGTGAAGCCGCGGTGCAGGCGTCCGCCGAGCATGACCCCGAGCCCCTGGCCGACTCCCGCCCAGACGAGGACGAAGTCATCCATCTCCAGTGCGGCGCCGTGGCAGCGCTCGGCCAGCGCGGCCAGGTTCACGTCGTTCTCGATCGTCACGGGGACGTTGAGGTGGCGGCGGAGCCCGGCGAGCACGCCCTCGTGCCAGGAGGGCAGGTCGAGGGAGAACCGGACGTCGCCGGTCCGGGGGTCGACGACGCCCCGGGTGCCGATCACGAAGGCGCGCAGGCCGGACATGGGGATGCCCCCCGACTCGCACGCCTTACGGACGGCGCCCTGTACGAGCCGGACCGGGTCGTCGTGGCCGTTGGGGTCCACCGAGATCTCCGCGACGGTCTCGCCGGTGATGTCGGCCACTCCGGCGCTGATCCGGTCGGGCAGCACGTCGAGGCCCACGACGTACGCGCACGAAGGTACGACGCCGTACAGCGCGGCGTTGGGGCCGCGTCCGCCGGCCTGCTCGCCGACCACCGCGACGAGGTCGCGGTCCTCCAGCCTGGCGAGGAGCTGGCCCGCGGTCACCTTGGAGAGCCCCGTGTGTTCTCCCAGCTCAGCCCGGGTGAGCGGGCCGCTGGACAGGAGCAGCTCCAGTGCCGCGCGGTCATTGAGCTGGCGCAGCAGGCGAGGCGTCCCCGGACGTCTGGACAAGATCGGCTCCCCCCGTCACGATCCGCTAACGATCGTTTCTTTTAAGAAAGTTTCTTGTTAGTTTAACCGTAGTCAGCCCGCAGGCAAGAGTGACAGCAGGCTGCGGGATGTCAGAGCGCCGACCGTGAGGAGGCGCCTTCGACCAGGTGTGGCGAGGCATGGGGACCACGCCGGCACCCGAAGCGCGACCCCGACGTGAAGCCGGGAAGGGAGAACCCCAAAGTGAAAATCACGAAGATCGCGGTTACGACTGCTACCACCGCCGCCCTGGCCCTGGGCCTCGCCGCATGTGGTTCCACCGACGAACCCGCCAAGAGCGCCGACCCGCAGGCCGGCGCCTCCACCGCCGCCTCCGGCCCGAAGTACGCCGGCCAGACCCTGACCGTGTGGCGTCTCGGCGACAGCAACCCGGCCGCCCAGAAGTACATGGACGAGCTGAACGCGGCCTTCGAGAAGGAGTCCGGCGCCAAGATCAAGCTTGAGTGGATCCCGTGGCCCCAGGTGAACGACAAGTTCACCGCCGCCGCGGCGGGCGGCGCCGGCCCGGACGTCACCGAGATCGGCAACGACCAGGTGCCGCTCTGGCAGAGCCAGGAAGCCCTCTCCCCGGTCACCCCGCTGGTGGAGGCCGGCGACCAGGCCCAGATCCCGAAGAACCTGCTCGGCCTGGAGACCATCGACAACGAGGTCTACGCCCTGCCCTGGGGCGCCGGCTCCCGCGCGGTGCTCTACCGCAAGGACTGGTTCAAGGACCTCGGCATCGAGGTTCCGAAGACCTGGGACGAACTGGTCGCCGCGGCCAAGAAGATCCAGGAGAAGAAGGGCAAGGACGTCGACGGCTTCGCCTTCAACGGCGGCTCCGACGCCAACCACCTGCTCGGCGCGTTCGCCTGGTCCGAGGGCGGCGAGTACGCCCTCAAGGAGGGCGACAAGTGGGTCGGCAAGGTGACCGACCCCAAGTTCAAGGCCGGTTTCGCCACCTACACGAGCCTGGTCACCGACGGCCTGTCCGGTAAGTCGCGCCTGACGCAGAACACGGTGGACATCCGCAAGCGGTTCGCCAACAACAAGGTCGGCATGTACCTGACGGCCGGCTGGGACCTGCCCGGCATCGAGGTGGACAGCAAGGGCAAGCTGAAGGCCGACAAGCTGGCCTTCTTCCCGCTCCCGGCCAAGTCCGGCGGCGAGGCCCCGTCCTTCTTCGGCGGCAACGACATCGCCATCTGGGACAGCGCCAAGAACAAGGAGCTCGCGGCCGAGTACCTGAAGCTGGCCACCAACAAGGAGTGGGCGGAGCGTTACGCCCTTGAGGGCGGCCTGCTGCCGATCTACCCCGAGGCTCTGGCGAAGCTGAGCTCGGACCCGGCGCTGGCCCCGTTCGCGGCGGCCTTCGCCAAGGCCAAGGCCTTCCCGGCCGACTCCAACTGGACCGAGGCCAACGAGACCAAGGCCGTGCTGCAGAACGCCGCGCGGTCCGTCATCGAGGGCAAGGCCACCCCTGACGAGGCTCTCACCAAGGCCAACGGGGAAATCGAAGAGATCCTGAACCAGTAGTCACATGACGAACACGTCTACGATCGCCCGGGGCGGAGGCAACCCCTCCGCCCCGGGGCGGCGCCGTAACAGCCCGCAGCGCCCCGCCAGGGCCAGCGGGCTCCCTCCGTGGGTCATCCCGTACGTCCTGCTCGTGCCCGGTCTAGTGGTGATCGCCGGACTGCTGCTCTACCCGCTGTTCCAGATGATCGTCATCTCCTTCCAGAAGGTGGGGATCCCCCAGATCAACGGCAAGAAGCCGGCGACCTGGGTGGGCTGGGACAACTACACCAAGGTCCTCGACAACGAGATCTTCTGGTCCTCGCTCCGCAACACCGTCGTCTTCGCCGCCGTCACGGTGACCCTGACACTGGTCCTCGGGACCGCGGTGGGCGCGCTGCTCAACAAGCTCGGCAAGAAGATGTCCACGGTCGTGGTGGTCGGCATCATGTCCGCCTGGGCCGTACCGCCGGTCGCCCAGGGCGTCATCTGGCGCTGGCTCTTCGACGCCGACGCCGGAATGATCAACTGGGTGCTCAACCTGCTCCCGGACTGGCTGTCCAGCCTGCTGTTCGGGCGGGCCGACTGGACCGGCGAGCCCTGGCTGAACGACGCGCTCACCATCTACCTGGTGCTGATCATCTGTGTGGTCTGGGCGTCGTTCCCGTTCATCGCGGTGTCGGTGCTGGCCGGCCTCAAGGGCATCCCCACGGAGCTCTACGAGGCGGCCCGGGTCGACGGGTCCACCCCCTGGCGGACCTTCAGGAAGATCACCTTCCCGCTGCTCAAGCCGGTCTTCTCGGTGCTGACGATCCTGTCCATCATCTGGAACTTCAAGGTCTTCAGCCAGCTCTACGTGCTGATGAACGGGCCGACCAACCGCGAGGCCTTCAACCTGTCCATGTTCTCCTTCGCCGAGGCCTTCCGCAGCCCGCCGAAGATGGGCACCGGCGCGGCGATCGCGGTGATCCTGACGCTGCTCCTGCTCGTCGTCACCGCCGTCTACGTCCGGCAGATCGTGAAGACGGAGGAGATGTGATGACTCCGATCGCACGCAAGCGCCTCGGGAAGGCCGCGCTCAACGCGGCCGGCGTCCTGGTCTTCGTCTTCGCGGTGTTCCCCGTCTACTGGATGGTCTCGACCTCCTTCAAGACCAACGACCAGATCTTCACGACGGACTTCATCCCGTTCCCCACGGAGCTCACCCTCGACCACCTGAAGCGGGTGCTCACCGAGGGGGTGGCGGGCAACTCCATCTGGCTCTACATGCGCAACAGCGCGATCGTCGCGCTGGGCACCGTGGTCATCGGCGCCGTCTTCGCGCTGCTGGCGGCCACCGCCATCGCCCGCTTCGCCTTCAAGGGCCGCAGCAGCTTCCTGGTCCTGCTGCTCATCGTCCAGATGATCCCGGCCGAGGCCCTGCTCATCCCGCTTTTCCTCAACGTCAAGCGGCTCGGCCTCTACGACCAGCTGCTGGGTCTGATCGTCATCAACGTCGGCCTGACCCTCCCCTTCGGCATCTGGATGCTGCGCACCTTCGTCGCCGCGGTGCCCAAATCCCTGGAGGAGGCCGCCTGGATCGACGGCGCCAGCCGGTTCACGACCTTCCGGAAGGTCCTGTTCCCGCTGGTGGCTCCCGGCCTGGTGGCGACGAGCATCTTCTCGTTCATCACCGCCTGGAACGAGCTGATCTTCGCGCTCATCCTGATGTCGGACTCCTCGGGCTACACGATGCCCGTCGCGCTGCAGTTCTTCTTCGGGCAGCGAGGCACCGACTGGGGCGCCATCATGGCCGGCTCCACGATGATGACGATCCCTGTCGTCGTCTTCTTCCTCCTGGTGCAGCGGCGCATGGTCACGGGCCTCGTCGCGGGCGCCGTCAAGGGCTAACCCCTCCGGTGCTGGTACGGCTCCGCACCCACAAGGCGCGAGCCGTACCAGCCCTGTCCATATCCGACCCCCCTAACCTCAGGTAAGGAATCAGGTAGCGCCATGTCTGAGTTCATCGCGGACTCCAGCGATCAGGGGCTGCGTCGTCTCGCGGCCGGCACGTTGCTCGTCGCCTTCCGGGGCACCACCGCCCCCGAGTGGGTCCTCCGGGACCTGGAGAACGGTCTCGGCGGCGTCACCCTCTTCGGCTTCAACGTCGCCGATCCCGCCCAGCTCTCCGGGCTCACCGCCCGCCTGCGCGAGGCCGGTGAACCGGTCATCTCGCTGGACGAGGAGGGCGGCGACGTCACCCGGCTCGACTACCACGTGGGCAGCCCCTACCCCGGCAACGCCGCCCTCGGCGCCGTCGACGACGTCGAGCTGACCCGGCGCGTCTACCGGTCCATCGGTGACGACCTGGCCCGCTGTGGCGTCAACCTGGACATGGCGCCGTCCGCCGACGTGAACACCGCCGACGACAACCCGGTGATCGGCACCCGCTCGTTCGGGCCGGACACCGCGCTGGTCGCCCGGCACACCGTCGCCGCCGTCCACGGCCTGCAGTCGGCCGGCGTGGCCGCCTGCGTCAAGCACTTCCCCGGTCACGGCGCCACCCGTCAGGACTCCCATCTGGAGATCCCACTCGTCGACGCCTCACTCGAACTGCTGCGGGAACGCGAGCTCGTGCCCTTCCGCGCCGCGATCGACGCCGGGACCAGGTCCATCATGACCGCGCATGTCCGGGTCCCCGCCCTGACCGGCACGACCCCCGCCACGCTGTCGGCCGCCGCCCTGACCGTCCTGCTCCGCGGCGAGCTGGGCTACGACGGCGTGATCGTCTCCGACGCCCTCGACATGAAGGCCGTCACCGACACCTACGGCCTGGCCGGCGGCTCGGTGCTCTCGCTCGCCGCCGGGGCCGACCTGCTCTGCCTCGGCCCGCTGCCGACCGAGGACGACGTCCGCCGGATCATCGACGAGATCGTCGCCGCGGTCGGGGACGGCCGGCTGCCGACGGCCCGCCTGGAGGCCGCCGCCGAGCGGGTGGCCCGCCTGCGCGCCTGGTTCGGCACGCCCCGGACGGGTCAGGCGGAGGAGAACGTCATCGGCCTGGCCGCCGCCCGCCGCGCGGTCAGCCTCACCGGCTCGGCGTCCCCGCTGATCGATCCGCTGGTGGTCGAGGTGGACACCCCGCCGACCATCGCGGTCGGCGACGTGCCGTGGGGCTTCGCCCCCCTGCTGCCGCAGGCGGAGGTGGTCCGGGTCAAGCCCGAGACGGCGGACGTCCCCGGCATCCTGGAGCGTGCCATCGGCCGTTCCCTGGTCGTCGTGGTCAAGGACGCCCACCGCTACGAGGCCAGCAAGTCGGTGGTGTCGGCGCTGCTGGCCGCCCGCCCCGACGCCACGGTGGTCGAGATGGGCCTGCCGATCTGGCGCCCCGAGGGCGTCACCTACCTCGCCACCTACGGCGCCGCCCGCGCCAACGCCCAGGCCGCCGCCGAACTGCTCGGCGTCTGACCTCCCCCATGCCGGTACGGCCCGCACCCCGGAGGACCCCCCGGGTGCGGGCCGTACTGTTGTGTGATTCGCGTGAGGATCCCGCTGAAGGCGGCTTCGCGTTCATGGATACGCCAGCGGCTGATCCGGGGTTGAGGAACAGCCGAACAGCCGTTTAGCGCTGGGCGTCCCCTCGCAGGTCAGCGGCGACCGCACGAGCGCACGGCGTGCCGGGTGGGCGGCCGCTTGGTCGACGTCGACGATGGCCCAGGAAACGTGCCCCGCCTGACCTGCAGAGACGTCGAACACGCCGTCGCCGGACTGTTCCCGACGGCGTGAAGACTCAGCCCTTGATTCCCCGGCACCGAAAATCTGTAGTTGCTGAAGTAGACATTCGTGGCGGGTGGGGGTAGAGTTCCTGACATCGAAAGGAACGGATCCACCAGGGCAGAGCAGTACGTAGGCATCACGACGAACTGCCCGGACGAGCGTGGATAGCTGGACAACAAAGACGATGCAGTGAAGAAGGGCAGAAGGTCGGACGTGCCAGGACCGGGCGGTTGAAGGGTCCCGGCCGTGGACGCGCTGCCACAGCAGTCAGTCAGTGAACGTCGGACGTGCCGGGACCAGCGGTAAGTGAAGGGTTCCAGCCGTGGACACGCAGCTGCGGTACGTAGTGATGCATGAGGTGGAAGAAGTAACGCCAACCAAGAGCGAAGGGAGTGTTGAACGCCATCAGGATCGCCCGTCGCCGGCTGAAGTTCGCCGCACGGGTACCGCAGTCCCACGGATTGGAAGGTGGTCTACGGTCACGCATACGCGATCCCCGCACCCCCGCCCCCATCGGGCGGCCAGTGCGGAAGAGACAGATCGGCCTCCGGGCCGGTAGATGGTGTTGAACCTCGCGGGCCCCGGCGCATCATGGCGCCGGGGCCCTATCGGCATTTCGGGAAGGTTGTTGGGAAGGTTATATGGATCAAGCACCGATGGCGTCGGCCGTCCGCGCGCAGCCCAGGCTCCGCGCCAGTGCCGATAAGGCTGGACCGGCCCCTGGGGCCGACACCGCCGGCAGGGCCGGCGGGCTCCCTGCCGCACCGGGCGACATCCCCGGTCACCGGTTCGACGACGAGGACTACCCCGCCTACAGCATGGGCCGGGCCGCCGAGATGCTCGGCGTCACCCAGGCGTTCCTGCGCAATCTAGGCGCCGCCAGGCTGATCGAGCCGCAGCGTTCCGAGGGCGGCCACCGCCGCTACTCGCGCTACCAGCTGCGCCTGGCCGCCCGCGCCCGCGAACTGCTCGACCAGGGCACCGCCCTGGAGGCCGCCTGCCGCATCATCATCCTCGAAGACCAACTCGCCGAAGCCCTGCGCATCAACATCGAACTTCAGCAGAGCCGCGACCGCCACCAGCCCGACAACGCGAGCCGCCGTACGGCCTGAGGGCCGGCACGCTCACCCCGCGATCGCCCCGCACCGCACCAGCTCACGGCGCGCCCTGCCTCACAGCGGCAGGGCGGCCTGGCGCGGACGCCACGGCTCACGCCCTGAAAGCGATGCATCGGCCGACAGGCTCTCAAACCGGAATCTCCGAGTTCGGTTGCGACCACCCCGAGCTCCGCGGGCTGAACACAGTGCTCGCGGACCTCGGGGTGCAGGTCGGTCGGTGTTGAGAGAGGGCCTACTCCCCCAGGGCTCTCACCAGGCAGGGCATCACATATACCGGTGCGGGACCGCATTGGAGAGGACCGTACCGTTACGTGGTCAGGTCGCGGGCTCGGTCACCAGGCCGTAGTGCCGGGCCACCGCCTGGACCTCCTCCCTGAGCGCGGCCGGCGGACGGTGGCCGAAGCGCTCCAGGTAGGCGGCGAACTGGCCGGGGTCGTCGCGCAGGAAGGGGAAGTCGGTCGCGACCATGTGCCGGATCGCCAGCAGCGGGACCGGGCTGCCCAGCGGCCGGAACCCGGGGTTCCAGAGCCCGGCCTTGGGCGGCGGGCCGGGGTAGAACTCGCCGATCATCAGCCCCTCGGAGACGTAGCGCGACTTGAGCGCGTCCTGGGCGGCGTCGATCACCTCGGCCGCCGCCGCCTCGGGCAGGTCGGGGAAGAGCACCAGGATGGTCCGGTACTGCGCGGACACCCCGGGCGGCGACACCAGCCGGAGGAACCAGTCCCGGTAGCCGTCGAGCACCTCGGCCGCCTCGGCGCCGTCCGGTGTTCCGGGCCGGACGCCCAGATAGAAGGTGCCCCGGTCCAGCGAGGTCTGGGCGTAGGGGCAGACCGGCCCCTTCCTGCCGAGGTCGGCGTGCGGGCGGCACAGATACTCCCGCGCCCAGACGACGATCTCCTTGAGCGGCACGCCGTACCGCCTGACCAGGTCGTGGTCGCCGTCCAGGTCGGCGGTCTCGATGAGGACGCGGGAGGGGTCCGCGGGATCGGTCAGCATCGTGGTCCGCCCTTCCGGGTGCTTCGCCGTACGGCTGCCAGCGCGACGGCGCCCGTCGCCACGCCGGCCCAGCGCAGGATGGCGTCCTGCCGCCGGGCGCGGGCGAGCGCGTCCGCGTACGGGGTGGTGGTGTGCGAGATCATCGTGTAGAGCGGGACCCAGCGGCCGGGCAGGAGCCGGGCGAGCAGCAGGTCCGCCTTCTTGCGTGCGAGGTGGAACGGGGAGCGGAGCCGGTCGCGCAGTTCCACGAAGTTCTGCTTGGACAGCTCGTCGAGCACGTCGGTGTGCGGCTTGCGCAGGCGCTGGTACTCGGCGAAGGCCCTGCCCAGGTCGTCGGGGTGGGCGCCCAGGCAGCGGTCGAGGACCGTGCAGTCCTCCAGCGACGCGTTCATCCCCTGGCCGTAGAAGGGGTAGACCGCGTGGCAGGCGTCGCCGATGAGGGCGACCCTGTCCCGGTAGTGCCAGGGCGAGGTGCGGATCGACACCAGATGCCCGACGGGGTGCTCGGCGTACTCCTTGGCCAGGTGGGGCATGAGCCCGATCGCGTCGGGGAACCGCGCCCGGAAGAACTCCTCCGGGTCGGCGATCTCCTCGAACCGCTCGACCGGCAGGAAGAGCGTGCCGGTCAGGGAGTTGTCCCGGTTGGGATGGGCGACGATGAGGGCGTCCTCGCCGGGCCAGACGTGCAGCGCCTCCAGCCTGGTCCTGGCCGACCCGTCGTCGGCGGGGATGGTCAGCTCCTTGTATCCCCACTCCAGGAACTCCTGGTGGTGGTCCACCCTGAGGCCGTGCTGCATTCGGGCTCGGACCTGCGAGAACGCGCCGTCCGCGCCGATCACCGCGTCTCCCCGGACGGTGAGCGCGGCACCGGTGCCCTCCTCGGCCAGATGGACGGCCGCCGCCTCGCGGTCGAGGTCGACCAGCCGGTGCCGGAAGTGGAAGCTCACCCCGGGCTGGGCCTCGGCGTGGTCGATCAGCGTGGTGATCAGGTCGCGGCGCAGGACCGAGTGGAGGATCTCGCCCTCGTGCGCGCCGTAGGGCTGGAACGGCGCCCCGCCGCCGGGCAGGTGGATGGCCCGGCCGCGCATCGGCACGGTCAGCGGCCACAACGTGTCCATCAGGCCGATGTCGTCGAGCGCCTTGATCCCCCGGGCGGACAGGCCGAGGTTGATCGACCTGCTCTCCTCCTCGTCGAGCAGCCGGGGGTCGGGCCGGCGCTCGTAGACGTCGACCTGGAAGCCGCGCCTGGCGAGACAGCACGCCAGCAGCGTGCCCGCCGGCCCCGCTCCGACGATGAGGATCCGGCGCGTCATCGGTTCTCCTCCCGGGTCCAGGCCACCGGCAGTACGGCGCGCAGTGCGCCGCCGGCGAGGGTGTGCGCGTGCCCGCCGCCCGCCCCGGACGGGCCGGCGGTGTCCGTGTCAGGGAGCCGGACGGCGTCCGCCCCGGACGATCGGGCCCCGTCCACCTCGGGCGCGCGGGCGGTCCCCGCCCCGGACGGGCCGGCGGTGTCCGCGTCGGGGAGCCGGGCGATGAGCAGTTCACTGGGGCCGTCGAGCGCGCGCCGCTCGATCCGGCCGAATCCGGCCTCGGCCAGCCAGCCGGCGATCTCGTCGAAGGCGTAGATCCGGCCGCCCTGGGTGACGGCGAGGTTGAGGCTGAAGGCGCGGGTGAAGGCCTCGGCCGCCGGGGGCGTGCCCTCCGGCAGGTCCGCGAACGACTCCAGCACCAGCACCGTGCCCCCGGGGCGCAACGCGGCGGCGACCCTCTTGAACAGCGCGCGATTGTCCGGCCCGTCGAAACCGTGGCAGAGGTTGAACAGCAGCGCCGTGTCGTGCCCGGAGCCGAGGTCCGCCTCGGTCACGTCGCCCGGGACCGCTCTGACGCGCCCGGCCAGACCGGCCTGCTCGATCCTGGCCCGGCCGCCATCCAGGGCCTTCGGCAGGTCCACGATCGTCGCGGTGAGCCGGGGGTGGGCCTCGCAGAGGGCGATGCTGTAGCGGGCGTGGCCGCCGCCGACGTCGAGCAGCCGCCGCCCCGGGTCGGGCGCGGTCGCGGCGACGAGCGGGGCGAGCCCGGTGGCCATCCCGTCCAGCATGGTCTGGAACTCGCGCAGCGTCCGCGGCCGGCTCTCCAGCCAGCCGTAGAAGTCGGCGGCGGGCCGGCCGGTGCGGACCGACTCCTCCAGGCCGTCCCAGAGCTCGCCCAGCAGGTCCTGCCAGAAGGCCAGCGCCGGGGCGTAGCTCCACGGGCTCCGCCGGTCCAGCGAGCCCGCCGTCATCGGGCTGTTGGCGTAGACCTGACCGGGCGTCCGGTCGAGGTAGCCGAAGGAGACCAGCGCGTCCAGCAGCACGGGGAGGGTGCCCTCGGCCGTGCCCGTCCGGGCCGCCAGCTCGGTCACGAGCAGCGGCCCGTCGAGGAGCGCGTCGAAGACTCCCAGCCGTTGTGCGGCCCCGGCCGCCCGGAACGCCATCGTCCCGATCAGGTCGAGATGTGGCCCGGGTGCCTGTTCACGGAGTTGTTCAGGGTCGAGATAGAGCGGCATCGCTGTCTCCTTGCGCGACTTGGACGCCTTGCGCGACGTCGGGATGCTCGGTTCCGGCCTCCGGACTCGCGTCTCCGTCCCGCCCCGGCGGGCGGGTGGCGTCGTCGTCCGGCGGTGAGCGGGCGGGGGTGGTCTCGGCGGGGACCGGCTCCGGCGGGTGCACGTCCTCGGCGTCGGGGAGTTCGGACTCCACGTTGCGGAGGCGGGGCCAGAGGTAGGCGAGCGGGGCGAGCAGCAGCAGGCCCAGCCCCGTGAGGAGGAAGATGGCGGCCAGGCCCCGGCCCGGACCGGTGCCGATCACGCCGCCGAGGGTGTCGGCGAGGGCTCCGTCGGGGGCCATCATCGGCTCGAAGACGTGGTCGGCGAGGGGGCCGGCGGCCAGGTAGGTGAGCACGGTGGCGGCCTGGGTGACCGTGCGGACGGTGCTCAGGACACGGCCCAGCGCGGCGGGATCGGTCTTGAGCTGCAGCACGGTCATCCCGGTGCCCTGCACGAACGGGAGCGTGAACAGGAACGCGGGCGCCACCACGGCGATCAGCCACGGTGACGGGGCGACGCTGTGCAGCGCCAGCAGCACCCCGCCGAGGGCCACGAACGCCGCGACGCCGCGCACCCGGTGCCGGGGCCCGCCCCAGGCGCTCAGCACGAGCCCTCCGGCGAAGACGCCGGCGCCGCCCGCGAACATCAGCGCGCCCAGCACCGCCGCCGACCCGAACGACAGGATCAGCGGCTGGACCAGCACCCCGGACATCCCGAAGAACAGGTTGTAGGCGGCCAGCACCACGACGAGCTGGAACAGGCCGGGCCTGGCCCGCAGGTGCCGCCAGCCGAAGAGCAGGTCCCGGCGGATCGGCTCCGGCGCGGCCGGGACGCCGCCCGGCCGGGTGACCTCGGGCGGCAGCCGTACGGCGAACATGACCACCCGGGTGACCAGGAACGTCGCCAGGTCGACCACGACCACGCCGGTGATCCCGACCGTCACCAGCAGCGTCCCCGCCAGCAGGGGGGCCGCGATCTTCACCGAGTCGGCCACCTGCATGAGGCCGTTGGCCCGGCCGAGATGCCGCTGCGGCATGATCAGCGGCATCATCGAGTGGTAGGCGGCCATGTGGAAGGTGCCGAAGACCGAGCCGGCCACCGTGACCACGTAGACGTGCCAGACCTGCAGCGTGCCGGTGGCGAGCAGCACCGCGAGGACACCGGTCACGACCGCGGCCCCGGCGTCGGCCGCCATCAGCAGCCGCCTGCGGTCCCACCGGTCGGCCACCGCCCCGGCCAGCGGCGACAGCAGCACCTCGGGGAGCACCGCGCAGAGCATGATCAGCACGAACTCGGTGGCCGAGCCGTTCCTCTGGTAGACCCAGACGCCCAGCACGAAGCCGGTCAGGCTCGATCCGATGATCGACAGGAGCTGTGCCGCCCAGATCACCACGAACCTGCGGATCCCGTCATGCACGGCGACCACCCGCCAGGACTCCGGCGCTGACGTAGTGGTCCAGGTACCGGCCGAGCAGGACGCCGTCGGCGGGCGGGCAGACCAGCCCGGCCCCGGCGAGCGCCTCCTCGGTGGCCGAGCAGTCGAAGGACGGCCCGCCGGGCCCCTCGTGGTCGGCGACGAAGCCCGGGTAGAGGGCGATCGGCAGGTCGTCGCCGGCCGCCAGCCGGTCGCGGACCAGCCGCCGCCATTCGCCGCCGGGCACGAGCCGCACCGGGAAGCCGCGCTCGCGCAGTCCGTCGGCCAGCTCGGCCGAGCTCAGGACGCGCGGGTTGTAGTAGTGGAAGTCCCCGCCCGCCCGGCTCCGGGCCAGGTGTGCGATCGCCTCCGCGACGTGGTCGACCGGCGCCATGTCGAGCCGTTCCCCGTCGGGCACCGCGCCGAGGAGCGCGCAGGTCGCGAAGAGCCTGCCGAGGAAGTCGCCGGCCACGGAACGGCCGGTGCGGCTGTCGGCGGAGACCCGGGCGGGCCGGTGGATCGCGATCGGGAGGCCGGTCCGCCTGGCCGCGCCGGCCAGCCGGTCGGCCACCCACTTGCTCTGGTCGTAGCCCAGGTGCAGCAGGCCGGGATCGGGCAGCGGGTCGGCCTCCCTGACCGTGCGCTCGCCGGGGGTCAGGTGGACGCCGAGCGTCGAGACCAGGTGGACCGGGGTGGTGATCCGGCCGCGCGCCGCCAGGCGCAGGATCTCCAGGACGCCGTCCACGTTGGCCGCCCGCAGCCGCCGGTAGGGCAGGGCGAAGTTGACCAGGGCGCCGTTGTGCACGATGAGGTCGACCGAGTCGGCCAGTTCGGCGGCGCGCGGGGCGGGCAGGCCCAGCCCCGGAAGGTCCAGGTCGCCGGCCTCCGGGATGATCCGGCCGGCGAACCGGCCGTCCCAGAGGCCGTACCGCTCGAGTCCGCCGCGCAACCGCCCCTCCGGCGCGTCCCCCCTGACCAGGCAGTGGATCTCGGCGTCGGTGGTGCGCAGCAGCGCGGCGAGGAGGTAGGCGCCGAGGAAGCCGGTGGCTCCGGTGAGCAGCACCCGGCGCGGCGGYCCGTCCGGGATCGGCGCGCCGGTGAACGCGATGTCGCCGGGCAGCACCGCCTCGGCGCGCAGGTCCACGGCCTCGGCCGGCCGGCCGTCCACGACGGCGGCCAGCTCGGCCAGGTCGGCCGTGGCGAAGATCGCGGTCATCGGGACCGCGACCCCCAGCTCGGCGGCGATCCTGGAGACGATCTGCGGCGCCAGCAGCGAGTGGCCGCCCAGGTCGAAGAAGTTGTCCCCGCGCCCCGGATCCGCCTTGAGCACCTCGGCCCAGATCGCCGCGAGCGCCTGCTCGGTGCCCTCCCTCGGCGGCTCGTACGGCACGGCGTCGCCGGCCTCGTCCGGCTCCGGCAGGGCCCGGAAGTCGACCTTCCCGTGGGAGGTGAGCGGCAGGGCGGCGAGCATGACCACGGCGCCGGGGATCATGTAGCCGGGGAGCCGGTCGGCGAGGAAGGCGCGCAGCGCAGCGACGGTGAGCGGCTCGCCCACCAGGTAGGCGACCAGCCGCCGGGCACCGGCGGTGACCACGGCCTCGCGGACGCCGGGATGGGCCAGGCAGGCCGCCTCGACCTCGCCCGGCTCGATCCGGTTGCCGTGGATCTTCACCTGACGGTCGGTCCGGCCCAGGAACTCCAGGTTCCGGTCGGGGCGGAACCTGGCCAGGTCGCCCGTGGCGTACATCCTGGCTCCCGGGCGGGGCGAGAACGGGTCGGGCAGGAAGCGTTCGGCGGTCAGGCCCGGACGGCCGAGGTAGCCGTGGGCCAGGCACTCGCCGGCGACGTGCACCTCGCCGGGCACCCCGATCGGAGCCGGGTTGCCGTGCCGGTCGAGCACGTAGACGCGGGTGTGCGGCAGCGCGGTCCCGATCGGCAGGTGCGTGGCCGCGCCGAGTTCCGCCCCGTCGACGGTGCGGTAGGCGGTGGCGCAGACGGTCGCCTCGGTGGGGCCGTAGTGGTTGTAGAACGCGACCCGGCCGCCGGTCAGCCCGGCCCAGACCCTGAGGCGCTCCAGCGGGACGCTCTCGCCGCCGACCATCATCGCGGTGAGCGGGACGTCCCCGGCGCCGGCCTCCGCGTCCAGGTGCTCGACCCACTGCTGCCACAGCGCGGAGGCGGTGTCGACCATGGTGATCGCGTGCTCGGCGCACAGGCCGACGAGCGCGGGGCCGGTGAGCGAGGCGGGGTCGGGGTGCAGCACCAGCGCGGCGCCGCTGATCAGCGCGGGGAAGACGTCGCCCGCCGAGGCGTCGAAGCTGAGCGGCGGGACCATCAGGACGCGCTCCCCCGGCCCGAAACCGTGCAGGTCCCGGAAGGACCTGGCCAGGTGGGAGAGGGTGCGGTGGCCGACCACCACCCCCTTGGGGCGCCCGGTGGATCCGGAGGTGTAGATCACGTAGGCGGCCTGGTCGGGATGCCGGGCGGCCGCCTTCGGGGCCGCCGTCCTGTCCGTCGTCCAGAAGGCGAGGTCGGCGCGTGTCACGATCGGCCCGGTGAACCCGGCGAACCCGGCCTCCTCGGCGATCGCCACGGCCGCCCCGGAGTCCGCCAGCAGGTAGGCCAGCCGCTCGGCGGGCTGCGCCGGATCCAGCGGCACGTAGGCGGCGCCCGCCTTCAGGATCCCCAGCAGCGCCACGACGGCCTCGGGGCCGGCGGTCAGTCCCAGCGCGACCCGCGCGCCCCGGTCCGCGGGCTCCCCGGACGGCGCCGCCTGGGCCAGCAGGAGGCGCAGGCGTCCGGCGACGGCGGTGGAGGCCCGGTCGAGCTCGCCGTAGGTGAGCACCGTGCCGGAGGAGGCGCCGCGGCCGCCGGCCGTGCCGGGGACGACGACGGCGGGGGCGTCCGGCGTCCGGGCGGCCTGCCGGGCGATCAGGTGGTCGAGCAGGAGCGCCCCGGGATCCCAGGCGAGATCCTCGGGAGGGTCGCCGAGGACCGCGGCGAGCTCGGCCGCGGGCAGGATCTCCAGCTCCGACAGGCGGCGGCCCGGCTCCGAGACGACCGAGTGGAGCAGCGTCTCGTAGTGGACGCCCATCCGCTCCACCGTGGAGCGGTCGAACAGGTCGGTGTTGTAGGAGAACATGAGCTGGACGTGGGTGGAATAGACGATCACGTCCAGGGCGAGGTCGAACTTGGCTCCGGCCAGACCCGACAGCACCGGCTCGGTGCGGAGGCCGTCGAGGGAGAGCGCCCCGCTGTCGGGGTTGCCCAGCATGAGCATCGTCTGGAACAGCGGTGTCCTCGCCGGGTCCCGGTCGAGCCGCAGCTCGCCCACCACCCGCTCGAACGGCACCGCGGCGTGGCCGTACATGGTGAAGGCGCGCCGCCGCACCCGCTTGAGCGTCTCGCGGAAGGTCGGGTCGCCCGCCAGGTCGGCGCGCAGGGCCAGGGTGTTGATGAAGATGCCGAAGACCTGCTCGAACTCCTCGTGGTCGCGGCCCGCGACGGGAGTCCCGACGCAGAAATCCTTCTGCCCGCTGTAGCGGGAGAGCAGCACCTGGTAGGCGGCCAGCAGGGTCATGAACGGCGTGCAGCGCTCGGCCCTGGCCAGTCCGGTGACCCGCTGCCACAGCTCCAGCGGGATCCGGTGGACGACCAGGTCCCCGTTGCTGGTCTGTACGGCGGGGCGCGGCCGGTCGGTGGGCAGTTCCAGCGCCGGCACGTCGTCGAGCTCCCGGAGCAGGCCGGCGACGTCGGCGGACTGCTCGCGCTGCAGGCGGACGTGGTCGCGGTACTGCCGCTCCGGGGGTGCGAGCGGCGACGGCAGCCCGGTGGTGAAGGCCGCGTACAACGTGGCCAGCTCGGCGAACATCACCTGCTCGATCGACCACGCGTCGCCGGCGATGTGGTGCACGACCAGCAGGAGGATGTGCTCGCCGGGGCCGGTGCGCAGCAGGCTCGCCCGGAGCAGCGGCCCCTCGGCCAGGTCGAACGGCCGGTTGCTCCGCTCGGCGAGCAGTTCCGCCGGCGACTGCCCGGCGAGCGGTCCGCCGGTCAGGTCGAGCCGTTCGATCTCCACCGGGGCGGGGTCCAGGACCAGCGCGACCGGGGCGCCGCCGACCTGGGGGAAGACGGTCCGCAGTGCCTCGTGCCTGGCCACGATCTCGCTCAGTGCCCGGGCCAGCGCGTCGGAGTCGAGCGGCCCGATGAGCCGCTCGCAGACGACCATGTTGTAGGTCCCGTCCCCGGGGGTGAGCCGGTCCAGGAACCACAGACGCTCCTGGGCGTAGGAGAGCGCGCTCACGCGAGCTCTCCTCGCAGCCGCGTGACCTCCTCGGCCAGGCCGGCGATGGTGGGATTGTCGAAGAAGACGTCGAGGGAGACCTCCACGCCGAGCCTGCGCCGGGTCCTGGCGATGATCTGGGTGATGGTCAGCGAGTGCCCGCCGAGGTCGTAGAGGTCCTCCTCCAGGCCGATGTCGTCGATACGGAGGATCTCCTGCCAGATCTCGCGCACCTGTGTGATCACGGGGTCCTCCTGCTCCGGGCGTTCGAGCGCGGCGTCCGGGGCCGGAGAGAACAGGTCGGTCACTGAAGCTCCTCGTCGGGTTCGGGGTGAGGCGGTTCCGGAAGGTCGGCGATTCTCACCTGCGGCTCGGCGGCGATGACGCGCAGCAGGGCCCGCAGGTATCCCGCGACGCGGGCCACGTCGTCGTGGTCGATCGTGGTGGGGTTGAAGCGCAGGCCCAGGGTCAGGCTCAGGTCGCCGTCCACGGCCTGGACGTGCAGTGCGCGGCGGGAGGCGCCGTTGAAGACCGTCCACTCCACGCCGGCCCCGATGCCGGGGAAGCCCGGCGCGGACGCCCTTCTGCGGTAGCTGAGGAGCACCGGGCGGGAGGTCGTCCTCGGCGGCGCGTGCCGGAACCGGTACAGCTCGCGGAGCTCGGCCTGGACCGTGCGCAGGTAGGCGGGGAGGTCCTCGTCGAGCTCCGGATGCGGGACGAACGGCACCTCCGCCACGAAGTTCCCGATGTGGTGCCGTGTCTCGCCGGTGCGGGTGCCCAGGTCGAGGGCGAGGGGGGACCCGGTGGTGCCGTGGCGGCGCAGCAGCACGCCCAGCACGGCCACGAGCAGTTCGAACCTGGTCGCCCCCAGCGCCGTGGCCGCGGCGGCGACCCCGTCGAACTCCGCTCCGCCGAGCACCATCTCGACGATCTCGCCGGGGCCGGTGCCGCCGGGGTCCGCGCGCAGGCCGGGCAGGAGGAGCTCGGCGGGTGCGCGGTCGCGCTCCTTCCAGAAGGCCGCGGCGCCGTCGACCTGGGGGCGCTCGCCGTACGGCGGCGCCAGTGCGGGCAGTGCGGCGCGCGAGAAGTAGGCGTCGGCCAGATCGCGGAGCAGGACGTCCTTGGAGCCGCCGTCGAACACCCGGCCGTGCGCCGTGAAGATCAGGCGGTGCCGGTCCGGTCCCAGCGTGACCAGCGTGAACCGGGCGAGCGGGCCACGGTCCAGGTCGAACGGGCGGGCGATCTCGGCGGCGGCGACCTCCGGGTAGCGCCGGGACGACGAATCGACCCTGCTGACCCGGACCCGGCCGAGCACCGGGTGCCGTGCGGCGACGGCGGCGCACGCGCCGAGCAGCGCGGGGACGTCCAGGGGACCGTTCAGGTGGAGCACCAGCGGGATCCCCCGCAGGTCGAAAGAGGCGTGCGACATCCTGTCCGTCTCCCTCGTGGGTGACTTCTCTTCGGGCAGGCGACGGGGGCATGGGTCACCCCGGACAGACTTTTAATAGGAAAGTTTCCTGTCTATTTACGCAACCCGAATGCTACACATGTGGTACGCCTGAAACAAGCGATGAGTGGTGAACCGAATCTGGAGGCTCTGATGATCGTTCGTGGCGGCCTGAGTGGCGCGAGCCCCGAACTGGCCGGGCTTGCCGACACCGTGCTACAGCCCGGGTTCGTGGGTGTGGAGGTGCCCGACTGGCTGCGCAGACGCCTCGGCGAGGGGCTCGGAGGGGTTGCGCTCTACTCCCGAAACCTTGTAGACAGTGCGCAGGTCAGAGCGCTGACCGCCGCTCTCAGGGCGGAGAACCCCGACGTGGTGATCGCCACCGACGAGGAGGCTGGCGACGTCACCCGGCTGGAGGCGCTCACCGGCAGCTCCCGCCCGGGGAACCTCGCGCTCGGCGCGGTGGACGACCCCGAGCTGACCGAGCTGGTCGCCCGCGGGGTCGGGCGCGACATGGCCGAGGCCGGCATCACCCTGAACTACGCCCCCGTGGTGGACGTCAACTCCGATCTGGACAACCCCGTCGTCGGCACCCGCGCGTTCGGCGCCGACCCCTGGCTGGTGGCCCGGCACGCCCGCGCGTGGGTCACCGGCCTCCAGTCGTCCGGGGTGGCCGCCTGCGCCAAGCACTTCCCCGGTCACGGGGCCACCGCCGTGGACTCCCACAACGACCTGCCGACCGTGTCCTACTCCGCCGAGGAGCTCGCCGCCACGGCGCTCCCGCCGTACCGGACCGCCATCGAGGCCGGGGTGCGGGCCGTGATGACCGGCCACCTGCTCGTCCCCGCCTACGACCCCGACTTCCCCGCCACGATGAGCAGCCGCATCCTGGTCGGGCTGCTCCGCGAGGAGCTCGGCTTCGACGGCCTGATCGTGACCGACGGCGTGGAGATGCCCTCGGTCGCCGAGCGGTACGGCGTGACCGGCGCGGCCGTCCGGGCCCTGGCCGCCGGGGCCGACGCCGTCTGCGTGGGCGGCGAGCGCAAGGGGGCCGGCGTGGTCGGATTCATGCGCAACGCCATCATGGCCGCCGTGATCGACGGCACGCTCCCCGAGGAGCGCCTGGCCGAGGCCGCCTCCCGGGTGCGCCGCCTGGCCGCCTGGTCGGCCGAGCAGCGCCAGGTCGCGTGGGCGACGGATCAGGCGCCTCTCACCCCGGCCGGGCTCACGGCGGCCCGGCGTGCCGTGCGGGTCCTCGGCGCGGGGCTGCCGCTGACCTCGGCGCCGCAGGTGATCGAGTTCGTGTCCGAGACGAACATCGCCATCGACCGGGCCACCCCGTGGGGCGTCGCCACGCCGCTGTCGGCGCTGCTCCCCGGCACCACGGCGGTACGGCTCGGCCCCGAGGACGAGGTCCCGCCGGTGCCCGGCGGGCGCCCGCTGGTGATCGTGGTGCGGGACGCCCACCGGCACGCCTGGGTGTCGGCCCGGCTCGACGCGCTGCTGTCCGGGCGTCCCGACGCGGTCGTGGTGGAGATGGGGCTGCCGGGCCCCGGGACGCCCGGCGGCACGCACATCACCACCTACGGCGCGACGACCGCGTGCGGCCAGGCGGCGGCCGAACTCCTGGCCGGTCAGTCCTCCCTGACCCGCACCGGCCCGCGCTGAGCCCTGCGGAACGCCTCACGGCGGCCACCCGGGGATGGCCGCCGGACGGACCGGGCCGGCGCGGCCGGGCGTCAGTCGTCGACGGCCCACACCAGCTCGTGCTGGAGCGGGCCCGGCATGGCGAGGAACTCCCCGTAGTCGCAGGCGAGCGGTGCGATCTGTGAGGCGTACGCCAGCACGGCACGCCGCTTGGCCGTCCACTCGTCGCCCTCCAGCCGGATCCGCAGCTCGGGGCGGATCCGGTGCCGCTCCGCGAGGGCCCGGACCGGCGGCTTGCCGGCCAGGGCCTGATCGGCCGAGGCGGTCCCCCACTCACGGACGGCGGCGGCGTACGGAAGGTCGGCGTAGACCCACGGCGGCCGGGCGCCGGCCTTGCGCAGCGCGTCCAGCGCCTGGTCGCGGACCGCCTCGTGGTCGGCGTTGCCGATCCCCATCGGGATCAGCACCCGCGTCTCCGGTGTGACGTGGCCGGCGAGGAAGCCCTCCAGCTCCCGGAGCCGCAGCCCCGCCACCGGGGCGTCGGGATGCGCCAGCGCCACCTGGTCCACGCCGAGGATCTCGCACGCCCGCGCGTCCTCCGCCCGCCGTTCCCGCGCGGTCTCCTCTGCCGAGGCGAACCCGCACAGCCGGTCCCATGCCGAGATCTCCTCGCCCGGCGTCCCGCCCAGCGCCGTGACGACCACCGCCGGCCCCTCGTCGCGGGCGAGCAGCCCCGCCACCGACAGGACCGCGTCGTCGAAATGCGGCGAGACCACGATCGTCCGCCAGCTCACCCCGCCTCCCCTGACCTGGTCAGCACGAGCCCGCGGCTGCCTCGCTTGCGCAGGTAGGCGAGGCCGTCGCAGATGGACTCCAGCGTCGGCGGGGCGAGTTCGAGCCGTTCGGCCACCCGCCAGGTGGACTGCCGCCGCAGCCACGGCCAGACCCGGTCGTTGAGCTGACCGGTCTCCAGGGCGATGAGGATCCGGTCGGTCGGCAGGGCGTCGAGCAGCGCCAGGTCCTGGTCGTAGTAGAGCATCTCGATCAGCAGGTACGCCGCGGCCGGACGGTTCCGGTGGGCGGCCAGGTCCTCCAGGCTGTCCGGCGTCACCTCCACCCCGGGCCCGGACCGCTCCGCCGTGACGACTCCGGCTCCCGCCGGTCTGGCCGCACCCGGATCGGCGCCGCCTCGGGCTCCCGTCAGCCCTGCCGTACCGGGGCCGGAGCCCGGACCGGCCCCCAGCCGCTCGGCCAGCCGGGCCCGGAACCCGGCGTTGGGCTCGGTGGCCTGGAGGGTGTACCCGTTCCCGGCCAGCCGCCGGGTCAGCTCGCCCTCGCAGGCGCCCACCTCCACTATCGGCCCGTCGTCCGGCGCGCACCACCGGGCGACCCATGCCGCCGTCGCGTCGAGCCGGGCGGCCTCGTAGGCCGACCGGCCGAACTCCCATGGGTCGTCGGCCACCGCGGCGTCGTCCCCGAGGCTGGAGATCAGCGCGTACAGCCGGTTGGCCTGGGTCGCATCGGCGGCGAAGAAGCGTTCGACCACCGGGACCCGGTCGGTGGTGACGAGCCGGTCGGCCACCCGGCTGCGGAGCAGCTCCCCGGCGTGCCGGTTGATGAAATCGATCTTGATGTCGGCCTCGGTCCCGATGAGCGCGATCGCCTCACCGGGGACCGTCTGCAGGAAGGGGTTGTCCCCCACCGAGTACGTCACGGTCAGGCCGGGGACCGCGCGGGAGACGGTCCAGCCGAACCGGGCCCGGCGGATCCGGTGGTCGGCCGGCGAATGGGTCCAGACCTCGGCGGGCGGCCCGCCCAGCCAGCCGGCCACCTCCTCGGGGGCCGGCAGCGGGGCCGTGTTGCCGCCGGGCTCCACGAGGGGGGCCAGCAGCTCCAGCCGCTCCCCCGGCGGCAGCCCCGCCGGCAGGGTCACCCACGACGCCGACTGACCGACGACCACCCTGATGTCCCGGTCGGCGTGACGCCTCAGGACGGACACGAACTCGAGAGCGACGTCCTCGGCATGCAGAACGGCGATGACGACCGTCATAGAACCCCGATCTCTGATCACGGAATCATGTCTTTTCTATGACATTTCCGCGCCAGCATAGACGATCTTCGCGGCACCGCAACGGGTACGGAGCTGGAAGAATCGTCTGTCCCACCGGGCTCTCAGGGCGCGAAGATCTCCTCGCGCGCCTGCTCCAGGGCGGCGAGAACCGCACCGCGCAGCACCGGGTTCCCCTCGACCTCGCTGGCTACCACCTGCGGGCGGACCGGGCAGATCCGGGCCACCGCCTCCTCGATCCTGGAGGTCAGCGCGCCCCCGCCCGCCTGGCTCACCTCTCCTGCCAGCACCACGAGCCCGGGGTCGAGCACGACGGAGACCGATGCCACGCCCAGCGCCAACCGCTCGGCGATCTCGTCCAGCAGGGGCTCCCCGCGCTCCCCGGCCTCGACGGCCGCCGCGACGCACTCGGCGGCGCTGCCTCCCCCGAAGCCGTGGGTGGCGGCGAGCTCGGCCACCGCCTCCGCGCTGACCAGCGACTGCAGGCCGCCCGCGAGCGAGGGCAGCCGCCCGGGCACCGCCCGCACGTCCGCGGCCAGCGGCACGCCGGGCACGGGGAGGTAACCGATCTCGCCCGCGCTCCCGGACCGGCCGCGGTGCAGCCGGCCACCGAGCACGACGCCGAGGCCGATGCCCCGGCCCACCCAGAGCAGCACGAAGTCGTCGACGTCCCGCGCCGCGCCCAGGGTGCGCTCGGCGACGGCGACGAGGTTCACATCGTTTTCAATCTTGATGTCCCGACGCAGGTCACGGGCGAGCGCCTCATGGATGCCCTCGTGCCAGCCCGGCAGGTCGAAGGAGAAACGGACGTCCCCGGTCCGGGGATCGACCACACCCGGCGTGCCGATCACGACCGACCGCAGCTTGGAGAGCGCGACCTTGGCCGACCGGCATGCCTTGACGACCGCGCTGTGCACGAGGGCGACCGGGTCGTCGTGCCCGTTCGGCGCGACCGTCACCTCGGCGACGATCTCCCCGTGGATATCCGCGATGGCGGTGGTGACGAATTCCGGGCCGACATCCAGGCCCGCCACATAGGCAGAGGAGGGGATAATTCCATAAAGCGCCGCATTAGGCCCTCTCCCGCCCGCCTGCTCCCCCGCCACCTCGACCAGACCGCGCTCCTCCAGACGGGCGAGCGTCTGTGACGCCGTCACCTTGGAAAGGCCGGTGAGCTCCCCGATCTGGCCCCGCGTCAGCGGTCCCGAGTCAAGCAACAGCTCCAGGGCGGCCCGGTCGTTGATCTCCCTCAATAGCCTGGGCACGCCAGGACGTCGCTCCATACGCATGCTCTCTTGTTCGCCGTTTCCCCGTCGCTTTTACATTCAGATAAGAATAGCGGTTCTATTCATTAATAAGGCTTCCTGATAGTTTAGCCCCATGGAGGCCTCGCGGGGGGCCGCAGGGGCGCCCCTCGCCATGCCGCCCGCCTCCCGGTCCGCCCGCGCCCGCGTCGCCCGATCCGCCCGATCCGTCCCGCGCCCGCACCGTGTCCACCCCGCGCCATGTCCGCGTCGCCGGGAAACCGCTCTCCCCGGCCCCCTTTCTCCCCGCCGCCGGAAAATCGAGGCTTGCGACGCTCGCCCGTCGCGTGGAACACTCCCGAAAACGGTAAAGGTTCTTTTCAGTAAGAGCCTTCCGTGGGTGGCGAGGCAGGTCTCGACATGGACACCATCATCAGGATCGCAGCCGACTACGCGGGACGGCCGACCCGGAACGGGCCCGTCACGATGGGTCAGGCCAACATGGCGCGTTGCGTGCTCCGCGACCCGCCGCTCCACATGAACTTCCGCGTCACCAAACACCTTCCGGCGGGAACGACCTTCACCGCCGTCACCGAGGCGGTCGGACGGCTGCTCTCCCGGCACGAGAGCCTCCGGGCCACCATCCGCTCCGGCGTCCAGCATGTGCCCGGGGCCGGGGTGTTCCCCATCGAGGTGTACGGCGCCGCGACGGACGGCGCCGGGCCGGAGGCCGCCGAGCACGCCCTGGACGGGCTCGCCGAGGAGGTCGGCCTGCGGATGCAGGGCGCCCGGTTCGACGTGGAGGCCGAGCTCCCCATCCGGGTTGCCGTGATCACCGACAGGGACGTGCCGCGCCGGGCGGTCTTCGTCCTCCCCCACACCTCGGTGGACGCGATCGGCCTGGCCACCGTCATGCGTGAGTGGGAACGCCTGATCCGGGGTGACGCCGTACCCGCTCCGTGCCCCATGCAGCCGCTCGAACTGGCCGTCGCCGAGGGCACCCCGCTCGCCCGGCGGCGCACCGAGGCGGCGCTGCGGCACTGGGAGACCCAGCTCAGGCGCGTGCCGCAGTCCATGTTCGCGATCGACGAGGTGGCCGACGCCGACGCGATCCGCCCACGGCTCAGGGTCCGCTCCGCCGTGGCCGGCGAGGCGCTGGGCGCCGTCGCGAGCCGTACCGGGGCAAGCCGCTCGGTGGTGACGCTCGCCGCGCTGGGCATGCTGATCGGCCTGCGGAACACCCAGCGGACCTGCGTGATCGCCTCGCTGTCGAGCAACCGGGTCCGTCCCGAGCTGCGCGACTACGTGGGGCCGCTGGCCCAGGACGCGCTGATGGCCGCCGACCTCGACGTTCCCACCTTCGATGAGGCGGTCCGGCGCTTCCGCGGCGCCTCCCTGGCCGGATACCAGCACAGCCGCTTCGACTCCACCGCGCTCTGGGAGGTCATCGAGGGCGTCAACGCCGAGCGGGGGGTGAACTTCGCACGCGACTGCGTCTTCAACGACATGAGCGGCGTCACCGTCGCCGACCGGGAGCCCCCGCCCGCCGCCGACGTCGAGTGCGGCTGGCTGCCCGAGGCCTCGCTCCCCGCGCATCTCGCACTCTGGGCCAACCGGCTGGAGGAAGAGGTGGACCTGACGTTCTGGATCGATCCACGGGTGATGTCCCGCCAGGAGGCGGAGGGTTTCGGGACCGGGCTCGTCAGGCTGCTGATCGAGGCCGGGGACCGGGTGATCCCCACGGCGGAGATCCCGGCCGTCTCCGGGGTCGCGCCCGCCGGCCACGGACCCGGCTGGGTCCACGTCGACTCCTGCTGGGTGAGCCTCGACGCGGTCGGCCGGCTGGTCGGCGAGGCCGTCGGCGGGCGGCCGCACCGCGTGATCCACGGTGCCGACGGACGCCTGATCTGCCACGTCACCTCGGGAACCCCCGAGGAGATCCACGCCGCCTGTCTCGCCCTGCTGCCGGGCCGCACCTCCGCCATGACGCCCCACCACTACGTCGTGCACCGGCCCGCGCCCGGCGACACCTGGCTGGACAGCCCCGTGGTGACCGAGGGTGACGGACGCCGACTCAATTCTTTCCTGACCTAGCGCATAAGCAGTCAATAGCAGGCGGGATAATCGATTACATGCGTCTATCCGCTCGTGTCGACTATGCCCTGCGTGCCGCCGCCGAACTCGCCGCCGCCGGCGAGGGACCAACCACTGTGGGTGAGCTGGCCAAAGAGCAGGACATGCCGCCCAAGTATCTGGAGAACATCCTCCTGCAGATGCGCCGGGCGGGCCTGGTCCGCGGTCAGCGTGGCCCCGAGGGCGGTTACGTGCTGGCCCGGCCGGCCGCGGAGATCACCTTGGCCGACGTGATCCGCGCCGTGGACGGCCCGCTGGCCAACGTGCGGGGCGAGCGGCCCGAGCATGTCGACTACCGGGGCCCCGCCGAGTCGTTGCAGCAGGTCTGGATCGCGTTGCGGGCCAGCGAGCGGGCGATCCTGGAGGAGGTCACGCTTGACAGCGTGGCCACCGGCGCGCTTCCCGAGCGGGTCCGCCAGCTCGCCGCCGACCCCGCCGCCTGGGACTGAGCGGGCTCCCGTGCCCGAGGGCGACGTCGTCTACCGCACCGCGAGGCGGCTCGGCCAGGCACTCGACGGCCGGATCCTGACGCGTTCCGACTTCCGCGTGCCACGCCACGCCACGGCCGATCTCACCGGCCGTGCCGTGCTGGAGACCGTCTCGCGCGGCAAACACCTGCTCACCCGGGTCGACGGCGGCCTGACCGTCCACACCCATCTGCGCATGGAGGGGAGCTGGCAGATCTCACCCGCCGGCCGTCGGCCGCCCCCCGGCGACGTGGTCCGCCTGGTGCTGGCCAACGCCGAATGGCAGGCGGTGGGAGTACGGCTCGGCGTGGTCGACCTGGTGACGACCGCTGAGGAGGATCGGCTCGTCGGGCATCTCGGACCCGACCTGCTGGGACCGGACTGGGATCCGGCGGAGGCCGTACGGCGGCTGGCGGGGAACCCCGGGCTGACCATCGGAGAGGCGCTGCTCGACCAGCGCAACCTGGCGGGGATCGGCACCGTCTATCGGGCCGAGACGCTTTTCCTCGCGGGGGTCTCGCCGTGGCGGCCGGTGGGGACGATCGAGGATGTGAGGAGGATCGTTGCGCTCGCGCAGCGGTTACTGCACACCAACAGAGAGCGGGAACGGCGCGTGATGACGGGCGATGCCCGCGCGGGCCGGAGCACGTGGGTCTACGGCAGGGCAGGAAGACCTTGCCTGCGCTGCGGACGTCGGATCAGTCGCGGGGAGATGGGGGCACAGCCGCAGGAACGGCTGATCTTCTGGTGCCGTCACTGCCAGCCGGAAGAACCGACCGGCTAAGCGGCGACCATGTCGTTGACTTCGGGAAAGACGGAATCCGGGAGGGAACCGGGCACGGTCTCGGCGATCGGCAGACGCTCCCGTTCGGGAACATCGCCGGCGAGCACTGGGGCGTGCTGGAGCTCGGCCAGTGCGAACTGGTCGGAGACCTCACGGAGCACCTGTGAAAGCGGCACCCCGAGGGCGCCGCAGATTGACGCGAGCAGCTCAGAAGAGGCTTCCTTCTGACCACGTTCCACCTCGGACAGGTATCCGAGGGAGACACGGGCCAGTGTGGACACCTCACGCAAGGTGCGGCTCTGCCGCACCCGCAGCCGCCGCAACACGTCACCGAGCAGCTGACGCAGCAGGACCATCTGTCGCTCCCTCCCCGGCGCGGGCGTCTTCGCGACACTCCGCGCGATCGGTTCGTGCCGCCCGTTCTTCGAACGCGACCCTTGGTACATACTCCTCGCCGTCATCATCGCTTGACCTTTACCTCACTCACATCTCCACCGTACCTGTATCCACCGACACCGCGGCAGACCGTGGTGAGCATGTTCGCTGGGGACGTAACGCGGTAATCACCCGGAATGTTCCCCCAAGTTCGCCTCCAGCACACCTTGCAGCAGATCCACAGCCTCATTCACCGTCGATTGGCGAATTTCCTCACGTGACCCGTCAAGCCGGAGATCCCGGTGCCATACCCGCCCATCGGGCCCGCTAACGGCCAGGTGCACGGTGCCGACCGGTTTGCCGTCCTGCGGATCGGGACCGGCCACCCCGGTGGCGGCCAGACCGTAGGTGGAACCGGTGAGCCGGCGCACACCGCTCGCCATCGCCGCGGCGACCTGCGGGTGGACGGCCCCCTCGCGTTCCAGCAGCTCGGCGGGGACGCCCAGCAGGCGCTCCTTGAGCTCGGTGGCATAGGAGACGACCCCGCCCACGAAGGCCGCCGACGCACCGGCGGGGCCGGTGAGCGCGGCGCCGATCAGCCCCGCCGTCAGCGACTCCGCCACCGCCACCGTCTCGCCCTTGCGGACGAGCAGCGAGAGCACGTGGGTGGCGGCGAGCAGGCGGTGACTCATCGGGCCCGCGCCCGCTTCGCCACCTGCCGCAGTTTGACCGCGCGGATCACGTAGTCGAGCCCCGTGCCCACCGTCACGACGACAGCCGCCCCCATGACGGTCCAGCGGATCGGCTCGGGCACACCCGGCCACATGTAGGAGACGATCGCCGCGATCTGCAGGACGGTCTTCACCTTGCCGCCGTAGCTGGCCGGTATGACGCCGTGCCTGATGACCGCGAAGCGCAGGACGGTGACTGCCAGCTCCCTGCCGAGGATCACGATGGTGACCCACCAGGCCAGCTCTTCCAGGGCCGAGAGGCTGATCAGTGCGGCACCGATCAGGGCCTTGTCGGCGATCGGGTCGGCGATCTTCCCGAAGTCGGTGACGAGGCCGTAGCGGCGCGCCAGCTCCCCGTCGAGCAGATCGGTGAGCGAGGCCACCAGGAAGACCACCAGCGCGGTGACGCGCCAGCCGGAGCCCGGCAGGAAGAGACAGAACACGAAGAACGGAACCATCGCCAGCCGTATCACCGTGACGACGTTGGCGATGTTCCATGCGCTCACCTTGGGGCGCGTGGCTGCCGCGGTCGGATCAGTGCCGGTCTCTGGCGTGTTGGTCATACGCTCTCCCGGCCCGGCGGCGCGTTCACGAGGCTGCCTTGATTCGGGCGATCAGGTCGACCCCTTCGGAGTCGACCACGACGGCCCGGACGATCTGGCCGGGGACCAGGCCGATGCCCTGGACCGTCACGGAACCGTCGACCTCCGGCCCCTGGTGGGCCGCACGGCCTTCGTAGCCGCCGTCGCCGAGATCCTCCTCGATGAGGACGTCCACCTCCGTGCCGATCCGCTCCTCGGCCCGCTGGGCCATGAGCTCCTCGGCCAGCTCGGTGAGCGCGGCCACCCGGGCGTCGACGGTCTCCTGGTCCAGCTTCCCGGGGAGCGCTGCCGCCTCGGTGCCGTCCTCGTCGGAGTAGCCGAAGACGCCGATCACATCGAGCCTGGCCTCCTGGAGGAAAGCCGTCAGCTCGGCGAACTCCTCCTCGGTCTCGCCGGGGAAGCCCACGATGAAGTTGGAGCGCACGCCCGCCTCGGGGGCGATCGCCCGGACGCTCTCCAGCAGGTCGAGGAAGCGCCGGGGGTCGCCGAAGCGGCGCATCCGGCGCAGCACCGAGCCGCTGGCGTGCTGGAAGGAGAGGTCGAAGTAGGGGGCCACGCTCTCGGTCGAGGCGATCATCTCCAGCAGGCCCGGGCGGAGCTCGGCGGGCTGCAGGTAGCTGACCCGCACCCGCTCGATGCCCTCGGTCGCGGCGAGGGAGGGCAGCAGCTTCTCCAGTGCCCGCAGGTCGCCGAGGTCCTTGCCGTAGGAGGTGGAGTTCTCGCTGACCAGCACGAGCTCCTTGACGCCCTGCCCGGCCAGCCACGCGGCCTCGCTGACGAGCTCCTCGGGACTGCGTGAGACGTAGGCGCCGCGGAAGGCCGGGATGGCGCAGAAGGTGCAGCGCCGGTCGCAGCCGGAGGCCAGCTTCAGCGAGGCCACCGGCCCGTCGCCCAGGCGCTTGCGCAGCGGCCGGGGGCCGCTGGCGGGAGCCAGCCCGTCGGGCAGCTCCCCGTGGCCGGGGATGTTGGTCTTGGGGGCGGCGGCGCGCTCGACCGGCGAGATGGGCAGCAGGGTCCTGCGGTCACGGGGACTGTGCGGGACGAGCGGCTTGCCCTCCAGCACGTCGTCCAGACGCGTGCCGATCTGGGTGTAGTCGTCGAAGGAGATGACGGCCGCCGCCTCGGGCAGCGCGTCGGCGAGCTGGTCGCCGTAGCGCTCGGCCATACAGCCCGCGGCGACCACCTTGGCCCCGGAGTCGGCCGCGGCGAGCAGCGTGTCGATGGAGTCCTTTTTCGCTGAGTCGATGAAGCCGCAGGTGTTGACGACGATGACATCGGGGTCGTCGTCGCCCACCTGCCAACCGGCAGCCTCAAGACGCGCGGCGAGCTCCTCGGAGTCGACCTCGTTGCGCGCGCAGCCCAGTGTGATCAGCGATGCGGTTCGGCGGGATGACATGGTGAACACTACGGTATCGGGAGTTGGCCACTACCGATGCACCTCCCCCGTCACAAGCTCGCCGCGGGACTAACCGGGCTGGGGCGCGGAGGCCCCGTAGGAGCGGTTGAGGACCTGTCCCGAGGGACCGGGGGTCCCGAGATTCTTGCCGTTCACCTGCAGCAGGAAGGCTCCCCCGTCGCCGAAGGTGACCTTCACCCCCTTCTTCGCCTTCCAGACGGAGGTTTTACCCGCCTCCAGCATGCCGGAGAAGAGTTTCCGGCCTCCCGTTTCCGTCACGTCGAGCCAGGACGAGCGCTTCGCCTTGACCTGGAAGACGACCAGGTCGCCCCGCTTGCCGGTCGCCGGCGCCGCCGCGTGGCGCGACGGGTTCGGCGTGACGGCCCGGCCGGTCGGCGAGGCCGCCGGCGGCGGCACGGCCGGCACCGAGGCCGGGCGGACGTCCGCCGTGGGCGTGTCCCCGCCGCCCATCATCTTCACCACGCCGAACACCACGACGATGGCCAGCGCGACCGCCATCGCGGTCGTCCAGTTGGGTGAACGGCTCTCCCGGATCTTGATCGGCGTGTCCGCCTGGAACACACTGGCCGCCCGCACAGGCAGCGGCACGCCCCCGTGCGACTCGTCGTACTTGTGCACCATGGTCTCCGGGTCCAGCCCGATGACCTTGGAGATGTTACGGATGTGTCCCCGCGCGTAGAAGTCTCCCCCGCACTGGGAGAAGTCATCCCGCTCGATCGCGTGGATCAGCGCCTCACGAACGCGCGTGCGCGCGCTCAACTGCCCGACGGTCAGACCCGCCGCCCGACGCGCCTCTGCCAGATCGCTGCCAATGCTCATAGCGCACGCCCCCAAGCCCCCGACGCTGCGTAGTGAACCCTATTCAACCAGTAATCGAACGGGGCTCGTGCGGTGGGGGGTCATTCTCCGCGCAGGTCAGCCAGCAGGCCCGCGAGTTCGTCCGGCTTGACGATCACCTCCCGGGCCTTCGACCCCTCGCTCGGCCCGACCACGTTCCTGCTCTCCAGCAGGTCCATCAGGCGGCCCGCCTTGGCGAAACCGACCCGCAGCTTGCGCTGGAGCATCGAGGTCGAGCCGAACTGGGTGGTCACGATCAGCTCGGCCGCCTGGATCAGCAGGTCGAGGTCGTCGCCGATGTCCTCGTCGATCTCCTTCTTGGCGGTCGCGGCGGCGGCCACGTCGTCGCGGTACTCGACCTGCATCTGGGTCTTGCAATGGGCGACGACCTCGTTGATCTCCTTCTCGGAGACGAAGGCGTTCTGCAGCCGCATGGGCTTGCTGGCGCCCATCGGCAGGAACAGCGCGTCACCCTGGCCGACCAGCTTCTCGGCGCCCGGCTGGTCCAGGATGACCCGGCTGTCGGCGAGGCTGGAGGTGGCGAACGCGAGGCGGGAGGGGACGTTGGCCTTGATCAGGCCGGTGACGACGTCCACCGAGGGTCGCTGGGTGGCGATCACCAGGTGGATGCCCGCCGCACGGGCGAGCTGGGTGATGCGGACGATGGAGTCCTCGACGTCGCGCGGGGCGACCATCATCAGGTCGGCGAGCTCGTCCACGATCACCAGCAGGTAGGGGTAGGGCTGGTAGACCCGCTCGCTGCCCGGCGGCGGCACGAGCTTGCCCGCCCGCACGGCCTTGTTGAAGTCGTCGACGTGCCGGAAACCGCTGGCGGCCAGGTCGTCGTAGCGGCGGTCCATCTCGCCCACCACCCACTCCAGCGCCTCGGCGGCCTTCTTGGGGTTGGTGATGATCGGCGTGATGAGGTGCGGGATGCCCTCGTAGACACTCAGCTCGACCCGTTTGGGGTCGACGAGCACCATGCGGACCTCGTCCGGGGTGGCGCGCATCAGGATCGAGGAGATGAGGCCGTTGACGCAGACCGACTTACCGGCGCCGGTGGCGCCCGCGATGAGCAGGTGCGGCATCTTGGCCAGATTGGCCACGATCGTGCGGCCCTCGACGTCCTTGCCGAGGCCGACGATCATCGGGTGCTGGTCGGCCTGGGCCACCTGGGAGCGGAGGATGTCGCCCAGCGACACGAGGTCCTTGTCGGTGTTCGGGATCTCCACGCCGATGGCCGACTTGCCGGGGATCGGGCTCAGGATCCGGACGTCGGCCGACTTGACCGCGTAGGCGATGTTCTTGGTGAGCGCGGTGACCTTCTCGACCTTGACGGCCGGGCCGAGCTCGATCTCGTAGCGCGTCACCGTCGGCCCGCGGGTGAACCCGATCACCTGGGCGTCGATGGCGAACTGCTCCAGCACGCTGGTCAGCGCGTTGACCACGACGGTGTTGGCCTTGGTCTGCGGCTTGGGCGCGCTGCCCGGGCGCAGGAGCTGCGAGTCCGGCAAGGTGTACGGCCCGGACTGCGAGGAGAGCACGAGCTGCTCCACCTTGCGCGGCGCCGGGGTCGGCTCGGGCGGCTCGGCCCTGGGGACCGCGGCCTCCTCCTCGTCCGCCAGACCCGGCACGATCTCCGGGGAGTGCTCGGGGCCCTGCTTGTTCTGCGACTCGGTGACGACCGGGGTGTCGTACGGCTTGATGTGGTCGCCGACCTCCGCCCCCTCCTCCGGCTTCTTGCGCGAGGGCCGCTTCCTGGGCTCGCGGGGCTTGGCCGGGAGGTCCCTGTTGAAGAGCATGTGCTTGATCTCGGCCAGCCGCTCCGGGATCCGGTGCACCGGCGTGGCGGTGATCACCAGGATGCCGAAGCCGGACAGGATCAGCAGCAGCGGGATGGTGACGAAGGCGGGCAGGATGCTCGCCGGAGGCGCCGAGACGACGAAGCCGATCATGCCGCCGGCAGCCGACACCTTGTCCATGCCGTCGGATCCGCCTCCGGACGGGTACGGCGTGTCGTGCACGACGTGCACGACGCCGAGGACGCCGACGGTGAGAGCCGACCACCCGATGATCATCCGGCCGGTGTCGGCGTTCTGGTCCGGGTGGCGCAGCAGCCGCCAGGCCAGCAGCGCCAGCAGGATCGGGATCAGCCAGGCCAGCGAGCCGAAGACGCCGTGCATGACGGCGTTGACCACCGTGGAGACCGTGCCCGTGCTCTCCCGCCAGGTCATCGCGGCCAGCACGATCGCCCCGGAGAACACCGCCAGGCCGAGCCCGTCGCGGCGGTGCACCGGATCCAGCTCCCGCGCATTCTGGCCGAGGGCCCGCGCCGCGCTGCCGATGCCGCCCGCGAGCAGCATCCAGATCCCCATGAACAATTTGCCGATCATGGTGAAGACCCAGCCGATCGGGTCCTGGTTCGGCGTGACGGGCCTGCGGGCCTGGGCCGTGGTCCTCGCCCGCGTGGCGGCCCCCCGCCTGGCGGGAGCCTTGCGGGGCGAGGAGGACCCGGACCGGCCAGAGGACCCCTTGGCGGGGGTCTTGCCTGAGGCGCCTTTAGACGTACGGGTGGCCATGCTAGTGAGGCTAACGAGACGGATGGTGGATCGCGCGGAGGCTCGCCGGGAGCGGTGCGAACCGTACCCGAACGCGTATGGCGGATCAATCATCGCCGCGCGACCGGCGCGCTGCGCCTGGGCGACCCCGTACGTCCTCCTCGCCCCCTGCACGCGGGATGGGCGCGTCGGGCTGGGTACGGCTGACGCGGATTCCCCCCTCGCCCCTGCCTGCGGGGTGGGCGCGCGGCAGGCCTCGCGCGGGCCGGGCGGGAGCTCGCCGGGCAGGCCGCGGCGGGCCGGCGAGGATCACCGGCCCGCCGGCGCCGGGAGGAGCAGGCCGTACGGCGGCCGGTGTGACCGCCGTACGGCGAGCAGGTCAGACCTCGATCACCACGGGGATGATCATCGGGCGGCGGCGGTAGGTGTCGCTCACCCAGCGCCCGACGGTCCTGCGGACCACCCGGCGGATCTGCTGGACGTCCATCATCCCGTCGGCCGTGTGCTCCTCCACGGCCTTCTCGATCTGCGGGATGACCTCCTCCAGGCGGTCGGGGTCGATGCCCGATCCCCTGGCGTGGATCTCCGGGCCGCCGGCGAGCTTGCCGTTGGCGGTGTCGACCACGATGACGACGGAGATGAAGCCCTCCTCGCCCAGGATCCGCCGGTCCTTCAGCGCGTAGTCGGTGACGTCGCCCACCGAGGTGCCGTCCACGTAGACGTAGCCGGCGGAGACCGCGCCCACGATCTTCGCGCGGCCGTCGAGCAGGTCGACCACGACGCCGTCCTCGGCGATCACGATGTGGTCGTCGGGCACCCCGGACAGCGCGGCGATCTTGGCGTGCGCCCGCATGTGCCGCCACTCGCCGTGCACCGGCATGAAGTTGGACGGCCTGGTCACGTTGAGCAGGTAGAGCAGCTCGCCCGCGGCGGCGTGCCCGGAGACGTGCACCTTCGCGTTGCCCTTGTGCACCACGCGGGCGCCCCACCGGGCCAGCCCGTTGATCACCTTGTTGACCGAGGTCTCGTTGCCGGGCACCAGCGAGGAGGCCAGCAGCACGGTGTCGCCCTCGGCGACCCTGATCGGGTGGTCGCGGTTGGCCATGCGCGACAGCGCGGCCATCGGCTCCCCCTGGGAGCCGGTGCAGATCAGCACCACGTCCTCCGGCGGCCAGGTCTCGATCTCCTTGGAGTCGACGATCAGGCCCGGCGGCACCTTGAGGTAGCCGAGATCACGGGCGATGCCCATGTTGCGCACCATGGAGCGGCCGACCAGCGCGACCTTGCGGCCGTGCTTGTGCGCGGCGTCCATGACCTGCTGGACGCGGTGGACGTGGGAGGCGAAGCTCGCCACGATCACGCGTTTCTGGGCGGTGCGGACCACCTCGTCGATGACCGGCGCGATCTCCCGCTCGCTGGTGACGAAGCCCGGCACCTCCGCGTTCGTCGAGTCGGACATCAGCAGGTCGACGCCCTCGGCGCCGAGCCTGGCGAAGCCGCCCAGGTCGGTCAGCCGCCCGTCGCTGGGCAGCTGGTCCATCCGGAAGTCACCGGTGTGCAGCACGATGCCCGCGGGGGTCCTGACCGCGACGGCCAGCGCGTCCGGGATCGAGTGGTTGACCGCGAAGAACTCGCACTCGAACGGCCCGAACCGGTGCCGCTCCCCCTCGACGACCTCGAGCTTGGACGGTTGGATGCGGTGCTCGGTGAGCTTCGCCTCGATCAGCGCCAGCGTCAGCTTCGATCCCACGACCGGGATGTCGCGGCGCTCCCGCAGCAGGTACGGCACGGCGCCGATGTGGTCCTCGTGCCCATGGGTCAGCACCACGGCCTCGACGTCGTCCAGGCGGTCCCGGATGTATTCGAAGTCGGGCAGGATCAGGTCGATGCCCGGCTGGTCGGGCTCGGGGAACAGCACCCCGCAGTCGATGATCAGCAGGCGGCCGTCGTACTCGAACACCGCCATGTTGCGGCCGATCTCACCGAGACCGCCCAGCGCGACGATGCGCAGCGCGCCTTCGGGCAGCAGCGGCGGCGGCCCGAGTTCGGGATGGGGGTGACTCATGCGGTCACACCTCTCTTACAGGTCTCACAAGCGTGGGCTGGTCCCCCGGTCGGCAGGACTGCTCCCTCGCCGAGCACTCCGGTCTTCAGCGGACCGTTGTTTCCTCTGTTGTTCAAACTCCCGTTCCTCCCCACTGCGACCGATGCCGGTCGCGACGTTCCTACTCATGAAACAACCCCGTCGGACAGCTTCACGCCGCCCGCGATCAAGTCTTCTCTCAGCCGCGCGACCTGCTCTTCGGTGGCCTCCACCAGTGGCAGTCGCGCCGGTCCCACGGATCGCCCCACCAGGGTCAGCGCCGCCTTCGCCATGATCACACCGCCGGCCTGCGTCATGATCCCGGAGATCACCGGGAGCAGCCTGCGGTGGACGGCGAGCGCGCCCGAGACGTCGCCCGAGCGGTACAGCCCTATCATCGCGGCGATCTCCGCGCCGACGACGTGCCCGACGACGCTGACGCACCCGGCGGCGCCGACCGACAGCCACGGCAGGTTGAGCGTGTCGTCACCGGAGTAGAACGCCAGGTCGGTGGCCGCCATGATCTGCGACCCGGCGAACAGGTCGGCCTTGGCGTCCTTCACCGCGACGATCCGCTCGTGACGGGCGAGCCGTACAAGGGTGGCGGTCTGGATCGGCACGCCGCTGCGGCCGGGAATGTCGTAGAGCATGACCGGCAGGCCGGTGGCGTCGGCGACGGTGGTGAAGTGGCGGTAGAGCCCCTCCTGCGGCGGCTTGCTGTAGTACGGCGTCACCAGCAGGAGGCCGTGGGCACCCGCGCGCTCGGCGCCGCGGGCCAGCCCGACACTGTGGTGGGTGTCGTTGCTGCCCGCTCCGGCCACGACGGCGGCGCGATCGCCGACCGCCTCGACGACGGCGCGCAGGAGGCGTTCCTTCTCGTCGTCGGAGGTGGTCGGGGACTCACCCGTCGTGCCGCTCACGACGAGGCCGTCGTTGCGCTGCTCGTCCACCAGGTAGGTGGCAAGGCGCTGCGCCCCCTCGTAGTCGACCGCGCCGTCATCGGTGAACGGCGTGACCATGGCGGTCAGCATGCGGCCGAAGGGTGCGTCGGAGGTTCCAGTTGGCGCTGCCATAGACCGAACGGTACCCGGATCCACCCAAACGGTGGACCCCGCCACCCCGCCTAGCCTCAGTGCACCTTCGGACCGAAGGGTGAAAACCCTCCCGAGACACCTCGTCACATGCCGTAAAGGCGGATACGCCGCGTCGTCCGGCGGCGTCGGGCCGCCTCCGGGCGGGTACGGCCGCCACCCGGGCGACAGAGACCACCAAATGTTCCATATGTGAGCAAAAAAGAAGTAAGAGGATTTATGTCCATTTTTAACATGATCATCATTTCCCGGACATGAAAGAAGCCGCCGATATGTGCTCGGGGGTACACACATCGGCGGCCTCTACCGTTGAATCGCGGGCGCTTACGCGGGCGTTACACGGTCTCTGAGATATTTTCAGCCGCTTTTCAGAGCACCCCAAAGTTGGAGCTCCAAATTGCCGCCATTACCCTGAGTTGCCCATCGAATACGACAGGATGGGACGACGCCTGTCGAACCCAGGGATGGACACGTGGCAACCTCCGATCCTGTCTACCTGCGCGTCGTCGCCGATATCCGCCGGCAGATCGTCGACGGCTCCCTTCCCCCCGGCGCGCCGATCCCCTCCCGCGCCCAGCTCACCCGCAAGTACGGCGTGGGCGAGACGGCCGCCCGCCACGCGCTGCGCGTGCTCGCGGCCGAGGGCCTGATCGTCGGCCGCGTCGGCTCGGGCCACTACGTCCGCGACCGCCCGGTGCTGCTCCCCCTGCACCGCTGGCGCTTCCACGACCACCACGCCCCCTTCGGAGCCGACATCCAGTCGCAGGGCGCCCGCGCCACCTGGGACTGGCGGGCCGAGCCCGCCGAGGCCACCCCGGACATCGCCCAGCGCCTGCGCCTGGACGACTCCGCCCCGGTGACCCGCACCCACTACGTCTTCCGGGGCGACGGCAGGCCGGTCCAGCTCGCCACCTCCTACGAGCCCGCCGAGTTCAGCGAGCCTCCCGCCGAGGAGAGCTCCCGCGGTCTGGTAGCCCGGCTGTCCGCCCTCGGCGTCAAGGTCACCGAGATAGTGGAGCAGGTCTACACCCGCGTCCCCCAGCCCGCCGAGAGCGACACCCTCGCCCTCCCCGCGGGCGTCCACGTCCTGCACGTGGAGCGCACCCACTGGGCCGGCGACCGCCCGGTCGAGACCAGCGACATCGTCATCCCCGGCGACCGCTTCCGCCTGGTCTACGCCCACTCCCTACAGCCCTGAGCGGCCCGGACCGGCTTCTTCGCAGGATCCGGGAGACGCTCAGGCCGACGCCCGCGCCGCTCCCGCACCGGCGCCCGCCACGGCGGGCGCGCCGAGCCATGCGGACAGGGCCGCCTCCAGCGCGCCGAAGTCCACCTGGCCGGTGTCGGCGGCCCAGGCGACGACGCCGTCGGGCCGCACGAGCAGTCCCGCCAGCCCGGCCCGGCCGGGGAGGTCCTCGGCGACCACCCTCAGCCGGTCGTCGTAGCCGGATGCCGGGCCCCGCAGCTCTCCGGCCGGGTCCAGCAACAGCGCCCCGCCCCCGTGCAGGTGGTCGGCGAGCCTGGACCCGTCGGCCAGTTCGAGATCCGGCGCGCTGCCGCCGACCAGCGGGTGGCCGCCGGGAAGGTCGTAGCGCTGCCAGACCCCGGAGATCTTCTTGACGAAGTGGGTGGTCCCGGCGACGGTCTCCGTCAGCTGGGTCACCACCTCGCGCAGCGCTCTGGCGTGGGGGTCGGGGCGCATCAGCGCGATCTGGGCGCGCGTCCAGTCCAGCACCCAGGCGCCGATTGGGTGGCGTTCGGCGGTGTAGGTGTCCAGTAGCCCTTCCGGCGCCCACCCCCGCACGGTGGCGGCGAGCTTCCAGCCGAGGTTCACCGCGTCCCCGAGGCCGAGGTTCAGGCCCTGGCCGCCGAAGGGCGAGTGGACGTGGGCGGCGTCGCCGGCCAGCAGCACCCGTCCGAGCCGGTAGGTGGTCGCCTGGCGGGCGTTGTCGGTGAACCGGGTCGCGGTCTTGACGCCGGTCACGACGACGTCGGCCCCGCTGACGTTCCTGATCGACGCCTGCAGTTCATCGGCGGTGACGGGGGTGTCCCGGCCGGCGGGGGCCCCGCCGAACTCCACGGTGAGGATGCGGCCGGGCATCGGGCCGTGCGCGTAGACGCCGGTGGGGGTGGCGTGCCAGCCCGCCCCCAGCGCCTCGGCGCCCTCCATCTCCACCATGGCCTGATGGGCGGTGATCTCCGGGCCGGTGCCGGGGAAGTCGAAGCCGGCGAGCTTGCGGACCATGCTCCTGCCCCCGTCGCAGCCGACCAGCCAGCGCCCTCGGACCGGCCCCCTGCCCGTCGCGACGGTCACCCCGTCGTCGTCGGCCTCGAAACCGGTCAGCTCCACGCCCCGGCGTACCTCGGCTCCCAGATCGGCGGCGCGTTCGGCGAGGAGGACCTCAAGCTGCTGCTGACCGACCATGCCGACCAGATCGGCGGGGCCGTGTCCGTTCAGGTCGGGGTCGGACGGGTCGAGCCGGTCGGCACTGAGCGTGATCCCCGCGAAGTGACCGGCGAACCTCGGCGGCGCCTTGGCGGGCTTGCCCTCGGGGAGCCGCTGCCGCATGAACGCGGCGAACCGCTCCAGGTTCTCCTCCTGGGCCTTCTGAAGGCCGGGCAGCAGGCCGCGCCGGTAGAGCGCCTCCACGCTGGGCGTGTTCAGCGACCCGGCCTTGATGGTGGGGTCCACCTCGGTCAGCCGTTCCAGCACCACCACCGAGGCGCCACCGAGCCGCAGCTCGCAGGCCAGCATCAACCCCACGGGACCGCCCCCGGCCACGACCACGTCGACGTCGTACGACATGCCACACCTCCTGGCGAAATATCTACCGTCGCTAAAAACTTACTTCAACTATAAATTTTTATCAACTATAGTAATTTTGTGAGCAACGAGCCTGGACTCCGCGAGCGGAAGAAGCTGCAGACCCGCAAACTGATCTCGGATGTGGCCTCAGGCCTCTTCATGAGGTATGGGTTCGACAACGTCACGGTGGCCGAGGTGGCCGAGGCGGCCGGCGTCTCGACGAAGACGGTCTTCAACTACTTCCCCCGGAAGGAGGACCTCTTCCTCGACCGGTTCCCCGAGGCCGCCGAGCTGATCACCCGGGCGGTCCGGGAGCGCCCCGAGGGCGAGGAGCCGCCGGCCGCGCTGCGCCGTCTGCTGCTGGACCTCCTGGAGCGGCGTCACCCCCTCGGGGGGGTCGGTGACGGCTACCAGTTCTTCTGGCAGGTCATCCTGGACTCCCCGTCGCTGCAGGCACGGGCCAGGGAGCTGGTGGACGGGCTGGAGAACCTGCTCGGCGTGCTGTTCGCCGAGGCCTCGGGGGCCGGCCCCGGCGATCCGTGGCCCCGGGTGACGGCGGGGCTGGCCGTCTCGGCCTACCGCACGACCTACATCATCACCGCCCGCCGGATCCTCGCCGGCGAACGCTTCGATGACGTCATAGACGACCACATCGCCCTGCTGAACCGTTCCTTCGACGCCCTGGACCGGGCACTGGCCTCCGGCTGAGGCCTCCCCGGCTCCGGCTCCGGCCCCGGCAGCCGCGTCGGCGAGGACGGTCACCGGCGGACCGCTCCGTGACCCACCGGAGCCTCGGGGCCATCGGGCCTGCCCAGGGGCTCACGGAGGAAGGTCCGGATCAGACGTGGGTGACCAGGAGGGTCACGCCCGCCTCGCCGCCGCAGTCGACGAAAACGGGACCGACGCCGTTGCCGATCTCGCGGGAGAGGGTCGCCTTCGCCACGAATCCGTCCGGGTTGTCGTCGATGATGCGGATGTTCTTCAGCACCGGCCTGCCGCTGAACCCGCTGAACACGGCGTTGAGCTTCTTACCTCCGCCGCAGTGGCCGGTGATCGTCACCTCTTCACCTCGCCTGGCGGTGGGGTTGGGGCTGACCTGGACGACCGCCCTGGCGCCCTTCGGCGGCCGCGGCGCAGCCACCTCGGTTGTGGTCGTGCCGGTCACACCGGTCGTGCCGGCCTTGTCACCGGCGAACGCACCGCCGGCGCCCAGCCCGAGCACCCCGGCGGTCAAGCTCGCCCCGAGGATCACGGCGATCGTCTTCTTGCGCATGGCGACTCCTTCGCGGAGGGCTTCTCAGCCCGTGCTACGTGGTGATCCCTTGTCGTGCCGGATCTGCCTGGTAGGTAGCCGACGGGATCGCCACGGGTTCTCGCCAGCCTAGATTGTGATGTGCATCACAATCAGACGCGGTCCGGTGGTGACCGCGACGGCCGAGGCAAGCGTCGAGACCGTGTCGCCCGCCCGCGCACGGCGGGCGGGCGAACGGCGGACGGGAACACGGCCGACGCACGAACGACGGGCGAACGGCGGACGGCGGACGGCGGACGGGAATGACGGGCGGGCAGGAACGAGGCCCCCACCTACGGACCCCGTCCGAGGACGTCCGGCCGTCCTGGACGTGAACGGTGACATCCTTCACCAGCGGATCGCCGCCCGGGGGCATCCGGGCGCCCGAGGCCGGACTGTCGGTGCGCCCTGGTAGAACCGACCTGGTTTCCCGAGCCGGAGGTGCCGATTGCGCGTCAAGGACATGCCACCCAACGACCAGCCGCGCGAGCGGCTCCTGTCGAATGGCGCGACCGCCCTGGCAGACCGGGAGCTGCTCGCCCTGCTGATCGGCTCGGGAAGCCGGGGCACCAACGCGGTCGAGCTCGCCTCCCATCTGATCGCCCACTGCGGCGACCTGCGCGGGCTGGCCCGCTCCGACGCCCACCGCCTGATGTCGGTCCCCGGCATCGGCCCGGCCAAGGCCGCCCGGGTCATCGCCGCCTTCCACCTCGTACGGCAGGCACAGTCGGAGCCGGAGCGCCGCCGGATCACCTGCTCGGGAGACCTCGCCGCCGTCGCCTCCCCGCTCCTGCGCGGCCTCAGCCACGAACGCGTGGTCGTGGTGGTCTGCGACCCGGCCGGCGCGGTGACCCGCAAGACGATCGTCAGCGAGGGCGGCAGCGACCACGCCCCGGCCCCGGTCCGCGAGATCATCACCACCGTCCTCACCTCCGGCGGCTCCTCGTTCGGCCTGGCCCACAACCATCCCAGCGGCTCCCTCGACCCCAGTCCGGCCGACCTGGAGGTAACCGCCCGTCTCAGCGAGGCCGCCGAGACCGTCGGCCTCCGCCTCCTCGACCACGTGATCGTCACCGACACCGCCTGGCGCCGCATCGCCGCCTGAGGCGGCCTCCACCTGACGGCACTCCCGCCTGACAGTGGCTCGCCCAGTTGCAAGTCGTTTGACCGTGGCTCGCTCGACAGTGACTCCCCGCGCGGCGGCTCGCCCGGCTGCAAGTCGTTTGACCGTGGCTCTCTTGACGGTGCCTCGCCTGGCAGCGGCTCCCTCGACGGGACTCTCTTGCCGGTGGTCCCGCGCCACCCGGTTGGCGCGGGACCACCGTCGGCTCCCGGCGGGCGGATTCATGGGATGGCCCGCCGGGAGCGAGACCCGGCGGGCGGTGGGGAAGAGATGCCCGCCGGGAGCTTGGATGGTGGTCCAGCATCCGCCCTTCAACGGATGCGGGACCACCGCCCTGCCTCCCCGACCGTCATGGCCCATCGGAGAGGCAGGGAGCTATGGGATGCCCGGACGGAGGGGCACTCGCCCCGCCACCGAACGTGCTTGCCGGGTGGTCAACGCGCGCTGCCGATCAGCAGGCGGAGCCACAACGCCTCCACCTCCTTGGAGAGCACCCAAGGCGCCTCGTGCACGGTCACCACTCCTCTCAGCCGGTGCGTCCGCCGTACGAACATCAACCCACCCGCCCGGCACAGCTCGTAGAAGGTCGCCCGGCAGTCACAGGTGTGCTCCTTCACCCTCACCCGATCGGCCCTCGGCACCTCCGGCCGCCAGTCGATCACCTCATGCGTCGCCTGCAACGGCGCAAGATGGTGCCCGTGATGCCGCTCCCCCCACGCCACGACCACCGTTCACCCCTCACTTCTGGCCGATCACTCAAGGATCATAGTTCACCTTAATTCCAATGGTCTAGTACACGTATTCATTAGTCGATCAGACGTCTGGTTTCTGGCTAGACGTACCTTTTGGTCTATCATGCAGAGCATGCTTGACCGTGAGGGCCCAGTACCGGTGTACAAGCAGGTCGCCGAGATGATTCGCACGCGCATCGCGGCCGGTGATCTCGGACCCGGCGAAGCCGTGCCCAGCGAGGCCGAGCTTGAGGTCGAGTACGGCATCGCCAAGACGACGGCACGCCGGGTCGCCCGCGAACTCCGCGAGCAGGGACTCGCCTACACGATCCAGGGAGAGGGCACCTTCGTCGGCGAGCCGGGAACTCCGAGGCCGGCCGATCAGATTCCGGTGTACCAGCAGATCGCGGCAGGGATTCAAAGCCGGATCGAGGCGGGTGAACTGCTGCCGAACCGGCGCATCCCCAGCGAGAAAGAGCTGATGCGCAAGCACGGCGTCGCGAAAGCCACGGTGCGCCAGGCGATGGCCTTCCTGCGCGATCAGGGATGGGTGTTCACCGTGGAGTATCGCGGCACGTACGTGTCACCCGCCGAGAGCTGGCCCCGACCGACAAAATAACCAAGATGCCCGCAAAGCAGTCACCATAGGTCTACCACCCATATCAATTGGTGCGGTTCACCACTCCATTTCCCCGACCGCCCCACTACCGTGTGGCTGTGCTGGATCACGAGGGCGACACCCATCTGTACGTTCAGATAGCCGACGCCATTCGGCGGCGCATCTTGGCAGGTCGGCTCGCTCCCGGCGACGCCGTACCGAGTGAGACCGAGCTGCGAAGCGAGTTCGGCGTCGCCAGGACGACTGCCCGGCGAGCGATCAGAGTGCTCCGGGACGAGGGTCTCATCCATACGGCACAGGGCGAGGGCACGTTCGTCGGCCCGGCCGGTAAGACCCGGCGTGAACCGCAGAGGACAGCGCTCTACCAGGTGATCGCCAAGGACCTGGTCCGCCGCATCAGACACGGTGATCTCAAACCCCGACGCCCCATACCGAGCGAGAGCACTTTGATGCAGCAGCACGGTGTCGCCCGGGAGACGGTGCGTCGCGCGGTCGGCCTTCTCCGGGAACAGGGATGGGTCTACACGGTGCCCCATCGCGGCACGTACGTGTCACAGCCCGAGAAGTGGCCCGACTCCGCGAAACTCCCCCCTCCCGCGACCGAGGCGGAGCGAGAGCGGACGCTCGCCGGCACCGAGTGCATCGGGCCCATCCTCGACGGACTCTGGGCCGAAGGGCGCTGAAGAGACGAGCTCGGCTTCATACCCATGGGAATCCATCCCGCATCCGGAGACAGAGCAGCTTCTGCCGCTCTTCACCGGAGCCGCCGAAGCCTTGCATGTCGCATGCGGGTGAGAGTGAGCCACCGGGTCCCGGCTGCCATCACGGAGATCGGCGAGCACAAGCGCTATCCGTCCCCGGGATCGGACTGGACGCCGAATGCCACCGAGGCGAGATCCTTGCCATCCACCTCCACGGTGGATCCGTTCCCCGGCGACATCGCGACCACCGCGCCCTTCAGCGCGGCGACCTGGTGCCGCAACCGGGACGGCAGCACCTGCTCGATCCTGGTCAGAGCGCGCAGCGAAGCCTCTTCGGCCCCTGCCACCTGGCCCGCCGCCGTGGTGTTCGGAGGCGTGGGGCCGGCGTCCCGTGCCCTCACCGGTTCCGACGGGCGTGGCGAACTTCCTCGGCGACCGGGCGATCCGCGGGCTGGCGGAGCTGTCGAACACGATCACCCACTGGTCGCGGTTCCCCCGCGGCGGGCACTTCGCGTCGCTCCAGGCTCCGGATCTGCTGATCTCGGACATCCGGCGGTTCTTCCGTACGGTGCGCCCGCGGTAGCCGGCCGGTCGGGCATGCCCGACCCGGGCACCGGCACGCGCGGCGGGCGTCACCGGGTGCATCATGGACCGAAGACACGATCATGAAATGGAGCCGATGCCCTCACCATCACGGCGCCGTCGCGCCGCAGCTGCCCGCCGGGCGACGGCCGGAGGCGGGCTGGCGGCCACGCCCATCCTCGACTGGGAGCATCCCCGGGTCCTGGAGTTGGCGGCCGGAGTCCAGGACCCGGGCGCCGGGACGGGCCGGGATCTGCTGATCACGGCCCACCGGCTCATCGCCGCACGGGTGCGCCCGGTGTACGCCATGAACGAAGGGCAGCCTGTCTCCAGGACGCTCGCCCTGGGGCGTGGGTCGTGCAGCCAGCGGCTGGCGCTCCTGGAGGCCGTGGCGCGGGCCTGTGGGATCGCCAGCCGGGTCAGAGGACTGCTGGTGGAGGGACGCTTCTGGTATCCGCGCTTCCCCGGCTGCGGGCGCTGATCCCCCGCCAGGTGGTGCTCGCCTGGCCGGAGTTCCTTCTCGACGGCCGGTGGACGGCCGTCTCGGAGCTCTACGGCGACCTGGGCACCCTGCGGGCGGGAGGCCGGTTCACCAACACCGACGGCGAGACGCTCTTCGACGCGGTCGCCCGCACCGCCGTGGACTGGGACGGTGTCACCTGCACGGCGTGCGACCTGTCGGGCCACGTACTGGCCGATCTAGGCTATTTCGACTCCCGCGACGAGCTGTTCAGGGTGGATGGTCAGACCCTGTGCCTGCCGGTCCGCGTCATCGCGGACCCCGTCATGAGCCGCTGGACGGCTTGAGCACGGAGCCGCTATCCGGCGTCCGGATCGGACTGGACGCCGAAGGTCACCGAGGCGAGGTCCTCGCCGTCCATCTTCCGGTGTTCAGGCGCAGCGGCCGGGGTGAGCGAGCAGACGTCGACGGCGAAGCCGGAGTGGATGCCGAGGCTCCTGTCCAGCCCGTCGAGCTCCGGGGCGGCCGGGTTGACCACGAGCCGGCCACTGAACCGTAGCGGTCGCTCCTCCTCGGCGGCGGGCACCATGACCGGCTCTCCGAACTCGTCGGCCGGGCGTGAAGGTGCGATCCGTCCGTGCCTCGTCCCGCGGCACGCGGAGAAGGCCCGCGTCGGCGGGCCGCTCGCTACCTGCTCTTCTTCTTGCGGGCCTTGCGCTTGACCTCGACCCCGCCCCAGAAGGCGAACCCCGTCACCACGATCCGGGGCGCGCCCGGCCGGCCGACCCCGCTCGCCTCATGGCCGAACCCGCCCATGAAGCCGAGCCCGGTCACGAACACCTCGGCGTCGTCGGGCACGACGACCTCGACACCCCCCATGACGGCGAACGCCCGGATCTTCATCTCCCGCCCGGTGAACACCGCCTCACGGAGGTCGATCTTGCCGCCGCCCCAGAAGGCCAGGGCGGTGAAGTTCCGGGGGGCCCGCCAGCGGCCGGCGCGCTTGAAGCCACTCATGATCCCGACGGCGACGCCGCTGGTCGGCGCGTCCGGGTCATAATCGATGGAGCTCGGCGTGGCCGTCGAGCGGGAGATGTCCGGCAGGTCGCCGGTGAGCAGTTCCAGGTCGGCGTAGGTCTTGGCGGTGTAGACCGCCGCCAGCCTTTCCTCGAACTCGTCCATGGTCAGCCGGCCGTCGCCGACCGCGTTGCGGAGAATTGCGGAAGTCTGGTCGCGGTCGCGGTCAGCGGCTCGTATTTCCCGCGGATCCCGGTCTGGAAGGCTCGCCATGCCTTGGAGACTAAAGGGTCGATCGCCGGGACAGGCCCTCAGGTGCCGACCTGACGGGGCTTTCGTCGGATGCAGGGCGCGGATTCCCGAAGGGCCGCGCCGATCCCGGCGGGCGGGTCCTCGCCGGGGGAGCGGCCGCCCCGGCCGGGTCGGACGGGTCCCGCGGTTCCGCCGCCACGCTAGTCCGGCAGCTTGGCGGCGATGACCTGGATCTTGATGATGTTCGGAGGCTTCTCGAAGAGATCGGGGGCCCGCTCCGTCAGGGCCTTGGCGATCTCACCCTGCAGGTGGGCCTCGCGGCCCGGCTCGTCGGGGAAGAAGTCGACGATGGCGTAGAGCGAAGAGCTCATGCGGATCGCGAACCAGGCGGTGGTCGCGGGCTCCGCCTCGGCGAGCGGGAGCGCTTCCCTGAGGAAGCTCTCCACCTCGGCCTCCTTGCCGAGCTTGGCTTCGAGCGGAATGAGAAATCCCAGGGTGACCATGCGGGCTCCTGCCGGTTCCGGAGAGTTTCGCTGTCTCACCTCAGCGTCTCCGTCACAAGGCCACGATTACACCGCGGGTCGTCCCGGGACCTCTACGCGAAAAGACGCCACTCCCCCTGTCCGGTCACGCTCCGGTCCGCGACCGCAAGACTTCCAGGGCCCGATCGGCGTGGGCCTGCATGCTCGTCTCGCTGTGGATCACCTCCAGGAGGCGGCGGTCCACGTCGACGACGAAGGTCATCCGGCGCGTGAGGAAGGGCCCCACCGCGATGTTGCGCCGGGCGCCGAGCTGCCGGGCGACGGCGCCGTCCGGATCCGACAGCAGGGGGAAGCCCAGGTCGTAGGTGTCGGCGAACCGCCGCTGGCGGTCGACCGCGTCGCGGCTGATCCCGACCCGGGTCGCCCCCACGGCGGCGAACTCGGCCGCCAGGTCCCGGAAGTGGCAGCTCTCCGCCGTGCACCCCGACGTCATGGCGGCCGGGTAGAAGAACAGCACCACCGGCCCCGCCGCCACGAGGTCACTGAGCCGCCGTGACGTCCCGGTCTCGTCGAGAAGCTCGAAATCCTCGACCACGTCTCCCACCGCGAGACTTCCACCCACGACATGTCCTCCCTGTGCCACCGAACGGCTCCCGCCTCCGTACTTCGTGACCGGCGGGACCGGAGGCTGGTGCTCCGGCCCCCCATTGTGGGTCGAGTCATCACTTGAGGGACACCTCCCGGGCGGTCCCGTCGCGGAAACGGCGGTCCCGCCGTGAAACCGGGCACGACGCCTACGGACCGGTTCCACAGGGGGGCACCGCGCGGGCCGGAGCGCGTCACGGGGACCGGGGAGCGGGCACCGGCCGGGCCGACCGGGACGGCGGTGGGCTCCGCCCGCGCGCCCAGGCGACGCCACACAGGGTGACGAATACATTGCTTATCGTTACGTTCAGTCGCATCAGCCACAGGAGAAACCGTGCGCCACCAGCTTCTCGCAGCCCTCGTCACCGTCCCGCTGATCACCTTCGGCACCGGCACCGGTGCCGTCCCGGCCACCGCCCGGCCCGCCGCGACGCAGGTGAACTACGCGGCCTTGGGCGACTCCTTCTCCTCCGGTTCCGGCGCCGGGGACTACGACCCCGACAGCGGGCTGTGCCGGCGCAGCGCCAACTCCCACCCGATCCTGTGGGCCCGCGCCAACCGTCCCGACGGTTTCAGGTACGAGGCGTGCGGCGGGGCGGTGACCGACGATGTGGTGGCGCGGCAGGTCCCCGACGCCCTGGACGGCGACACCACCCTGGTCACCGTCACGATCGGCGGCAACGACGCCGGTTTCGAGGCGGCCGTCGTCAACTGCGTCGTGGTCGGCAGCGAGGCCGAGGACTGCAACCGCGTCCTCGACGAGGCCGGGCGGTTCGTCGACCAGAGGCTGCCCGGCAAGCTCGCCTGGACCTACGGCGCCATCCGTGACGCCGCCCCGGCGGCGGAGGTCCTGGTCTCCGGCTACCCGCACCTGTTCGAGCCGGGCCACCCGTTCGGCTGCGGCGTCGCCGAATGGAGGCGCGACCGCATGAACCTGCTCGCCGACCACATCAACACGGTCATCCGGGAGCAGGCCGAGAACGCCGGTTTCCGCTACGTGGACGTGCGCGACGCCTTCGCCGGGCACGGGGTGTGCGCTCCCGGCGGGATCCAGCGGGAATGGATCACCCGCATCATGCCGACGAACACCTGGCAGTCCTACCACCCGAACCGGCGCGGGCAGTCCTCGGGCTACCTGCCGGCTCTCAGCGCCGCCATCGGCTGACCGGGCCACCTCCCGGCTCCCGGCACCACCGCCGGCTGACCGGCCGCCCACCGGTTCTCGGCACCGCCGCAGGCCTCCCCGCGGCCGGGACCCGGATCAGCCAGCCGTACCGGTGGGCGGGCGCCGTGCCCTCCGCGGGCGCAGGCGGGTCACGACGGTGACGGGCGCGAAGATCGTGAACAGCAGCGGCACCGCGCCCGCCCAGAGCGGTGCGAGGTGCACCACCAGCGACGCGCAGAGCGCGCCGGCGGCGAGAGCCAGGACGATGACCGCGCGGCGGAGGGCGTCGGCGGTCCTGCGCGACGCCAGCGACTGCAGCAGCGAGGTGAGGGTGCCGGTGACGAAGGTGGTCGTGATGCCGGCGACGTTGACGCGCCGGGCCGCCGCGGCCTGCAGGCCCATGGCGCAGGACGCCACGGCGATCAGCAGGAGCGTCGAGGAGTGCCCGGGTTCGGCGTCGCAGAGTATCCAGCCGATGAGGAACACGACGTGGAGGGCGAGGCAGATCCAGAGCAGGCGGGTGACGGCCAGGGGCCACGACTCGTTCCCCCGGCCGCGGTCGGGCACCTTGAAGCCGATGAAGACCCCGATGGAGAAGATCACGCATGCGAGGCCGGAACGTATCACCCGGATCTGCCAGTTCTCCCCGCCGACGAGTGCGACGAGGATCAGGTTGCCGGTCATGTTGGCGGTGAAGACGCCTCCGAGCGCCAGGAACGCGACCCCGTCCATCGCGCCCGCCCCCAGGGTCAGGAAGACCAGGACGACGTAGCTCCACCGTCGCGGGTCGCCTCCCGCCGGTGAGGCTGCGGAGGCGGCCCCGCGCGCGGGTGGCGGCGGCGGTTCCGCGTCGGAGTGGGTCATGGAGCCGGCCCGGGGCGCTTCCCTGTCGTCCCGCCGGGGTCAGAACACCGGGATGATGTCTTCGGGGTCGAGGAAGTCAACCTCGACGCCTTCGATGTCGAGTTCGGGGATGGCCGGGAACTCGATCCCCCAGCGCTCCACGATGGCGCGGATCCGGGCCATGGCGACCCGCCAGTTCTCCGCCTGCTCCTCGTAGGAGAGCACGCCGAGCCCGGCGTCGCGGGCGTGGTCCATCAGGACGCGGTGGTTGTGCAGGAAGTAGGGGGGCAGTTCCCAGAAGCCGCCCGGCGGCTCCCAGAGGATCATGGAGAGGAAGACGAACCCGGCGCGGAGCTGGCGGGTGATCAGCGAGCGGGTGTCGTCGGTGAGGCCGGGCCACTCGTTCTCCAGGATGGTCATGCAGATCTGGAGATGGCGCGACTCGTCGCGGCCGATGCGGTGGAACATCTCGCTGAACACCGGGTGCTCGGTGCCGGTGGCCATGCCGCGGAACAGGGTGGAGGCGGCCATCTCGCCCATCATGAAGCTGGTGAACAGCACCGGCAGGCTGTATTTGCCGACGGCGCCGCTGTAGCCCGTCCAGTAGCGGCCGCCGTTGTGGTAGAGCCAGCCGATGTTGTTGTGGGCCGCCCTCTCCAGGTCGGTGGCGGGGACCCAGTCGAGCGGCCCGCCCGGCCAGAGCCGGGCGATGGTCCGCTGGCAGCACTCCTCGTGGTTCATCTCGTCACGCGTGATCGAGAAGAAGCACTTGCGGACCGGGTCCTCCTCGTGCTTCTCGAACGCCTGGATGGTGGCGCGGGCGAAGACGGCCGGGCCCGAGGCGTCGAAGTTGGCCAGCACGGAGAACCAGTACATGATCCCGAGCCGCTGTTCGACGGTGAAGTCGCCGGGGTCGAGGCCGTCCCAGGGCAGGTCGGCCGGGTTCCAGACCGTGCGCTTGGACTTCTCGTAGATGGCCGCCAGCTTGCCTGTCTCGACCCGCCACTCCATCGGATAGATGTTCGGCTGAGGGATCTCCGGAGCGGGCCAGAAGCCGCCTTCGGGAATCGACAGGTCCGCCATGATCCACCCCTTTTGTGACAGATACAGCTCATATCCTGCGCTCGGATGTCACATCTTTCAAGAGCGTGCCCGCTGGCTCATGGCGACACACACCAGTACGGCGAGCGCCGCCGCGACGGTCACCGCGCCGAACCGCTCGTCGAGGAGGAGCCAGGCCCACAGCAGCGTCAGCAGCGGCTGGGCGAGCTGGGTCTGCCCGGCGCGCGCGATCCCGCCCGCGGCCAGTCCCGCGTACCAGGGGATGAAACCGAGGAACATGGAGATCAGCCCCGCGTAGGCGAACCCGGCCAGCGACGTCGCGGTGGGCCGCACGTCCGTGGTCAGCGCCAGGGCGACCGTCGCGGGGACGGTGAGCGGGACGGCGACGACCAGGGCGTAGGAGATCACCCTCCAGCCGGGCGTCTCGCGGGCCAGGCGGCCGCCCTCGGTGTAGCCGGCCGCGGCCGACAGCAGCGCCCCCACGAGGAGCAGGTCGGCTCCGGTGGCGTGGCCGCCGTCCCGGCTGAGGGTGAAGGCCGTGATCGAGACGGCTCCGAGGGCGCAGGCCGCCCAGAACACCGGCTTCGGCCGCTCCCCTCCGCGCAGGACGGCGCAGGCGGCGGTGGCGGCGGGAAGGAGCCCGATGACCACCGCGGCGTGGGAGGCGCCGGCCCCGGCGTCGAGCGCCAGCCCGCTGAAGACGGGGAAGCCGAAGACCACCCCGGCCACGATGACGAGATAGGACCGGAGGTGGGATCTGGGCGGCAGCAACGGCCCCCTGGCCGCCACCAGGAAGACCAGCGCCGGGACCGCCGCGATCACGGCTCGCCCGATCGCCACGAGGTAGGGGTCGAACCCCTCCATCGCGAAGACCGTCGCCGGGAACGACCCGGAGAACGACAGCACCCCGAGACCGGCCAGCAGGGTCCCCCGCCACGCCGTACCGGAGGACGCCGCGCTCCCGGCGGGCGTGCCGACCGCTACTCGACCTGAGACGATAGCGCTATCCTTATCATTCATGAATGACGATAGCAGTATCGTCCGTCTGGCTACCGTGATCCGTGAGGAGACGGCGCGGCTGCGCCCCGGGGACAGGCTGCCATCAAGCCGGGAGCTGGTGCGGCTCCACGGCGTGAGCCCGGTGACCGTGTCGCGGGCACTTGCCCGGCTTGCCGCGGAAGGTCGAGTGATCACCAGGCCGGGCAGCGGGACCTACGTGGCCCCCGCGGTCACCCGGGTCGGCGGCGCGGCGGACCTGTCCTGGCAGACGGTCGCGCTCGGCGACCGGGTGGTGGACGACGCGGAGGTGAGCGGCCTGCTCACTCCCCCGCCGGACGACGTCATCCCGCTCACCGGCGGCTACCTCAACCCGGCCCTGCGCCCCGCGAAGGCCCTGTCAGCCGCCGCCACCCGCGCGCTCCGCCGCCCGGACGTCTGGGCGCTGCCGCCGCTGAGCGGCGTTCCGGAGCTGCGCGGCTGGTTCGCGCAGGAGGCGGGGGGCGACGTCACCTCCTCGGACGCCCTCGTGGTCAGCGGCGGGCAGTCCGCCCTCACCCACGCCTTCCGCGCCCTCACCGCCCCGGGCACCCCGATCCTCGTCGAGACGCCGACCTATCCGGGCGCGCTCGCCGCCGCACGGGCCGCCGGACTCCGCCCGACGGCCGTACCCATGGATCGCGACGGGGTGCGACCTGAGCTCCTCGCGGAGGCCTTCGCCGTCACGGGCGCGCGGGTCTTCTTCTGCCAGCCGACCCTGCACAACCCCACCGGCGCGACCCTGTCCCTCGAACGGCGCGGGCAGGTGCTCGCGATCGCCCGGGCGGCCGGGGCGTTCGTCGTCGAGGACGACTACGCCAGGTATTTCGCGACGGAGCCGGTCCCGCCGTCGATGATCTCACTGGACGCCCACGGCACGGTCGTGCACGTCAACTCCCTCACCAAGGTCCTGTCGCCCAGCATGCGGGTCGCCGGAGTCGTCGCCCGCGGCCCGGCCGCGCGGCGGCTCAGAGCCAGCCAGGTCGTGGAGTCGTTCTTCGTCGCCAGGCCGCTGCAGGAGACGGCGCTGGAGTTCGTCGGCTCGCCCGCCTGGCCGCGCCACCTGGCCGGGCTGGGCGCCGAGCTGGCGGCCCGCAGGAACGCGCTCGCCACCGCGCTGACCGCCTGGATGCCCGCCGCCGGGATCCACCTCCTCCCACGGGGCGGCCTGCACCTGTGGGTACGGCTCCCGCCCGACCGGGACGAGGAGACCGTGGTGGAGGCGGCCCGGCGGGCGGGCGTCATGGTGAGCCAGGGACGCATCTACTACCCGGCCGAGCCGCCGGGCCCCCAGCTCCGGCTGACCCACTCGGCGGCTCTCCGCCTGCCGGAGCTGGCCGAGGGCGTCCGGCGGCTGGCGACGGCACTGGACGCCGCCTGACCCCGGAAGGCGAGACACGCCCGGTACCACATGTCCCCTTCCAGATCAACACCATTGAAAATCCTTTGGCGGTGTCGCAACGAATACAACCCCCTAATGGCATACAGTGGTTGTGAAGAGGTGATCTAACCATGGACAACCCCGCCGACCTGGTGTGCGACTTCGTCAACAGCTACGACGTCGAGAGCGGGACCGACGACCTCCCCACTCCCGCCGCGCTGGCCGCGTGGCTCGCCAGGCGGGAGCTGATCGGCCCCGGAGACACCGCCGGCGACGACGACCTCGCCCTGGCCGTCGATCTCCGCGAGGCCCTCCGCGCGGCGCTCCGGGCCAACCACGACGGCCGCACCCGCGACCGCGACGACCGCGAGCCCGGACCGCCCCGCCTGTTCACCGGACTCCCCCTGCGGGTCGCCCTGACCGCCGGGGGCCCCGTCCTCGAACCGGTCGCGGCCGGCGTGCCCGGCGGGCTGGCCAGGATCACGGCGGCGGTGATGGGCGCGTACGCCGACGGGATGTGGCCGAGGCTGAAGGTGTGCACCGAGAGCACCTGTCAGTGGGCGTTCGTCGACTCGTCCAAGAACCGCTCGCGCTCCTGGTGTTCCATGAGAGTCTGCGGCAACCGCACCAAGACTCGGGCATATCGGGCTCGCCGTCAGACGGAGACAGCTCCGCGTCATCTCTGAGTCGGATTCCCCGATACGGTGTAGGAGCCTGTCTCGGGGATCCACCCGCCTGATGCCCGCTCGCGTGGCACGAGACCCACGAGACAGCGCTTCCTGAGGCGACGGCAGACGGCAGAGAAGGAGCGGGCCGAGATGGCAGACGTAGGCGTGCGGGCGGCTCGGCACGATGATGTCGCCGCGGTGACGAGCACCCAGATCCGCGCCTGGAAATACGGTTACCGGGATTTCCTTCCCGAGGGACCGCTGGAGCAGATGACCGGTCCCGCCGCCGAGGAGATGTGGCGGCGCCAGTGGGACGAGGCGATCATCACTCCGCCGTCCTCGCGGCACCGGGTGCTGGTGGCGGTGGAACAGGTCGTCCTCGACACCGACGCGTTCCCCGCTCTCGGTCCCGGCGGCATCGAGGCCGCCGCGGCGATGCGCGGCGCCGAGCGCGTGGTGGGCCTCGCCTCGCACGCCCCGGCGGAGGATCCCGACCTGGACCCGACCACCACCGCCGAGATGCTCACCTTCCTGGTGGATCCCGACCACGTCCGGCGCGGGCACGGCAGCCGCCTGCTCAACGCGACGGTCGACTACCTCCGTGACGACGGCTACCACACCATCGTGACGTGGGTGTTCGCCGACAACCACGGTCCGCTCGGATTCCTGGAATCGGCCGGTTGGGGCGAAGACGGAGCTGAGCGGGTCCTGAACATGGGCCGGCCGGTGCGGATGGTCCGGCTGGCCACCGACATCAGCTAGCCAGAGCCGCGGACACCGGCCGGGACCACCGCCATCGGCCGGCTCCCGGTCCCGCGGCAGCAAACGTCCGAGAGGAACCCGCAACACCATGGCCACCCCGAGCCAGTGGATCGCCGGAGCCCGTCCGCGCACCCTTCCCGCCGCCGTCGTCCCCGTCGCCGTCGGCACCGGTGTCGCGATCGGGTACGGCGGAGCGGTCTGGTGGCGGGCCCTGCTCGCCCTGTTCGTAGCACTCGCGCTGCAGGTGGGCGTGAACTACGCCAACGACTACAGCGACGGCGTGCGCGGCACCGACGACGAGCGGGTCGGCCCGATGCGCCTGGTCGGTTCGGGGGCGGCGTCGCCTCGCGAGGTCCTCGCCGCGGCGCTGGGCTGCTTCCTGGCCGCCGCGGCGGCGGGGCTGGTCCTGGTCGTCGCCACCGGCGCGTGGTGGCTGCTGCTGGTCGGCGCGGTGTCGATCGCGGCCGCCTGGTTCTACACCGGCGGCTCCAGGCCCTACGGCTACCGCGCGCTCGGTGAGATCTCGGTGTTCGTGTTCTTCGGCCTGGTCGCGGTGGCGGGCACCACGTTCGTGCAGCTCGAATGGCTGCCCTGGACGGCCCTGGCGGCCTCGGTCCCGGTGGGCCTGCTGGCCTGCGCGATGCTGGTGGTCAACAACCTGCGTGACATCGTCACCGACCGCCCGGCCGGCAAGCGCACCATGGCCGTGGTGCTCGGCGACACCCGGACCCGCACCCTCTACACCCTCTGCCTGGCGCTCCCCCTGGTCATCGCGGTGGCCCTGACGCCGTGGCAGCCGTTCGCGGCGCTGGCCGTGCTCGCCACGCCGCTCGCGATCGGACCGGTGAAGGCCGTCAGGCAGGGCGCCACCGGCCCCGCCCTGATCGCCACGCTCCAGCAGACCGGCCGCTTCCAGCTCGTCTACGGCCTGCTGTTCACCGTCGGCCTGGCGCTGCACGCCCTGTAGCCC